>JAISRX010000095.1 GCA_031273395.1 Bacteroidales bacterium | reverse complement strand
CGGCCTGCTCGCCATCGAACGGGGTCCGGTCCTCTATGCAATGGAAAGTATCGACCAGCCCGGCAGTCCGTACCTTTTCGACATGGTCGTGCCGAAAGAAACAGCGATTGAAGAACATTTCGACAGCGATTTGCTGGGCGGCGTAACCGTCTTGACGGGAAAAGCCGTAAAAAACAATGATACCGTCGATTTCAAGGCGATTCCATACAACGTCTGGAACAATCGCGGCGGAGGGCAACTGATGGTGTGGATGCCGGCAAGCGACCCGTACATCCTGCCGGAACCAAAACCGTCCATCGCTTCCCGTGCGCAACAAATCGGCGGCTGGGGATACAATGACGGCATTACGCCCACATCATCAGCCGACATCAATACGCCTTATCACTACTGGTGGCTCAAAAAAGGAACGGAAGAATCGGTGGAATACCGGTTCGACAAAGCGGAAACGGTTTCTTCGGTTGATGTTTACTGGCTCGCTTTTGAGCATTATGACGTCGGTTACAAAGCGCCAAAGTCATGGAAACTGCTCTACAAAGCCGGCAATACGTGGAAAGAAGTGCAAAATCCGTCGGGTTACGGTACGGAAACCGACAAATACAACCATGTTACATTCCATCCCGTTACCACGACCGGATTAAAAATCACGGCGCAACTGCAGGATGACTGTTCGGGGGGAATCATTGAATGGAGAATTGAGAATTGAGAGGCAACTAACGACTATAAAAAATATGAAACATTTGATTTTTATCGGGATATTTCTACTCACTGCCGTTTTGACCGTGAAAAGTCAAAGCGCAAAAGATGACTACCCTGTACAACCGGTACCGTTCACATCCGTACATCTGAACGACGACTTTTGGGCGCCACGCATACGCATCAATCAGGAAGTAACGATTCCCATCGCCCTCCATCAGTGTTACATTACGGGGCGTGTTGACAATTTCAAGAAAGCGGGAAAACTGATTCCCGGCTATTTCAATACGGAATATCCGTTTGACGATACGGACATTTATAAAATTATCGAAGGAATGTCCTGTTCGATACAAATGTTTCCCAATCCTCTGCTGGAAGCACGCATGGACAGTCTGATTCTTTATATTCAAAAAGCGCAGGAATCCGACGGCTATCTTTTCACTGCCCGCACCGCAGCCGCGCCCGACAAAATGCACCCGTGGCTGGGAGAAAAACGCTGGGAAAAAGACCCTGAACTGAGCCATGAACTCTACAACTGCGGACATCTGTACGAAGCAGCGGCGGCACACTATCAGGCAACCGGCAAACGCTCGCTGCTCGATGTGGCGATAAAAAGCGCCGATTTGCTGGTCGAAGATTTCGGACCGGGAAAACTTGCTTTCGAACCCGGACATCAGATTGTGGAAATGGGATTGGTCAAACTCTACCGCATCACCGGGAAAAAGGAATACCTCAACCTGGCAAAATTCTTCCTCGATATTCGCGGACACGGGAAAAGCGGCGAATACAGTCAGACCCACAAACCGGTTGTCGAACAGGACGAAGCCGTGGGACATGCCGTGCGCGCCACCTACATGTATTCGGGAATGGCTGACGTGGCGGCGCTCACCGGCGACAAATCCTACCTGAACGCCATCGACAAAATCTGGACGAACGTCGCAGAAAAGAAATACTACATCACCGGAGGCATCGGCGCTACCGGCAGCGGCGAAGCTTTCGGAGAAAACTACGAACTCCCCAACATGTCCGCCTATTGCGAAACCTGCGCCGCCATCGGAAACGTTTACTGGAACCACCGGCTGTTCCTGCTGCACGGCGAAGCAAAATATTACGACATACTGGAACGCACGCTCTACAACGGCGTCCTTTCCGGCATTTCGCTGGCGGGAGACCGCTTTTTCTACCCCAATCCTCTGGAATCGGTCGGGCAGCACAGTCGAAGCCAATGGTTCGGCTGCGCATGTTGTCCGAGCAATATATGCCGCTTCATCCCCTCTGTCGCCGGTTATTTCTATGCACAAAAAGACCGGCAAATATACATCAATCTCTTCGCCCGCAGCGAAACGGAAATCCTCATGGGAAAAAACAGGATAAAACTGTCACAGCAGGCAGATTATCCCCGGGAAGGCAATGTGACGATAACCGTCTCGCCACAGAAAAAAGAACAGTTTGACATCCTGGTCCGGCTACCCGGCTGGGCAAGAAACAAGCCTGCTCCGGGCAATTTATACACCGTCTCGAATCCGTCGACAGGCAATCCCGTCATCATCAAAATCAACGGAAAAGAAATCGTTTACAACGAGAAAAACGGCTACGCGGTTCTGTCCCGCAAATGGGAAAAAGGCGACGGGATAAGCATCCTGTTTCCGATGAACATACAGCGCATCACAGCCGACAACCGCGTGAAGGACGACGCCGGAAAGATTGCTCTCCAAAGAGGCCCCCTTGTCTATTGCCTTGAAGGAGCCGACAATGACGACAAAGTCCTGAACTCCGTCCTCGGCGACAATGCCGCCGTCACGGACACATTCATTCCCGACAAACTCAACGGCATCCGACAGTTGCAGGCAAGCGGTCAAAGCGCCAAACGGACAGCCGACAACGAAATCATCATCGAAGAAAAGACGCTGACCGCCATTCCCTACTATGCCTGGGCAAATCGCGGACAGGGCGAAATGATGGTCTGGATACCCCGCTCCGAACAGACCACCCGCCCACTGCCGCCCAAAACCATCTGCACCGAAGCGACCGTTACAGCCTCAACACCCAACAAATCCCTGTCGAGCGTGAACGACGGCTATTCGCCCGAACACTCCAACGACCGGAAAATCCCCTTCTTCTCGCTCTGGCCCAAAAACAATGCCGAAGAATGGATATGCTACACGTTCGACAAACCGCAAACCGTCAGCCGCGCCTCCGTCTATTGGTTCGACGACGCGCCCTGGGGAGGCTGCCGCATTCCGCTTTGGTGGAAAGTACAATACCGCGACGGAGACGAATGGAAAGACGTGCGGACAAACGACGCCCCGAAACCCGAGAAAGACGCGCCGAACACAATAACCTTTCAACCGGTTATCACCTCTGCCGTCCGTCTGCTTTTTCTCATGCCCGAAGACAAATCTTCGGCCGTTTATGAATTTGAAGTATTAAGCCCCCCTTGAGGAAGGCTATCCAAAAGATTTTTTTAATTAAACTATACATATTAATATTATGAAGAAAAGGAAGACTATTTTAAAAAACAGGACATTTATCGGTCGAAAGACGCTGACAATGTTACTGTGCATGTTTTTGTGTTCCGGATATGTTGCGGCGCAACAGTCCGTCACCCTGACGGGAACGGTAACCGACCATTCGGGAAACCCGCTTGCAGGAGCAACCGTTCTGGAAAAAGGTACAACCAACGGTGTCGTTGCCGATGCCGACGGTAAATTTAGCCTGACGGTGGAAAGCCGCCGGTCGGCGCTGGTCATTTCCTATATCGGCTATATCAACAGGGAAATCGCGGCAGGCAACCGGACGACACTGGACATCGTACTTGATGAAAATGAAATGCTGATGGACGAAATCGTCGTAATCGGCTACGGCACACAGCGAAAAGGCGACGTAACAAGCGCCATCGCAAGTGTCAAGGCGGAAGATTTCCTGAACGGAAAGATTCAAGATGCTGCCGAACTGATAAAAGGCAAGATCGCCGGACTGTCCATCACCAAAAATTCGGGAGACCCGAATGCCTCTTCTACCATCAAACTTCGCGGCATCTCCACCCTCAACGGCGACTTTAAACCGCTGGTGCTTGTGGACGGAGTACCCGGCGACCTTACAGCCGTAGCGCCGGAAAACATCGAATCCATCGACGTATTGAAGGACGCTTCGGCGGCAGCCATCTACGGAACGCGCGGCGCCAATGGCGTTGTTATCATAACGACCAAAAGCGGCAAAAGGGAACAGCGTGTAAATGCGGTTTACGGTTCCTACGTCTCGACTTCCGACTTCCTAAAGACAGCCGAATTTATGGGACCTTCCGACATACGCACAGGCAAAACGTCATTCGGCGACGACGGCTGGGATACCGACTGGCTCAAAGCAGTTACCCAAAAAGGCTTTGCACACAACCATTCGCTGAGCATCGACGGAGGCGGCAAGTCGCTTACCTATTCCGCCAACGTGAATTACCTTTATGAGGAAGGCACCATTAAAAAGTCGGATAAAAAAGAATGGCGCATGCAACTCAGCCTGACACAATACCTGCTCAACGACATGCTGAAAATTAACCTGAACCTGTTGAAAGGTCTCCACACCAACACGAACAGCAATTCGACCAACGGCGACCAGACCAATATCTACCGCCAGGCGATGATTCACAATCCCACGTCTCCCATATACAACGACGACGGAACGTATTATGAAGAATTTAACCGTTACCTCTACTTCAATCCCGTATCCATGATAAACGAACGCATCGGCAACTACAGTTACGAATGGACGCGTACCACCGGGAATATTACCGTCGAACCCATAAAAGGCTGGCAAACGAACCTGATGCTGTCGCGCAATACATGGAACGCCGTTTCAAGCAACTATGAAACCGGACAGTATTTCGCCTCCCTCACAAGCGGACATAAAAACGGCGCGTCAAAGAGCTTCAATGATTCGAAAAACGACAACCTCGAACTCACCACGCGCTACGACTACAATACGAACAGGCATCGCCTCTCCGCCCTCGCAGGATACAGTTACAATTACAATGTTTACAGCGGATTCAACGCATGGAACCAGAGTTTCCCCACAGACGCCTATTTGTACAACAATCTGGAGGTCGGCGGCTATCTTAAAGAAGGAAAAGCAGGCATGGACAGTTATAAGAACGACAATACGCTTATCGGGTTTTTCGGGCGCGTCGGTTACGGGTTTGAAAACCGTTACAATATCCTGGCAAGCGTTCGTCGTGAAGGTTCTTCCCGCTTCGGAGACAATCATAAATGGGGATTGTTCCCGTCGGTCTCCGTCGGCTGGACAATCAGCAACGAAGAGTTCATGAAACCGCTCGCCTCCATGATCAACAACCTGCGGCTTCGTGCCGGTTATGGCATTACGGGGCAGATTGCAGGCGACAATTACGCTTCCCTTACCACCTACACCTATTCCGGCGGTTATTATCTGGATACCGGCGGCAACTGGGTTACGGGACTTGCCGTTACGCAAAATCCCAATCCCGACCTGAAATGGGAAACAACGGGAGAAATAAACGTGGGAGTTGACTTCGGACTGTTCGCCGACCGCCTCAACGGCAGCATAGACGTTTACAACAGGCAAACGAACGACCTGCTCTACTGGTACGACGTTCCCGTTCCGCCAAACCTCTACGGCAGCACGCTGGCAAACGTCGGCTCCATGCAAAACAGAGGAGTAGAAATAATGATTGGCGGCACTCCCATAAAAACGCAGGATTTTGAATGGAACACCTCCCTGACCTTTTCGCACAATGCCAATAAACTGCTGAGCATATCCAACGAAATGTATCAGCGGGAAGGCTGGTGGAATACCGGAAGCGCGGGCGAACCGGTTACGGTGACCACACAGAGAGTCGAAGTCGGGAAAGGTATCGGCAACTTCTGGGGGCTGAAATCAATCGGCATTACCGAAGACGGGCACTGGCTGATTGAAGACCCCGAAACCGGCGACGCCATCCAATATACGACGGCATTGAACGATGACCGTTACCGCCAATATCTGGGCAACGGCATCCCGAAATTTATTGCCGGATGGAATCACATTTTCCGTTATAAGAACCTTGATTTGACGATTCAGACAAGCGCCCAGTTCGGTTTCAAGATTTTGAACGAACAACGCATGTTCTACGAAAACAATTCCATTCAATACAACAAACTGAAATCGGCAGCCGACCCTGTTTACGGCATAGCGCCTCTGGCAGGCAATCAGCAGCAGGCTTTCGTCAGTTACTATCTCGAAGACGGCGACTATCTGAAATTCGACAATGTCACACTCGGTTATACGTACAGGTTGCCCGCTAACAAATATCTGAATTCCGTTCGCGTCTATGCTTCCGGGCAGAACCTGTTCTGCATAACCGGATATTCGGGACTAGACCCCGAACTGAACAACACTATCTGGGATGCCGGACGCGATCCGCGCGACAAATACCCGACTATCCGGTCTTTTACATTAGGTTTAAACGTTAATTTTTAAATAAGGACTCTTATGGAAACTATAAAAAACAAAATAATTGCTTTGACGGTCGCAAGCCTGTTGATACTGGGTATTTCCGCTTGTACCGATTTGACCGAAACCCCGTATGATATTATTACGGAAGACAACATTGAATTTACCGACGAAGACATCGACAACATGGCAGGAAAAGTATATCAATCCCTGCGAGGTATCTACTGGAACTGGAACGGCTATTTCGACCTCATGGAAGAATCGGCCGACCTGCTCATGACGCCCGCACGAATCGGTATCGGATGGGGCGACTACTACATTCTGCTCCATAAACACGAATTTAACGGATCCTCCATCTCGCACCTGTGGACAGTCTGGGACGCCGGATACGCCGGAATACTGTACGCCAACAAATGCCTTGACATACCGGCAGTACAGGAAAACAAAACAAAGGCCGCCGAACTGCGCACTATGCGTGCTCTGTTCTACTACCTGCTTTTCGACCTGTTCCGCAATATCCCGCTGGATACAACCCAAGACCATCCGACAGGCTATTTGCCCGAACAGTCGCTGCCGCAAACCACTTTTGATTTTATCGTCAACGAACTCAACGAGGTAATACCCGATTTGGGAACAGACAAACCCTACGGATATCCCAACGAATACGTCGCCAGAATGATTCTCGCCAAAATGCACCTTAATTACAATGCATGGTTCAATGACTTTTCGAGCAATGCCTATTACGAAAAGGCGCTGGCGGAGGTGGAAATCATTATCGCTTCGGGTAAATACACGCTTGAACCCGAATACAAAAACTGCTTCAAAAACGACCTGTCGGGAAGTACGGAAGTCATCTTCGGAGTGCCTATGGACGGGAAATATGCAAGCGGAAACTATTTGGTGAATAAATGCTTCATCGCCGAAGGCAAAAAGGCGTTCGGGGCTACGGGCACCGCCTGGAACGGCAGTTGCGCCGTACCGCAATTCATGGATACCTACGACAGCAAAGACCAGCGCTTCGACGATACTTGGGCGCACGGCCAGCAATACGAATACAAAACCGGCAAAATATTAATGACCAATGCCGACGACCAGGGGAACGTAAAACTGGCATACACGAAAGAAGTTCATTCCATCGACAATCCGGGCGCCTATATGCTGGAAGGCTATCGTTTCATGAAATATGAAATCGTCGCCGACGAATACGGTACTTACGGCGATGATATTTGCTTCTTCCGCCTGGCGGACGCCATGTTCATCAAAGCGGAATGCCTGCTTCGGCTGGGACGCGACAAGGAAACGGCAGCTCAACTCGTCACACAGGTACGCCGCCGCTCGTTCAAAAAGGCGCCTGCCGGAGCAACCCGCACCGTAGCCGACCTGGAAGGCGGCAGCGTATATGAATATGGACACCGCGAATGGACAAGCGTAGGAGCAACGAATTACGACCCCGCATTCTTTATCGAAAGATACGAAGGTGGCGGCAATATCGAACTGGGCGGCCTGCTCGACGACCTGGCATGGGAATTTGTGGGCGAACACCACCGCCGGCAAGATTTGATCCGCTTCCGTCTGGCCGACAAAAACATGAACGTCTTCAACGGTAAATCGTGGTTCTGCAAAGACGCGGAAACCGACCCGAACGACATACACAAAAACATCTATCCGATTTGGCAGAGTTTCGTCGAATCCAACATAAAGATAAAACAAAACCCCGGTTATTCACAATAATAAAAAAACAAGATATTATGAAACATAAAATATTAGCCCTCTACCTGTTTTCAGTATGCCTGACAACAGCCTTTTTCACAGCCTGCGAAGACGAACTCGCCAGCGTGAAACATGAATATACGGAAGAAGAGCAGCGATACCGCGATTCTATTGAAGCCGCAAGGGCGGGCGTTAAAGCCGACTTCATCCTCACCGAAGACATCGAACTGACGTATGGCAACTGGAGTTCGGTCAATGTGCCGCTTGACCTTGACGTTATCTGCGAAAAACTGGGTTATGCAGGTGAAGACGCCTTCAAGGCCGGATTCGGCGCTTTCGACGGCGAAGTAAGGCTCCTTGCCGTTAATCCCGCTACCGGAGCGGATTTCTCCGACCATGTCGTTGACGAAGCAGGCGTACAGGAAGGATTCGTGTTCAGCCCTTTCGGCGAGCCGGGAGCCACATGGGACTGGCCCGCATCGGACAGTGAACAGCTTTATACAATGTGGGTCGTTTACAATACGAACAATGTGGAATTTACGGTCGGCATGCGTACCGGAGTCATGGCGTCGGGAGAAACGTATAAAGTCATCCTCCTGTTGAAAAAAGGCGACTACCGCCTTGCCCTTATTTACAACATCAGCATCGTAGAGCCGGAAACGGACGACCCGAATGCTTACGTCGCCGATGAAACCATTGTCAAGGATGTGATGCTTGTATCTCCGAATATTGAAAGCAACGCTTCGGTTGTTACTTCAATAGACGGCGCGCTGCTTGCCGACAAATTAGGCTATGCCGATGCCGGCGCGCTGTCGGCAGCGCTGGGCAACCTCGAATGGAACACTCAGGTGAACAATCAGGTTACATTCTTTGGCGTCGATGCCTCGACCGGCATTGACTATACCGGCTCCTATACTGCCGGCATGGGCTACTGGTTCACGGCAACAGGCGATATATGCGCCTACTCCGACGAAAACGCAACCCTGTACGCCAACCTCGACCCTGCAACCTTGCAATTGACGGTCGGACAAAAAGGCGGTAAAGTAAATGCCGGAGATACGTACCAACTCATCATCATGTTTGCCAATGCCGACAACTATCGCGTAGCCATAGAATTGAACGTAACAACCATAGAGGATCAAGCGCCTGCGGGCAACCCCTACGAACTGTCCCTGACCCAAACGGTTGTGCATAAAATCACAACAGGCTGGGAACAGGACTTCATCGACGTAACCGGCGTTATGCGCGATGCCTTCAAAATGACCGCCGCACAGATAAATGCCGCCATAGCAAGCAATACCATGACATTCTATGCGGTCGATCCGGACAATTCGCAGAAACCAAGCACTTCGGGCGGAGTCGACTACCCCGGACACTGGTTCAACGCCGACGGTACGGTGGCAACCGACTGGCAGGACGGCGAAATCTTTATTCAAATACAGACAAGTCCGGACAATATCCGCTTTATGCTGCTCAACCAGCCGTCAAACATCACTTCTCCCACAACCATAACGGTGAAACAGGTGGCGGAACTGAACGGCGGAAAGGTCAATTTCACATTCAACGTTGTCCTGGTTTCGGGAGACATTACGCCTCACGAAGCCGATTATGCGGCAACCGTCGAAATCCTGAAAAATGACACCTATTCCACAACGGCATTCGACATAACATCCGTCATTGCAGCCGCTTTCCAAAAATCGCCGAACGAAATTGCCGCCGCCATATCGGACAGGACACTGGAATTTTACGCCCTCGACGGCAATGACGGGCAAAAAGCAAGCACGGCAAACTTCCCCGGACATTGGTTTGACGCCAATGGAAACGTAACCGGCTGGGGCGAAACCGCCGTACTCTTTGCAGAGATGGGAGTGGCAGACGACAAGGTAACCCTCAACATCGGCAATTATCCGGGCTGCGCACTCACCGCCGTTACTTTCCGCCAGGTTGCCAAACTGAACGGCGGTCAGGTGAATTTGACATTTACCGTTGATTTGAGAACCGAGCCATGATGAAATTCTCAATTCTCAATTTTCAACTCTTAATGATTATGCTGCTGCTGATATCGGCTTGCGGAGACGATGATTTTGTGCCGAAAACCGAACCGACAAAACCGGATATTGATGATACGACCACCCTTCCCGCAGATACGGTACTCAACCCTTCGGACGTCGATGCTTCGAGGATATACAAGCCGAAAGAATTTGCAGGCATGGACTGGTACAGAAGTTCGAGCAGGTGGTACTACGGCAGAAGCCGTCAGTCGGAACATTTCATTGTGTTCTGGGATAAACCGTACGGCAACATCGACCCCAATTCGGTGCAAACACCGGAAAGCATGAGAGTAGATATCGACGATTTGCTTGCCAAAGCCGAAATGTTTTTCGACCTGAATGTCAAAGACCTCAAATTCGCGGAACTCGGTGCGGGAAAGTCCAACCTCGACAAATACAAAATGATGATTTTCATTTATTATCAGGAAGAATGGCTCGCCACAGGCTCCGGTTACGACGATGTAATCGGAGCGCTGTGGGTGAACCCGGGCACCTGTCATCCTGTCGGCTCTACAATCGGACACGAAATCGGACACAGTTTTCAATATCAGGTTCACTGCGACCTCAAAGGCGGCGCAGGATTCATGTACGGCTTCGGCGGCAACGGCGGCAATACGTTCTGGGAACAGACCGCACAGTGGCAAGCATACCAAAGCTATCCCGCCGAAGCATTCGCATCATCTCATTTCGGCGTCTATACCGACAACTATTTCCGTCACCTGTGCAGTGAAGATTACCGTTATGCCTCCTATTTCATCCACTATTACTGGACCGGCAAACACGGCATCGACTTCATCGGAAAGTTATGGCGCGAGGCGCAGCAACCCGAAGACCCGATGCAGGCATACATGCGCATCACCGGAATTTCGGTCGAACAGTTCAATGATCAAATCTACGAACAGGCCGCACATCTGGTAACCTGGGATATGGACGCCCTCCGCAACACGGGACAAAACCGCATCGGCGCGCAATCCTGCAAAATGGTATCGCTGGGCAATGCAAAATACCGCCCCGATACATCCTTCTGCGTAGAACCGACGGGCTACAATGTGATTCCCCTCAACGTGCCGACGCCGGGAACGGTCGTATCCGCCCTTTTTGCCGCCACACCCAACGCCGCCGATTACCGGGTTAACAACTCAATGCTCGGTTTCCGCTACGGCTTTGTGGCGCTGAAAAACGACAACAGCCGGATGTACGGCGACGTATATAAATCATTGAGCGGTAATGCAACCTTCTCTGTTCCCGAAGGCTGTACGCACTTGTGGTTTGTTGTCGGCGGCGCATCTCCGACTTACGTTCCCCATGCCTGGGATGACGATCGCTCCAATGACGTGCAACTCCCCTATACCGTAGAATTTACGAATACCAATCTGTATGGCGCCATCTCTTTCGATGGAACGGAAACGCCGATGGACACTGCTTTTGTCTTTGATGTGGCATTTCCGGCCAACAGTGAGGCCTACACGGGCGCAACGGTGAAACTTGACCGGACAACACTTGCCGGACTGTGCCGCGCATTCGTCCTGCAGCCCGACGAAATCATTGCAAAAACGGCGCAAAACGGCAAACCGATAAAACTGTATGCCGTCGAAAGCAACGGCAGTCTCAACGGCAATTATACGGCTTCAAGCGACGGCTATACAAACATTTACGGTCACTACTTTACGGCCGAAGGCAACGTATGTACATGGAGCGACGCCTCAAGCCGCATCTTTTCCGAATTTACGCCCGCCCAGCTGTCGTTTTTCATCGGACAGTATCCCGCGAAATGCGTCCGGGGCGACCGGTTCACCATCCGCCAGGCATTGATTTACGAATACGACGCCGACAAAACAGTTCGGGTCGCTTTTGTATTTAATATTACAATTGAATGATATATGAAAAAAAACCTCCTCTTCCTCATCCTGAGTTTCCCCCCGTTCCTTCACGCGCAAACGATGGCCGAACGATACTGCAATGCCGACCGGTTCAGCGAAAAATTCGACAGTCTGTACTTCGGAAACATACTGCAATCGGCAGCCATCGACAGTACACACGCCTTCTGGTATCTTACCCGCACGCCGCAGGGCAGGCAGTTTGTAATCGTCGATGCGGACAAAAAAGAAAAACGTGCGGCATTCGACCATCAGCGGCTCGCCGATTCCTTAAATTCGCGGCTCAAGCAAACGGACATTAAAGCCGGAAACCTGCCGTTCTCATCCATCCGACTTGGCAAATCGCAGGACAAAATCTCATTTACCGTAAAAAATGAATTTTATACCTGCCGTTTATCGGACTATTCCGTAGAAAAAACCGAAAACCCCGACCGGCGCCGGCGGACAGGCGAAGAATACTGGGGAACCGTCTTTCGGGAAGACGGCAAAATACCCGTCCCCTCGCCCGACGGCAAACGGGAAGCCTACATCAGCGAAGGCAACCTCTGGATAAGAAACAGGGACAGCGCCGGCGCAAAACAGTTGAGCCTTGACGGTTCGCCCTCCGACTATTATTCCTCCACGATCTGCTGGTCGCCCGATTCCCGAAAAATCGTCTGCTGCCGCTATCGCCCCGTCGTTTCCACACGCCGGCTGACCCTGATCGAATCATCGCCCAAAGACCGGCTGCAACCCAAAATCAGCGCCGTCGATTATCCCAAACCCGGCGACGCGCTGCCCATACGCCGCCCCGTCTGGTTCGATGTCGAAAAGGAAACACAGCACACCGTCGCGGTTCCCGATTTGGAAAACCAGTTTTCGCTGGAAAACATCCAGTGGAACCCCGCCTCATCCCGTTTCTATTTTTCGCTTAACAAACGCGGACATCAGGAATACACCGTATATGCTACCGATGTGACGACCGGCAAAACAATAACCCTGGTGCACGAAACAAGTCCCACATTCATCTATTACAACCGCCTCTATCAGTATCGAATGGAAGACAGAAGCGAAATGCTCTGGATTTCGGAGCGCGACGGCTGGCAGCATCTTTACCTGTACGACTTGAAAACGGGCAGCGTAAAACGGCAACTCACACGCGGCGAATGGGTCTTCAAATCCGTTGTGCACATCGACGAACAAAAACGCACCCTCATTTTCAAAGCCTGCGGAATGGACAAAAACGAAGACCCTTACCTGGAAAAATATTATTCCCTGAATATCGACAGCGGAAAAATAACGCCCCTCACGCCCGAAAACGCCACTCACACCGCCCTCTTCACGTCCGACTTCACGTATCTGCTCGACGTCTATTCGCGGGTGGATTTACCGCCGACAGCCGTGCTGCGTTCCGCCGCCGACGGAAAAATCCTGCTCCCGCTCGAAAAAGCCGACATCAGCCGGATGACGGCCGCCGGCTGGCGCATGCCCGAAGTATTTTCCGCCAAAGGACGCGATGGAGAAACGGACATCTGGGGCATGATTATCCGCCCGACCGGGTTCGACCCCGCCCGGAAATATCCGGTAATCGAATACATCTATGCCGGTCCGCACGATTCGCATGTACCGAAATCCTTTGCCGTTGCGCATCGCCCTTCGGCGCTGGGAGAACTGGGGTTCATCACCGTAACGGTCGATGGAGCGGGTACGGCGAACCGCTCCAAAGCCTTCCACGACGTCTGCTGGAAAAACCTGAAAGACGCCGGCTTGCCCGACCACATAGCATGGCTCAAAGCCGCCGCAGCCCAATATCCCGAACTGGACATCGGGAAGACGGGCATTTACGGCTCGTCGGCCGGCGGACAAAGTTCGACAGGGGCGGTACTCTTCCACCCCGAATTTTACAAAGTGGCGGTTTCATCGTGCGGATGCCACGACAACCGCATGGACAAAATCTGGTGGAACGAACAATGGATGGGCTATCCGGTGGATAAATCCTACGAAGAATCGTCCAATGTATGCAACGCCGAAAAACTGCAGGGCAAACTGATGCTGCTCGTCGGCGAACTCGACGACAATGTTGACCCTTCATCAACGTTGCAACTGGCCGACGCCCTCATCCGGCACAACAAAGAATTTGAACTGGTAATGCTGCCCGGCGCAAAGCATACGCTCGGCGGCGATTACGGCGAACGCAAACGCAGAGACTTCTTCGTAAAACACCTCTTAAAGACCGAAACGCCGGAATGGAACGCAGCAGGGAAATGAAGCAATGCGTAAGAACGCTTACGCAACGATTAAGAATTCTTAAATGACGGTTAAGCGCTCTTAAACGACGATTAAGCGCTCTTAAACGATGATTAAGCGTTCTTAAACGGCGATTAAGCGCTCTTAAACGACAGTTAAGCGCTCTTAAACGGCGATTAAGCGCTCTTAAACGACAGTTAAGCGCTCTTAAACGACGATTAAGCGCTCTTAAACGACAGTTAAGCGTTCTTAAGCGACAGATAAGCGGAGGATGCTCCCGTTTCAATGAAAGTATTTAAAAACAAACATATAATTAAACGCTTCAAAAATGAAAAAGATTCTAATCATCACAATGTTTCTGTCAAGCTTCATGCAGGCTTTCGGACAGAATGAACCCGGCATCACGGCGCCGCCGGCGGAATTGAATTTGCCCGCATTCTACAAAAAATACCTGAACGCCAACGGTATTCATATCATTTCTTCGCATCGCGTACCGGATGCGGCCATGTATGCCGCATGGCGCACCGTCACGGGACTGACGGCCATGTTGCCGCAGGATGTACTCCGGGCAATGACCAAAGTCAATACCCGCGTCGGCGTGATGGGCAGGTATGAAGGCACGACGGACATTCCCGAACATGCCCATCTGGCGAACGATACCACGCTCAACTGGGATTTGCGTGCACGCGGTTTGGGCGGCGACTTGAATTTGCCGCTGACGACCTGCGCCGAAGAAAACGTGCTTTGCTATCAAATCGACAAATACCACGCGGAAGATATTCTGATACACGAGTTTGCACATTCCATCCATCTGATCGGCATTGTTTCGGTATATCCCGACTTCAACGACCGTTTGCAAAAACTCTTTGACGCCGCAAAAGCCGCAGGGAAATGGGAAAATACCTACGGAATGACCGATATTGCCGAATATTGGGCGGAAGGCGTTCAGTCGTGGTTCAACGTCAATGCCGAAATGCCCGTCGCCGACGGCAAACATAATCCCGTCAATACCCGCGACGAATTGAAAGCATACGACCCGGCGCTGTACTCGCTGCTTGCCGAATTTTTCCCCGAAAGCGATGCCATCAGTTGCCACAAACCGGAAAACAAATATACAATTAAATAATATAATCCGAAATGTTTACGAAAGAAACGTATATGGCTCGACGCGAGCAGTTGAAAAAGAGTGTGGGCAGCGGCATTCTGGTGCTTCCCGGAAACGACGAGTGCGGAATGAATTACGAAGACAATACCTACGATTTCCGGCAGGATTCCACGTTCCTGTACTTCTTCGGGCTGCCGTATGCCGGATTGACGGCGATCATCGACATTGACAGGAATGAAGAAATCATCTTCGGCGACGAAGCGACCATCGACGATATTGTGTGGACGGGAACACAGCCTTCATTACGCGAAAGATGCGAAAAAGCGGGCATTACGAAAATATTGCCCTCGAAAAAAACGGCCGGCTTCATGCACATATCGTATGCCGAAGACAGAAAATTCCACTGTCTGCCTCCCTATCGCGCCGAACACCGTTTGAAACTGCTCGAATGGCTCGGCTGCGTCCCCGAACCTTCCGTTGAGTTCATCCGGGCTGTGGTCAGTCAGCGAAACCGCAAATCGGCGGATGAAATTGCCGAAATCGAAAAGGCGTGCAACATCACTTCCGACATGCACATTGCGGCAATGCGCGAATTACAAATCGGAATGAAGGAGTGCGAAATTGCAGGACTGATGTCGGACATCGCCTGTTCGGCGGGCGGACGACCGGCGTTCCCGATCATTGCCACCGTCAACGGACAAACATTGCATAACCATTATCACGGCAACACGGTAAAGGACGGCGACATGCTGCTGATAGATGCGGGCGCGGAAACCGAAACGGGCTATTGCGGCGACATGTCGTCCACGATTCCGGCGGGGAAAAAATTTACGCCGGCACAGAAGGAAATCTACGATATACAGGTGGCTTCGCATCTGGCGGCGGTGGAAGCATTGCGTCCGGGCGTACCTTTCGAGGCGGTTTACAATTTGTCGGCAAAAGTGATTTGCGAAGGAATGAAATCGCTCGGACTGATGCGCGGCGATATGGAAGAGGCGGTCGAAGCCGGCGCACATGCGCTGTTTTTTCCCTGCGGGCTGGGGCACATGATGGGTCTGGACGTTCACGATATGGAAAATCTGGGCGAAGTATGGGTGGGCTACGACGGGAAACCGAAAAGTACGCAATTCGGGCGAAAATCGCTGCGACTGGCGCGCCCTCTCGAACCGGGTTTTGTACTGACCGTTGAGCCGGGCATTTATTTCATCCCCGAACTCATTGATTTGTGGGAAAGTGAAAAGCGGTTCTCCGGGTTTATCAATTATGAAAAAGTGAAAAACTTCCGGTCGTTCGGCGGACTCCGCAACGAAGAAGATTACCTGATTACGGAAACAGGCGCACGCCGTCTGGGCAAAAAAATCCCCCTGACAACCGCCGAAGTAGAGGAACTTCGTTAAATTAAAAAGATGAGTCTCCCCTATATTTTCGACATACAGCGTTTTTCCATCCACGACGGACCGGGCATCCGTACAACCGTTTTTTTCAAGGGTTGCCCCCTGCGTTGTGCGTGGTGTCACAATCCGGAAGGACGTGTTTTCCTGCCCGAATACCGGACAAAACCGGACGGACGGCTGGAAACGGTCGGGAAACAGTATTCCGTAAAGACGCTGGTCGGAGAAATTGAGAAAGATATTATTTTTTACGAACAGTCGGGCGGCGGCGTAACGCTTTCGGGCGGCGAAGTGATGGCGCAAAATATGGACTACATCGCAAACCTGATTAAAACGTTATACGGCAAAGGCATTTCAGTTGCCGTTGACACGTGCGGCTATTGCGATTTTGAACGTTTTGAACGGATATTGCCCTATACGGATTTTTTTCTGTACGACCTGAAACTGCTCGACGACGCAAAACATCAGTACTACACCGCTGTTTCCAACGAAATCATCCTGGAAAATCTGCGAAAACTGTCCGGCCGGAAAGCGAAAATCCATCTGCGCCTGATCATGCTCGAAAGCCTCAATACGGACGACGAACATGTTGTTGAATTAAAAAAATGGCTGAATGACAACAATATCCGAACCGAAACAATCGACCTGCTCCCCTACCACGAACTCGGCAAGCAGAAACACCGGCGTCTGCAATCCTCTTCCCCGAAAGAGGAACAAAGGCGAATTTTCAGGAAACCGGCGGAAGAACGCCTGGAAGAAATAAAACGAATGCTTCGGGGAATTTAGGAATGGCAAATAAAAAACTTATAACAGATATGAAGTTCGACCTCGAAGAGGTCAAATGTTTATAGAAGCAATGTACACCTCTGTTGTACGACCCCGACGGGGTCGAATGGAAAC
>JAISRX010000079.1 GCA_031273395.1 Bacteroidales bacterium | reverse complement strand
CATCGTATGTTTATAGAAAAACGATGTTGTGTTTCCATTCGACCCCGACGGGGTCGTACAACAAAGGGTACATTGCTTCTATAAACATGTGACCTCTTCGAGGTCGAATTTCATATCCGCTATAAGTTTTTTATTCGCCATTCCATAATGTATAATGCATAATATATAATGCATAATATATAATGAATGACAGCATATTGACGTCCCGCACGGGACTTGCCGAATAGTGGCAGTATCGGTATCGTTTTCACCTCCCACAGGCGAGCAACCTGTGGTGATGAAAATTGCTCCTTTCAGGACAATTCACCTGCCAACGATACCGGTATTTGTTATTATTTTTTCGTTCCTAAACGCAAAAACCGTCTCATTCCAAATTATTTTTTTTCGCAGGTCACGTAAATATTAATTAAAAAATTGTATTTTTGAGCCATATAAAACATACATCCATGAAGCACCCTAAAGGACTGTACATCTTATTTTTTACCGAAATGTGGGAACGTTTCGGGTATTACCTGATGCTGGGTATTTTTTCGTTATACATGCTGGAAGGATGGGACGCCGGCGGAATGGGTTTTTCCGCAGTGGAAAAGTCGGACATCTACGGCACCTATATCGGATTGGTATATCTGACTCCCTTCATCGGCGGGCTGCTTGCCGACCGGATACTCGGCTATCGCAAATCAATCATCATCGGCGGTTTGCTGATGGCGGGCGGTTACTTTTGTTTGAGCATCCACAGCAACGCCGCATTTTATCTCGCCCTGCTGCTCATCATTCTGGGCAACGGCTTTTTCAAACCCAACATATCCACGCTGGTAGGCAATCTCTACAACAACGAGAAATACAAAGCCCGCAAGGATGCGGGGTTCAATATTTTCTACATGGGGATCAATATCGGCGCGTTTGTCTGCAATTTCATCGCGGCTTACCTGCGTATTAACTTCGGCTGGGGATACGCCTTCATGGCGGCGGGCGCGGGCTTGTTGCTGGGGCTGGTGATATTTGTCGTCAACACGCGGCACATAAAGGCTGCCGATGTGATCAAGCCGCTTGAAAAGGGCGACATGGGCACCGGAAGGATTTTCCTGTCGGTGGTACTGCCCATGTTTGTATTCGGCACTGCCGGCTATCTCATTCCGGGCAGTTTGTTGGGGTCTGATACCAATGATGCTTTTGCCTTCGGCTGTTTGCCGGTCATCGCCTTTTTTGTGTACCTCTGGAAAACGGCTCATGCGAAGGATAAATCTGCTATCAGTGCGTTGCTTTCCGTCTATGTCTGCATCATTGTTTTCTGGGCTATTTTTCATCAGAACGGCGACGCGCTGACCGTTTGGGCGAAAGATTATACCGATCGCGAGATGCCTGCAATGGTGGAAAACGTTGTTTCTTCCGTGAAGCTGGCTGAGGTGGTGACCAACGAAGGAGCCGCCACCGGCGAAACCGCCGCGCAGTATTTCCGTAACCTGCCTGCAAGCGAGCGACCTGCCGAAGGGCAAAGTCTGCTGCTGGTATCCGCGGAGATATATCAATCCGTCAATCCCTTCTGGGTGGTGGTGCTCACTCCTGTTGTCGTCGGATTTTTCGGTTTTCTTCGCGCGCGGCGCAAGGAACCTACAACGCCTGCCAAAATCACCCTTGGGCTGTTCATTACGGCGTTGTCGGCAGTGGTGATGATATGTGCGGTCAGCAGCGTGGACGTCGAAAGCGAAAAAGCCAGCAGCTGGTGGCTCATCACCACCTACGGAGTGATTACGGTGGGCGAGCTGTGCCTGTCGCCGATGGGCTTGTCGCTGGTGTCCAAACTCAGTCCGCCGCGCATCACGGCGTTGATGATGGGCGGGTTCTTCCTGTCCACTTCCGTAGGCAACAAACTGTCGGGCGTATTGAGCGGCATGTGGGAAAGTTACGACAACAAAATCTACTTTTTCCTTACCAACTGTTTGCTTGTGCTGGTAGCTGCCGTGATGATGCTGCTCCTGCTCAAATGGCTGAACAGGGTGATGAAGGAAAAAGGGGTGTGACGGCACGGCGAAATAACCACCCCATTCAATAATGTGGCGCTAACCGATAAAAAAATGTATTGAGACTTTCAGGAACAAAAAATCAGCGGAATTTTCTATCCTGTGACCGTCTCAGGAACAAAAATACACGGTGTAATTTCCTTCCCAGCCATCTCAGGAACAAAAATACACGGTGTAATTTCCTTCCCGACCGTCTCAGGGACAAAAATACACGGTGTAATTCCCTTCCCGACCATCTCAGGAACAAAAATACACGGTGCAATTCCCTTTTTGCCTCTTTCGGAAACAAAAAAAACTGCATAAAAACGGCTCTATACCGTTTAAACCCCGAAATTAAATGAAACACTCATGACAATCAGGGACACACAGGGATATGATCCCCATCCCTGCGGAACTTGCAGTTTTCATTCCTAAATTGAATGTCATGAAAAACAGTATTCGAAAATTATTATTACTTTTGCAGCGTAATAAATTATAATATATCATTCATGAGTAAGATAACCGTAGTAGGTGCCGGTAACGTAGGCGCCACCTGCGCCAATGTGGCGGCGCAAAAGGAACTGTCCGACGAATTGGTTTTGCTGGACATCAAGGAAGGTATTTCCGAAGGCAAAGCGCTGGACATGATGCAAACAGCGGCGTTGCTGGAATTTGACACGCGCATCAAAGGCGTGACGAACGATTATGCCGCAACCGCCGGATCGGACGCGGTAGTAATCACTTCGGGCATCCCGCGCAAACCGGGCATGTCGCGCGAAGAACTGATCGGCGTGAATGCCGGCATCGTAAAGGATGTGACGCAAAACATCCTGAAATATTCGCCCAACGCCGTGATCATCGTCATCAGCAACCCGATGGATACGATGACCTACCTTGCCCTGAAATCAAGCGGATTGCCCAAAAATCGGGTGATCGGGATGGGCGGTATGCTGGACAGTTCGCGTTTCAAAAACTACCTGAGCAATGCCCTGGGCGCCGCGCCTGCGGATGTGGAAGGCGTTGTGATAGGCGGACATGGCGATACGACCATGATCCCGCTGAAACGTTTTGCCACCTGCAAGGGACTGCCGGTATCGGAATTGCTTGACGCCGCAACGCTGGATAAGGTGGTAGCGGACACTATGGTCGGAGGAGCCACGCTGACCGCATTGCTGAATACTTCGGCATGGTATGCACCGGGAGCTGCCGGAGCTATCCTGCTGGAAGCCGTTATCCGCAACCAGAAGAAGATATTGCCATGTTGCGTGGCGCTCGAAGGCGAATACGGACAGAAGGATATATGCATCGGCGTACCGGTGACAGTCGGGAAAAACGGTTGGGAAAAAATCATTGAGTACCCGTTGAACAGCGACGAACAAGCCCTGTTCGACAAAAGCGCCGCCGCTGTCCGGAACATGAACAAAGTGTTGACGGACATGAAATTAGTCTGAAAAAAGGCGGTCGGTCGGGAGATGGAATAAATACTTTTGCAGGGATAGTGTACGCATTGTCCTTAATTATGTGTATTGTCCCTGTGTACGGTAAAAAAACGAACCGGCATGCCTGCCTGTACGTGAAGCGACCCTGACAGGGTTTACGGGACGGGGCAATACCGCGAACGCCATAGACGCTGTTGCCGTAGAGACGTGGCATGCCGCGTCTCTGCACAGGAGAAAACCGTAGTAACCACGGATGTGCCCCTCCGCAAGCAACCTTATTCAATACAAAATAAGGCAATAAGGTGTTGTTGTCTAAGGTTGACCCGCAAGGAAAATATGGTTTTCCCGATGTTGCGGGAAGCGCCATCCGTTTCCGCAAATTTTCGGCGTGCGAACGGAGGGTTTCCGGTAAATGATGATCAATTTAAGAAAATTTAATGTCCCCGTGAGATACATTATTCGATCAAGCATTGTATATTTGCAAAAATTTAATTCAAAAAACAAGTCATGTCAAGAAATACGTTTTATACCGTTTTAGCATTAAGCGTTATGATTTCAGTCAATTCCTGCAATACGGGGAAAAAGCCGTCGTTTACCGGCGCGGAAGGAGAGATAAAACTCATCACCCTTGATCCGGGGCATTTTCATGCGGCGCTGGTGCAGAAAAACATGTATCCGCAGGTAAGTCCCGAAGTTTTTGTGTATGCGCCCGAAGGCGACGACCTGAACGATCATCTGGAGAAAATAAAAGGCTACAACCGGCGACAGGACAATCCGACCTCATGGAAGGAAGAAGTGTATTGCGGCGCCGATTTTCTGACAAGGATGATCGCGGAAAAGAAAGGAAATGTAATGATTACGGCGGGCAACAACCGAAAAAAAACCGAATATATCAGGCAGGCTATTGATGCGGGCATCCATGTGTTAGCCGACAAGCCGATGGCTATTAATGCGGATAATTTCGAACTGTTGCGGCAGACTTTTGCGGCGGCGCAGCAGAACGGCGTGTTGCTGTACGACATCATGACCGAACGTTTTGAAATCGCCACCATGTTGCAGAAGGAATTTTCCCTTTTGCCCGAAGTTTTCGGCGCTCTGGAAGACGGCACGCCCGAACAGCCGTCCGTGGTCAAGGAAAGCGTGCATCATTTTGCCAAATACGTATCGGGTGCGGCGCTGAAACGTCCGGCGTGGTTCTTCGATGTGGAGCAGCAGGGAGAAGGGATAGTGGACGTAACCACTCACCTTGTCGATCTGGTGCAGTGGGAATGTTTTCCGGAAGTGACGCTCGACTACGCGAAGGACGTCAGCATCATTTCGGCAACGCGCCGGCCTACCGTTTTGAGCAGGGAACAGTTCGTGCAGGTGACCGGCTTGTCCGATTTTCCCGATTACCTTGCCAAGGACGTCCGTAACGACTCCCTGTTTGTGTATGCCAACGGAGAAATCAATTACCGGTTGAAAGGGAAACATGTAAAAGTGGTGGTCATCTGGAACTATGCGGCTCCGGAAGGCGCAGGCGATACCCACTATTCCGTCATGCGCGGAACGAAAGCCGATCTGGTGATCCGTCAGGGGGCTGAACAGCGTTACAAGCCGACGCTGTATATCGAACCCCACGCAAACGACGCTGCCTTTGAAACCGCCCTGACCGGACAACTTGCCAAAGTACAGGCAAAATATCCGGACGTAGGCTTGCAAAAAAACGACGCAGGATGGGAAGTGCTGGTACCCGAAAAATACCATAACGGTCACGAAGCGCATTTCGGGCAGGTCACCGAACGGTTCCTGCAATACCTCATCGACGGGAAATTACCCGAATGGGAAGTGCCCAACATGATCGCAAAGTATTACACTACCACACGGGCGCTGGAAATGGCAAAATAAACCGGCATTGCAACAGGAAATGTCCGGCGTTGGTCAAATCATTATGGTTCATTATCACAAAACTTGCGAATGATCCGGCTGAAGGACGTCAATAAATCGTACATCATGGGACACAACCGTCTGCACGTGCTGAAAGGGATCGACCTGCACATCGCGGAAGGGGAGATGGTGTCCGTTATGGGGGCTTCCGGTTCCGGAAAATCCACGCTGCTCAATATTATCGGTATTCTGGACAACTACGATACGGGAAGTTATCATCTCAACAATACGTTGATCTACCGGTTGAACGAAACGAAAGCCGCCGGTTACCGCAACCGCTTCATCGGATTTGTTTTCCAGTCGTTCAACCTGATCGGGTTTAAAAATGCAATGGAGAATGTGGCGCTTCCGCTGTATTATCAGGGAGTAAGACGCCGGCAACGCAACAAAATTGCCATGGAATATCTCGAAAGGGTGGGGCTTACCGACTGGGCGCATCACGTTCCCAACGAAATGAGCGGCGGACAGAAGCAGCGGGTAGCCATTGCACGGGCTTTGATATCGCAGCCGAAAGTGCTGCTTGCCGACGAACCCACGGGCGCTCTCGACTCGAAGACCTCCGTTGAAATAATGGAAATGCTCCTTGAAATACACCGGCAGGGAATGACCATCGTCATTGTGACCCACGAACAGGACATCGCCGCCATGACGCAGCGGATCATACGACTGAAAGACGGGATGATAGAATAACAGGACAAACGAATAAAATGTTTGATACAGACAACTGGCAGGAAATATTCGGCGCCATCCGCAAAAACAAACTGCGCACGTTCCTTACGGGATTCAGCGTGGCATGGGGTATTTTCATTCTGGTGATACTGCTGGGCGCAGGAGCGGGTCTTGAAAACGGCGTACAGCACGAATTTGAAGGAGATGCGCGGAACACTGTCCGTATTTCGGGAGGACAAACTTCCATCCCCTACGAAGGAATGAAGGAAGGACGCTCCATCAGGCTGACTAACGCGGATTACGACCGCGTGAAATACCTCACGCCAAAAGCCGATCACTTTTCCGCCCGACGATGGGTATGGATTGAAAACAACAAAATTTCCTACAAACAGGAATACGGGATTTTCGATATTCTCGGCGTGCATCCCGGCATGAAGCACATCGAACGGACTTTCATCGTAAAGGGACGCTTCATTAACGATGCGGATGTGAAGGAGGCGCGAAAGGTAATCGTTGTCAGCCGGATCATCTGCGACGAACTGTTCAGGCACGGAGAAGAACCCGTCGGACAATATGTCAGGACAGGAAGTATTCCTTTCCTGATAGCAGGCGTTTACGAAGATGCAAACAAATACGACAACCGCATGGTGTACATGCCCGTCACCACCGCGCAAAGTGTATTTGCCGGGAGCAACAACATCAACAACATCATGTTTACTACGGGCGAGATGACCTTCGCTGAAAACGAAGCGCAGATAGAACTTATCCGGCGGGATTTCGCCAGCCGCTTCCGTTATGACCCAAACGACCTGCGCGCATTGTGGATACGCGACAACCTGAAAAATTACCGGCAATTTCAGGAACTGTTTGTCACCATCAACCTTTTTATCTGGATCATCGGTCTGGGAACCATTGCCGCAGGAGTGGCGGGGGTGAGCAACATCATGGTGATTGTGGTGAAGGAACGAACAAGGGAAATAGGCATCCGTAAAGCGCTGGGAGCAAAACCGGCGTCCATCGTCCGGCTGGTGATGCTGGAGTCGGTGTTTATCACTGCCTGCGCCGGATATTTCGGACTGGCGGCAGGGGTGGGACTGCTGGAACTGATCACGCCGGTATTTGAAAACAGCGAATCGTTTTTCCGTCATCCGCAAGTTAATTTCGGGATTGCCGTCGGGGCAACCGCCGTGCTGGTCATTGCCGGTATCATCGCGGGATTTATTCCTGCCCGGCATGCTGCCGGCATCAGCCCCATTGTAGCGCTCAGAAGCAACTGAGAACGGAAAACCGCCCGCAACTCGTCCCGCAGAGACGGCGTCATGCATCACCGCAGGCATAGCGAAACGCTACGCCGAACGAAAGGTACAAGCCATGTACGGCAAAGTCCCGCACGGGACGACACTTTATTCACCGTATGCTTCAGCTTACGGACAGGACAGCATTCATCTGCCCCCTTTCCGAATTTTTTTCGGAAGGGAATGAAAAGTTGCGTATCTTTGCCGCGTGAAAATCCCTTGAGCGAAAGGTAGCGGAAACATCCGGATATGTTGAAAAGGGAAATGGAGCCGATCCGGAGAAATGTCATCCGAACGTCCCTCCCGCATAAAAAACCGAAAATGACCGAATAACCGCCTCACGGCATGAAAGAACGGAAGAAACACATCATCATGGAACCAACGGTATTTTATCCCGTAGGGAAGGTAATCAACGAGTTTGACCGCTCTACGAATCCCGCGCAAATCAAAAGCAGACCGAGCCGGCTGTCGATAGATCCCGCTTTTGCGGAAGCCCTGCTGAACATCGAAAACTGCGAATACCTGGACGTAATATTTTATTTTCACCGGTTGGAAGGCGCTGAAAAAACCCTTTCGGGGAAAACCCTTTCGGGCGTTGAGCGGGGCGCGTTTGCTTCGCGCACTCCCATGCGTCCCAATCTCGTGGGCGTCGCCACGGTGAAGCTGCTGGAAGTGCACGGAACGGAACTGATTGTGGAAGGACTGGACGCCCTCAACGGTTCGCCGGTACTCGACGTCAAATGCTGCGACACCTCCCTGTTTGCGCGGGAAGCGGACGATCATCCCGTGCATCGCTCGATACTCCGCACGGAGCCACGCATGGAAATCAACAGCCACATTGCCTCGGGACGTACCGACCTGCTGCTGCTCAAAGCCGCGCAACTGCACGGACACCTATGCCCCGGTCTGGCTATGGGCGTGATGGCTGCCGCGTATGCCATGAGACAGTTTCCCGCGGGAACGCAACTGCGGGCAACGCTCGAAACCTGCAATTGCCCTGCGGACGGCGTGCAGTTTGTCACCGGCTGCACGCTAGGCAACAAGTCGCTGACCGTAAGCGACGTCGGGCAAACCGCCTTCACCCTGACCGGCAGCGACGGAAAAAGCATCCGCCTCTGCGCCCGACAAGACGCCCGACAAATAATCGACCGCCTGCCACCCGGAAGCAACAGGGCGCTGGACACGCTGAAAATACCCGTCGAAGAACTGTTTGACATTTCCTTCGGAAACCAATAAGCGCAAGCGGGTAATGGCTGCCGGCAACACGATTGCCCTTCCCCGCGCGCCGGCAACTGCCACGGCATTTTGAACAGCCTTTCCGCATCCGGAATTTTTTATCTCCCTGCTTGCATTTTTTTTGGAAAATGTTTTTCTTTGCATCCCGAACATTAAAGAAATGATTTTATGATGCGTATGATTGAAAATATAAACGGGATAAATGATAATATGCACTGTATTAATAATGCCATGAGCCGTGTCAATGATGACATAAATCACATAGGGGATAATGTGAGCCATATTAATGATACTATTGGCAATATTAATGATAATATCGGCAATATTAACGATAATATTGGGAATATTAATGATAATATCGGCAATATTAACGATAATATTGGGAATATTAATGATAATATCGGCAATATTAATGATAATATCGGCAATATTAATGATAATATCGGCAATATTAATGATAATATTTGGAATATTAATGATAATATTGACAATATTAATGATAATATTGGAAATATTAATGATAGTGTGATGCGGATGACTGATACTATATACCGGATAAACGATCATATTATCCTGATGAGTCATCGCGCAAGCCCGGCGAATGATCCTGTGATCCCGACGAACGATCCCGTGATCCGAATGAACAAGTGCATACATCATATTAGCGACGCTATATGGAATACTTTCACCCTGTTTTCTTAAATTTTTAAAATTATGATCACCATTCCGATAAAAGACGAAGAATTTCATACGGTGCAAGGCGTCATCACCGGCACGGCAAACGACAATCGTACGGCGTGGAGGCTGGACGGCGCGTGGCTGGACAAGCGTCTGCTTCCCGCGCAGGCACAGTGGGAAGACGCATGGGAGGAGTACAGGAACCCATCCACGCGAACGCCCCTGATCATCTTCGCCAAAATGAAAGCGCGCAAGGAATATGAGCCGCTGTTGCGCCTTCTGGTAAAAAACCTCCGGTGCAACACGCGCGTCACCGAGAACGACCTCCACTTGATGGGCATTGTCCCCTACCCGTCCACGCGGAAGCGCGTTCCGCCGCCGGAAAGCTACCCCGCCTTTTCGACGGATTCGTCGATCATACGCCGGCTGAGCGTCCATTTCCGCGACGTGGGCAGCGCGTCGAAAGCCAAACCGATAGGTATTCACGGCGCGGAAATCCGCTGGGAGATCCGTCAAGCCTCGCCCGTGACGCCCGCCGACCTGATCAATTCCTCCTTCTGTACCCGAAGTCCCCTCACGCTCGAATTTGATGAAGACCGTCGCGGCGAAACCGTCTGGTTTTGCCTTCGCTGGGAGAATACCCGCGGCGAAAAAGGTCCGTGGAGCGAATTGGGCAGCGCCGTCATTCCGTAGGGCAGCGGCAGAACCTGCACGCGCAGCCCTGCAAAACAAACGTCTGCACCACCGTAGAGACGTGGCGCGCCGCGTCTCTACAATTGCGGCGTACCATCGCTCAATGCCATTTCCAAATATTTCCGGTCAATTTTCCATTTTTAATTTTCCATTTTAAGCGTTTTATTAATCGTTAATTGTTTACTTTGCATTTTTTAAAACCAAATATCAAAAACATCATGAAATTCAGATACATTATTCCGTTGGCGACGGCGCTGTTCCTTACCCTTTTTCCGGCGAAAGCCCAGAACGAACCCTACAGGAACCCCGATTTATCGCCGGACGAACGCGCGCGGGACCTGTTGAGCCGCATGACGGTAGAGGAAAAGATCGATCAGATGCACAACAACACTGCCGGCACGGAGCGACTCGGCATCCGTCCCTACGACTGGTGGAACGAGGCGCTGCACGGGGTGGCGCGAGCCGGACAAGCCACCGTGTTCCCGCAGGCAATAGGGCTGGCGGCTACTTTCGACGATGAAGCGGTGCGCGAAACATTCGAGATGGTGTCCGATGAAGCGCGCGCCAAATATCACGACTTCCAGAGGAGGGGAATGTACGGCGGCTACAGGGGATTGACCTTCTGGACGCCCAACATCAACATTTTTCGAGATCCACGCTGGGGACGCGGCATGGAAACCTACGGCGAAGACCCTTTCCTGACTTCCCGCATGGGAGTGGCTGTGGTGAAGGGATTGCAGGGCGACGGCAGCCAAAAATACGACAAAACCCACGCCTGTGCGAAGCATTATGCCGTCCACAGCGGTCCCGAATGGAACAGGCACAGCTATGACGCGCGCAACATATCCGAACGCGACCTGCGGGAAACCTACCTGCCCGCCTTCAAAGCCCTGGTTACGGAAGGAAATGTAAAGGAAGTCATGTGCGCCTACAATCGCTTCGAGGGCGAACCATGCTGCGCCAACAAGGAACTGCTGACGAACATCCTGAGAAACGAATGGGGATATGACAATATGGTTGTTTCTGACTGCGGCGCCATCAGCGACTTTTACGGCAGGAACAGGCACGAAACCCACGCCTCGGCGGTCGATGCTTCCGCCGACGCCGTGCTGTCGGGTACCGACCTTGAGTGCGGCGGGAGCTATCTCGCCCTGAAGGAAGCCCTTGCCGGGGGGCTGATCACGGAAGAGCAGATCGACCGGTCGGTGTTCCGGATGCTGCGCGCACGCTTTCAACTCGGCATGTTCGACCACGACTCGCTCGTTTCATGGGCTTCCATCCCCCTGTCGACGGTGGAATGCGACCGCCACAGGGCAAAGGCGCTGGAAATGGCGCGCAAAAGCATGACGCTGCTCACCAACAGAAACAATGTGCTGCCCTTGAGCAAAAAGACCGGAAAAGTTGCCGTGGTCGGTCCCAATGCCAACGATTCGGTGATGCTTTGGGCTAACTACAACGGCGTCCCTTCGCGGTCGATCACCATACTGGAAGGCATTCGCGCCAAGCTGCCCGCCGGAAGCCTCATTTACGAAAAAGGCTGCGACCATGTGGACAACAAGGTATTTGTCAGCTATTTCGACCAGTGCGCCCATGAAGGGAAACAGGGCTTCAAAGCCGTTTTCCGGAACACCCGCGACCTGTCGGGCGAAGTAGCGGCTACGGCGCAGGTAAGCCATCCGCCCCATTACGACACCGGTGGCGGAACGGCGTTCATGCCGGGGGTGAACCTGACCGACTTCTCCGCCCGCTTCGAATCGGTATTTACCCCCTTGCAGTCGGGCGAAGTGACCTTCACCGTTTCCGCCGATGACGGTTGCCGCGTATGGATTGACGGAGAAGAAATCGTTTCGGACTGGAAAAACGGAGGCGCTACCCGTCACGACCGCGTCTTCCGCGCCACGCAGGGCAAACGATACGATATTGTGGTGGAATACTATCAGGCGGGGGGAGCCGGCACGCTCAAGTTCGACCTCGGGCTGAACCGGACGGTTGACTACCGCGCCGTTGCCGAAAAGGTGAAGGACGCCGACGTTATTGTTTTTGCAGGAGGTCTGTCGCCCTCGCTGGAAGGAGAAGAGATGGGCGTGAACTTTCCCGGCTTCAGAAACGGCGACCGCACCGATATTGACCTTCCCGAAGTGCAGCGCCGTCTTTTGCAGGCATTGAAGGAAACGGGCAAACCCGTCGTTTTTGTCCTCTGTTCGGGAAGCGCCCTTGCACTGAGCCGCGAAACGGAAATGACCGATGCGATCCTCGCGGCATGGTATCCGGGACAGGAAGGCGGCGCTGCCGTCGCCGACGTTCTCTTTGGCGACTTCAATCCCGCAGGACGCCTGCCGGTGACCTTTTACGCATCTTCGGACGATTTGCCCGATTTTGAAGACTACGGCATGAAACGCCGCACGTACCGCTATTTCACGGGAGAAGCCCTGTTCCCGTTCGGACACGGACTGAGCTACACCACCTTCGCCTGTTCCAAAGCCCGGTTAAGCAGCAAAAGCATCGGCGCAAACCGGTCGACGGTACTGCACCTGACCCTGAAAAACACCGGCGCGGCGGATGGCGAAGAAACGGTGCAGGTATATGTACGCAACCTGCAGGACGCGGAAGGTCCCCTGAAATCATTGCGGGCGTTCAGGCGCGTCTTTGTGGGGAAGGGAGCATCCGTCCTGGTGAGTATAGAGTTGCCGCCCGCCGCCTTTGAGTTTTTCAATCCGGCAACCCAGACAATGGAAACAGCGCCCGGCAAATATGAAATCCTCTACGGAGGAACGTCGGACGACAGGCAGTTGCAATCCGTAAAACTGACCATCCGATGAAACGGGAACCTTTGCCATATTACTGACCGCCCTGCTCCTTCCGGGCAGCGGACGCGCATCCTGTCAGGCAAACAACAGGGGTGTATTTACCTTCGGTGAGGGCTTCGCCGTTCAAATTGTCGCATGTAGGGAAGATGTGCAAAAGTCCCGCATGGACAACACTTTATTAACCGTAGCCGGAGCGAAGCGAAATCTATGGAGAAAAGCAATACTTTGGAAAGTCCCGCAGGGTTTGCTACATTCTTTGCGGTTGTAGAGACGCGGCGCGCCGCGTCTCTACGGCGGTGAAGGCGTTTATTATGCCGGGCAGTCCCGCACATTACATCCTGTTACTGGAAAGATGTATCAGGAGATAATGCAACCTGCGGAACAGGCGATCCTGCTTCAAACACCGACGCGGAAAAATTCGGCGCAAGCGCATGCTACACTATCGGCTCTAACGTCGAATGGGGTATTGGCGACGGCAGCGGCAAATACTGGAAATTGATCGGCGGCTGGAACAGCGGCAATCCCGTTTATCCCAAACGGTGGTTTGAGGAATAACCCTCCGACCGGTGGAACATCGAAACATCCCGTACAGGTAAAAGCGTACTGTATTTTTTGTGCGCCCACGATCCTGACAATATTTAAACGGGTTTTACTTTAGCAAACTGCTAAACCTTAGACTCTTGGATAGATTTTTTTACACCATTTGTTGCTACAATTTATTATAACTAATTAATATGTTGCTATTTATATGGGT
>JAISRX010000046.1 GCA_031273395.1 Bacteroidales bacterium | reverse complement strand
CCCGGCTACAACGCCGCAAACAGCGCCAACATGCCCGAAAGAGACATCCTCTACAACCTCCGCGACGCCAAACAGGACGTCGGAGCCGTAGAACTTCAGAAATAATAAACTCTTCCTCCCAGCGCCGACGCCCATCCCCAAAGCGCCGGCGCTTTTTCCATCACCGTCATCACCCTCCCCGCCACATATCAGACATCTCCCCAAAGCGTCAGCGCCCTTCCCCCCGCATATTTTTATTCCCGGATATAACATTTCATCATCCGGAAAATCCGTTTTGTCTTCCGAATAAAATATTTTGTCTTCCAAATGAATCATTTTGTCTTCCGAATGAAATATATTGTCTTCCGGATAAGTTATTTGGTGTACCGAATGAAATATCCGGTGTACCGGATAAGTTATTTGGTGTACCGGATAAGTTATTTGGTGTACCGAATGAAATATTTGGTGTACCGGATAAGTTATTTGGTGTACCGGATGAAACATACGGTGTACCGGATAAATTATTTGGTGTACCGGATGAGACATTTGGTGTACCGGATAAATTATTTGGTGTACCGGATGAAATATTTGGTGTACCGGATAAATTATTTGGTGTACCGGATTTCAATCGGGCGAATAAACATTTGGACCGGGAAACGTAACGCAGAGACGGGGAAGGTTAGGGAAGAGACGGGGAACGGACATATTTTTGTCGGGAGACGGGATGTCGGGAGCGGGAGGTATCTTTGCTTCTTTGTTTAGTAATGAAAAATAAAAAACCTGTAATGGTCTGCATTCCCGAAACCGCATTCCGTTAGGGGGGATTTTTCCTCACCCCCGAACCCTCACCGTCCTCACCCCCGGCCCCTCTCCAAAATGGAGAGGGGAGGAATATGAGAGAGGGGGGGGGAGAAGGGATGGCTTTTACCCCGCACTGCGCTACACTTGTACGGGGTTATTGAGCGGCAACACTTTCGGCGTTGTACCTCCGGGTTTCTCCCCTCTCCATTTTGGAGAGGGGCCGGGGGTGAGGACAGAGAGGGGTTGGGTTGGGGGGGGGGGAGGTGCGGGACTTGGGAGAGAGGGCAGTCCTGTCCGTAGATTCCGCTTCGCTCCATCTACGGTTAATAAAGGGTCATCCCTGCGGGATTTGTTATAAGTTGTTTATTTCTCATGCCTTAGTAACCGCTGTATTCCTTTGTGTCCCCTGTGAAACGCATTGTGCCCCCTGCGGCAGATATTTTTTTACCGCAGGGGGCACAAAGAATAAGCACAGGGTTCACCGGGTGACAGCAAATCTTTGCGGTTAAGAAAAAACCGTTCGCAGGGTGATACAAAAAGTCGGGGCGGGGTGATTACCCGCTCCGACTGCCTGACTGTCGGGATGAGACGACTCGAACGTCCGACCTCCACGTCCCGAACGTGGCGCGCTAGCCAACTGTGCTACATCCCGTTTCCGTTTTGCGGCTGCAAAGATACAAAGAATATCGGAAAATCAAAAATTCGGGGGATTTTTTTTTCACGGATATTTTAATTTTCCATCTCAAATTCGAGCGTGCCGCCTGCCATGATTGTTTTATAGTCGATATATGCCTTGTCATAAGGCTTTCCGTTCAGGGTGACGGATTTGATGTATTTGTTTTCGGCGCTGTTGTTTTTGGCGATGACGGTGAATGTTTTGCCGTTGCCCGTGTGAATGACCGCTTTGTCCGCTGCCGGACTGCCGAAGAAGTATCTGCCGCCCGCAGGTTCAACCTGATAGAATCCGAGCGCCGACAGAACGTACCAGGCCGACATTTGACCGACATCTTCGTTTCCGCACAGTCCGGCGGGCCGGTCGGTGTAAAGACGGTCGAGCACATGGCGCACTTTTTCCGCTGTTTTTCCCGGCTCGCCCACCATGGCATACATATATATAATGTGGTGGCTCGGCTCGTTACCGTGTGCATATTGACCGATCAGTCCGCTGATGTCCGGCGAGGCGTGCTCGCCCATGTCGCCCGACACGGTGAACAGGGAGTCCAGTTTTTCGAGAAAGGCTTCCCTGCTTCCGAACAGCGATACAAGCCCTTCCACATCGTGGGGCACGAGCCAGAGGTATTGCCATGCGTTTCCTTCCGTGTATTCATTTTGACCGTGAACGGAGATGAACGGGTTGAACGGCTCAAGAAACTTGCCCTGCGAATCTTTTGCACGCATGAAGCGGGTTACGGGGTCGTAGAAGTGGGTGTATGACTTGCTTAATCGGGTGAAATATTCGTAATCGTCCTGTTTGCCCAGCGATCGGGCAACCTGTGCAACCGACCAGTCGGCAATGGCGTATTCCATTGTTTTGGCAACCGACTGGTTTTCCAGGTCACAGGGGATGTATCCGTAGTCGCGCATCGCTTTTTGTCCGCGTTCGTCGAGCATGACCGATGTTTTCATGGCTTCATAAGCGAGGTTTTTGTCGAATCCGTCAAATCCTTTGAGTATGGCGTCGGCAACAACGCACACGCCCGGATTCCCGACCATGCAGTCCGTTTCGTTCCCGACAAGATGCCATACGGGCAGTTTGCCCTGCTCTTCGTAAATGGCAAGCATGGTGCGGATGATGTCCGGCATTTTTTCCGTGTGGATGACGGTCATTAGCGGGTGTGCGGCGCGGTATGTGTCCCACAGCGAAAAGGTGGTATAGTTCGTAAACGGCGCCTGTGCATGCAACTGTTTGTCCGTTCCGAAATAATCTCCGTTTACGTCGCAAAATTCCGAGGGCGCAATCATGGTGTGATACAGCGCCGTGTAAAAGACGGTCATGCGGCTCGCGTCCTCTGTTTGAAAATCTATCTTGTTCAGTTCCCGATTCCAGGCGCGGTCGGCCTCTTCAGCCGTTTTCTCGAAATCCCATCCCGGAAGTTCGGCGGCCATGTTCATCCGTGCATTTTCAACACTGACGGGCGACAGCGCCACTTTGGCATAGAGCGTTCTGTCAGCGGACAAATCGAAATGCAGGTTTCCGTACACCGATTTCCTGCTGCCCTGTTGTTCTTCCGTCACCTCGAAATCGCGAACCGGCTTTGAAAAAACGGCTGTAAAGTAGATTTTCTGGTCATTCGCCCAGCCGCTTGAATGTCTGTATCCCGAAAACGCGGTGTCGTTATCCCGAATCAGCGAGCCGTCAACAGGCGCGTCCCAGCCTATCCCGTGAAACAGGTCGATGATAATCGAAGGGTCGGCGGCATTTTCGGGGAAAGCATATTTATGAAAGCCCACCCGGCCGGTCGCCGTCAGTTCCACATCTATACCGTATCTGTCCAGATGTACGGCGTAATATCCCGGACGCGCCTTTTCCGACGTATGTTTGAAAAGCGAATACATGCCCGATTCATAGTTTCCCGGAACGCCGCGTCCGAAGGTCACTTTGCCCGTAACCGGCATGAAAGCGATGTCGCCCAAATCGCCGATTCCGGGACCGCTGAGGTGCGTATGTGAAAAGCCCATAATCGTGGAATCCGAAATGTGATAGCCCGAACACCAGTCCCAGCCTTCGCTGATATTGACCGGTCCGAGTTGAACCATTCCGAACGGCACGTTGGCGCCCGGAAAGACATGCCCGTGGTCGCCCGTCCCGATGAAGGGATCGACATGTTGCGTGAGGTTTTTCATCTCCCTGATGTTTTCTTTTTCAGCGCTTCGGGAGTTGTTGCCGCACGAAAAAACGGCAAGCAGAGCGGTGAACGGTAAGATAAGTTTGTACATGATTTTATGAATTTATGGATGTTTGCATTTTTCGCACGTGCCTTTCAGATAGAAAGACAGATCACTGATTTCGGCATTGAAATCTTCGGGGAGAAACTGATTGAGATCAATCTCCATATCCGTGATTTTACCGCATTTTTTGCAGTGAAAATGGGCGAGCGGCTTCATCATGCTGCCGAAGCGCACATTTTCTTCGTCACCGCCGGCGTGACATGCCACGCCATGCTCGATGAACACTTTCAACGTATTGTAAACCGTCGCTTTCGACAGCATGGGGATTCTCCGTCGCAGCGCTTCATACACTTCGTCGGCGGTCGGATGCGTCCTGTTGTTTTTTAAAAAGTCCATAATAACAATGCGTTGCATGGACGGATGTATTCCGTTCTTTTTAAGATATTGTTTCGTAGAGTTCATATTACTAATTTTTTCGGTGCAAATGTAAGGATAAAGTTTTGAATTAACAAAATCCGGGACGACTTGCGACCGTTTGCCGGCGCAGTTTTAATGGGGAAAAAACTGTATCTTTGCAGCATAATTTACATCTCCGCACATGAAAGATTTTGCCGCCATAGATTTTGAAATCGCCAACGGATACTGTTCCAGCATTTGCAGCATAGGCGCAGTCATCGTCCGCAACGGATTGATGATGCAAAAATATTATCGCCTTGTCCGTCCCGAACCTGAATATTACCTGCGAAGATTTACCCAAATACACGGTCTGACGCAAACCGACACCGAAGACGAGCCGGTTTTCCCGTTCGTCTGGAGCGAAATCGCACCCGAAATCGCAGGTCTGCCGCTTGTGGCGCACAACAGCCCCTTCGACGAAGGCTGCCTGAGAGCCGCACATCGCGTTTACCGAATGGATTATCCGGATTACGAATTTCACTGCACTTGCCGCGCCGCGCGTAAAGTTTTCGGAAAAACGTTGCCCAACTATCAGTTGCATACGGTTGCGGCACATTGCGGGTTTGATTTGCAGCATCATCACCACGCTTTGGCAGATGCGGAGGCATGTGCATGGATTGCGTTGCGGGTGTTCGGATAGCCGGATTTAAAAAAAAATTTCCGCCGTGCAACGTTTCGACGGAAATTTGCATCATACAAATGATGGGATTACCTCATCAGTCAAACACATGAAATCAGATATGAAACAGATTATTAAAAAAACAAATGCAGTATTGGCCTTTTTACTGGGGCTTTTCGGTTTCTACGGCTGCGAAAAAGGCAGTATCGAATATGGTACGCCTCACGCAGACTATACCGTGAAAGGAAAAATCATCGACAAAGCAACAAAAAAATCAATAAAAGGCGTCAGAGTCGTATTCGAACCGGCTCGTCCCATATATATGTATGGAGTACCTGTGACAGGTTATAATCCCAAATCAGCCGTGAGCGACGACGGAGGCAATTACAAATTGACGGAAAGTTCCCTGAATGCTCTTATTCCCAACATACCCGATTTGCAACAGCAGGAGGTTTATTTCCTCGATGTTGACGGCGAAGAGAACGGTCTGTACAGGGATACCATGATTGTCGTTGATTTTGCCCAAGCGGAAAAGACCAAAAAACAAAACAACTGGTATGAGGGCGAATATACCGTAAGCAAGGACATCGAATTGCAGAAAAAAGATGAATAGGGAACCTTCACTGCGCAAACGGATCGGACTGGAACTGTTTCGGAAAATGCGCCGTAACAATGCAAAACTGCATGAAATCGACACCATTTTTTGGGAATGTACGCTCCGCTGCAACCTGTCGTGTCGGCACTGCGGCAGCGACTGCCGGGCGGTTGCCCATCAGCCGGACATGCCTGTTGCCGATTTCCTGAACGTTATTGACAAAAGCATGCCTCATTTGAACCCCAACAAAACCCTGATTATCTTTACCGGCGGCGAAGTATTGGTGAGAAACGACATCGAAACCTGCGGACTGGAACTCTACAGACGCGGCTTCCCGTGGGGAATCGTTACAAACGGACTGCTGATGACACAAAAACGCTTCGACTCCCTTCTCTCTGCCGGATTACATGCCATGACGGTCAGTCTCGACGGCTTTGAACATGCACACAACTGGCTGAGAAATAATGACGCGAGTTTCGAAAAAGCCCTCGGCGCCATTAAAATGCTCACCCAAACGGACGAAATAAAATGGGACGTCGTAACGTGCGTAAATCAGAAAAACATTTCACAACTGTCCCGGTTTAAGGAATTTCTGATTGAAACAGGCGTCCGGGACTGGCGTATCTTCACGATTTTCCCTGTCGGACGCGCAGCCGGACACGGAGAACTTCAAATCTCGGACAAGCATTTTACGCATGTCCTCGACTTCATCAAGGATACGCGCAAAGAGGGCAAAATACATCTGAGCTACGGCTGTGAAGGCTTTCTCGGCGACTACGAAATGGAAGTGCGCGACCATTTTTACGAATGTCGTGCAGGCGTTTCGGTCGTTTCGATACTTTCGGACGGCTCCATATCGGCGTGTCCAAGCATCCGGTTCGACTATCGACAGGGAAATATCTACCGGGACGATTTCATGACGGTCTGGAACGAACGGTTTGAGATGTTCCGCAACCGTGCCTGGGCAAAGAAAGGCGTATGC
>JAISRX010000209.1 GCA_031273395.1 Bacteroidales bacterium | reverse complement strand
ATTTGTTATCCTGTTTTTAAATTCTCATTTCGAACTGCAAAATTACGGATTGTTTTTTTCCTGACAAAATTTTTTAGCATTTATTTTTATTTCCGGTTATTTCTCGTGTTGAGATGCTATATTCTTTTTGTTGTTGAAAGCAGGTGAAAAAGGGAGTTCTCCGACAACCAATCAACGGCTGTACCGGATTGACAACGGAAAAATAAGCGCCGTTTCATAGCCGGCGGTTAGATAAATCCATCTTGTGTTTAATGTTTTTTACCACAAAGGACACAAGGAAAAAGCACAAAGTTCACAAGTTGAAAATTTCACATCGCTTAAAAATAAAACGCAGATTATCCGATAGAGAATAATCTGCGTTTTTCTTGTTAAATCTGCGCCGTCAGAGCACTGACAATCCTTTTCTTTTTAATTGTATCCCGGATTCTGGTAAGCTTGTTTGGCTTCCGCGGAGAGGGGAACGTTGTTTTCGTCCGTCAGCATGTCGAGAAAGGTCTGCGGGAAGGGGCGGAAGGTATGGAAAGGTTCGAAATTTCCCTTTCCGATGCCGGTTTGTCCCTTTCCGCCGACCACATTGTCGGCTATGTCCCAGAGGGCGACGCTTGGAGGCGCTCCCATCTGGTAGTGCGCCATGATGCGGTCGGCCTGTGTGGCGGCGTGGTGTATTGCTTCGTAATAGGTATATTCCGAATTCATTTCGCGGGCATATTCATTGTGGATGAAGTTGACGAAGCGGAAGAGGTTGTCGGGCATGCCGGTCGTGTTGGTGACCGGGTAGTTCTCGGCAATCGAATGAGGGGAGGAGCCGTCCCACCAGGAAGCGTCGATTCTCATGTCATTGGTCTTGTCCGTCGTAACACTGTAGGGGTATCTGCGTTCCGAAGCGTCCAGATTTTCCGCTCCCGGATAAAGGCGTGCAATGACTTCGGCGCGGTTTTCACCGGATTTATAGGCGGCGCGTGCGCGTACTATGTTAATGTCGTCGATGGCTTGCTGCATACTGCCTTTGCGTCCGTAGGCTTCGGCGCGAATCAGGTAGGTCTCGGCAAGCCGGAAGACAGCGACGTTGCGCGTGCCGTATTCACTGTTGGTTTGCGGGCGGTTGGGGTCGATATGCTTCTTGGAACAGGGCAGTGTGTTACCGCCAAAATCAAGTCCGGTGTTTGTATTCACGTAGCGGTCAAGCGGGGAACGCCGGTAATAATACAGGTTATTGTCTTCGTCGTAAATCCAGCGCGGCCAGAATCCGCCGTAGGGCTGCGCCTTGGCAGCCTTGAGGGTAATGGCTGTGGCTTTGGTATTTTCGAGGAATGTCAGTCCGATGTCGTCGGTACCCACTTTATGCTCTCCGGGAACGGCTTGGCGACCGCCCCACGAACTTCTGTTGTAGTTGGGAAGGATGTGGGTATTGAAATATCCGGCGTCGTCGGCATTTTCCCATGTTTGTGAGCCGTTCTGCGGACTGTTGTATGCGAAATAGGGTTGCTCGGCTGTGCCTTTGGCTTCGCCCTGCACATAAACGGTCGTATATTCCACACGGAAACTCTTTTCAAAGCGCGAATCGGCTATCTTGTCGGTGAAAACATCATAAGCAAAATCAGTGGGCTTGAAGCCGGTATTGTTCGAGCCATAAGTCCATGAACGGGCAGGGATACCGTAGAGCGCCTGTACGTAGGTTGCCGTGAAATAGCCCTGCGAACGCATGCCGTAGCGTCCGTTATTGGCATCCAGACTTCCGAAACCGGCTGCAAGGATGATTTCGTTGCTCTTTTCATTGGAATAATCGCCGATTTTCACATCGAAAAGTCCCCAGTAGTCCGGTTCCAGCGAGAAAGGTCCCTGAATGACCTGGGTAGCGAAATAGATGCAGGAGTCCAAATCCGTAGCGACATTTCCCTTGAAGAGTTTCTTCAAGTGTGGGGAAGCGCTGTTTTCGTATTCTGCCGCCTGCGCCCGTTGCAGGTAGAGTTTGGCGAGGAAGTGCGCTGCGGAGAACTTTGTGTGCCGTCCCCGTTCGGTGGCTGCTTCCGGAAGATGTTCCCAGCCGTAGCGCAAGTCGCCTATTAGCTGTGCGTAGATGTCTTTTGAACTTGACTTCAGGTAATTGTAATTGGCGGGCACGGTATTGTTGCTTTTCAGCGTCATGTGTACGTCGCCCAGCATGGTATTGAGCATGTAATACCACCATGCGCGGTTGAAGCAGGCTTCGGCACGCCTCGTAGCGGCATATTGCGGGTCGGTGGCAAAGCGTCCCTGCGCCGTGGCGTTATCAAAGGCTTCGATGGCGCGGTTGCAGTCGTTGATGCCGGGATAGCCGCCAATCATCTGGTTGCTGGTATAGATGCCCATCAGGTTGTTGATATGGCCTCCGGCAAAATTGCCGCCACCGGCACTCCATGTGCTGGGGCTGTACATACTCCAGTCATCGTTACCGACCCATCCGATATCGGTGCCCATTTCAAAATTGTAGGCTCCTTCCTGCCAGCCGTACTTGAAACGCAAAGCGTTGTACGTGCTTACGATTAACTGTTCCAATCCCTGTTCGGTATCGAAATAGTCCTGTGTGATGGTTGCGACCATCTCTTCTTTCAGAAAATCCTGACATGAACTCAAGGATAATACTGCCGAAATCACTATAATTATATATCTTTTCATTTTATTTTATGATAATTTTATTTGATAAACTTAGAATCCCAATCGCAGTCCGATGACGAAACTGCGTACCTGCATGGTGTTGTTGGTCTGTCCGCCGCCGGCGTCGGAAGCGGAAGATGTCCGTATGCGCCATCCGTTGAGGTCGTCGGGATTGATTCCCAACCGAACGGCTTCTCCGCCCCAAAGGAAGGGATTCAGCACCTGAGCGTAAACCTGCGCTCTGCTGATGTCCCATTGATTGAGCATATCTTTGGGGAAAGTGTAAGAGAGGGAAATGTTGCGCAGGGCAAACAGCGTTCCGTCCGTATAATTGCGCGTCGCGCTGTGGTCGGTCAGTCCGGAAACGCTCGTGGGCTGATAGAACTTGGCGTCGGGATTTTCGGGACTCCAGACGGAATGTTCCACACGGCGTCCGTAAGTTTGCATGGCGCCGTAATACATGCTGCCGACACGGGCATAGAGGAAAGCGCTGAGTTCCCAATTTTTGTAGGTGAACGTATTGGTCCATCCGCCTCCCCATTTCGGACGGCTCGAACCCAGCACATAGCTGTCGGTCGCGGCGGCAATCACGCCGAAACCATTGTCTTCGTAGGTGATTTCTTCGCCGTTGACCGTAATGGTTTTCCATCCGTTTTGACCTTTTTTAGCGTTGTCGATGTTCAGCGGCTGGTCAACGACCTTGGTTTGTCCGGGCTGGTAGTTGTAGTTGGAAACGGTTTTATAGATAGCCATCAAACGCTGGTCTTCGGGGGTATCCTGCCAGAGGCGGTCATATTTGTAATCATACCATACGGCAATCGGTTGCCCGACGAACCATCCGTTGGTAATGTCTTCCGACATTCCGTTTGACAGTTCCACGATTTTCTCCCGGTTGAGCGACCAGTTCACGTTCATCGTCCAGCGAAAATCCGGCAGGTCGATATTGACGGAAGAGAGGGAAATTTCGATCCCTTTGTTTTGCGTTTTGCCGACATTGGCGCGCACCTGAGTATATCCGGTGATGGCGGGCAGCGTGCGGTCGAGCAGCAAGTCGCTGGTGTTCGCCTGATAGAGTTCGATGCTTCCGTAGAAACGTCCTTTGAGCAGCGCATAGTCGAGACCGACATTCCACGAGGCCGTCTTTTCCCAGCTCAGACCGGCGTTGGGCATTACATTGGACTTGTATCCTGCGGCAACCGTCTTGTCGAAATAGTAGTTTGCCGACCGGATGCCGCCCGTCGTGGAATAGGCAGAGACGGCGGAATTGCCCGTTACGCCGTATCCGAGTCTCAGTTTGAGCTGGTCAATGGCATTGATGTTCTTTATCCACTCTTCCTGCTCCATTTTCCATGCGAGTGCGGCGGAGGGGAAGAAATCCCATTTGTGTCCTTCTGCCAGCACGGAGGCGCCGTCCCAGCGACCGGTAACGGTCAGGAGGTATTTGTTGCTCAGGGAGTAGTTCAGTCGCGCCATGTAGGACATCATCTGCGTTTCGGTCATGCTGGTGCTGTAGTCGCGCGGCGCTGAAGTGGCATTGTCGGAGAGGGAATACCACAGGGCGGAGGGGAAAAGAAGATTTAGCGACCGTATGGAGATTTCTTCAAAGTGACTTTCCTGGGCGGATTGCAGCAGCGTGGCGCCAAAGGTATGAGCGCCGAAAGTTTTGTCGGCATACAGCAGGTTTTCCACAATATAGGAGAAATAGGAACGCTGGCGATTGTATCCCGTATTGGCGGCAGAACCGATAGGACGCGAACCGAATGGATTGGAGAAGTCGGGTCCGTAGTAATAACCGGCGCGGTTGTTGCGGAATTGAGAACCGAAATTCATGCGGTAACGCAGCCACGGCGCAAAGCGTACTTCGGTAAAGGCATTTGCCATCACGGAATACTGGCGCGTTTCATACCATGCCTGTTGCATGTTGTTGACAATGTTGTCGTATGAAAGCCCGTCGACGGCGCCCGGCTTGAAAAGGACGCCGTTTTCGTCGTATGCCGGTGCATAGGGTAATAAACTGACCGCCTGCCCGTAGGAATCCTTATTTCCCGAATTTGAACTTCCGTTTTCCAGACCGCGGTTCTGAATGCTGTATGAGGCATTGGCGGACATGCCGACCGTCAGCCACTCGCGCGGGATAATTTCTCCGTTCAGGTTAACGGTATAGCGGTTGTAATCCTGGTCTTTCATCGGCGACTCCTGGTTCAGATAGCTCGCCGACATGTAGAGTTTGGATTTGTCCGTGCCGGTGGACAGGGATATCTGATGGTTCTGCACGATTCCCGTACGCAATATCAAATCCGCCCAGTGCTGGTCGAAGAGGCTTGCGGCGTCATAAACGGGTACCTGTGCGGCATAGCCTCTTGCGATTTCGTCCGGAGTGGCGGCACGCAGTACAGGCTTGGACGGGTCGTTGTCGGTCAGTTGATAGGCTGTTCCGAGTATGGGTTTCATGTAATTCAGATTTTCCATGAAAAGATTAAAATCCCGTGCCGGATCGGGTGCGGTGCCATAAAGGCCACCGTAGGTTCCGCCGTTAAGATAACGCTGCCGCTGCCAGTCGAGCAGTTCGCCCGAACTCATCCAGTCCGTCAGTGAATAAATCCGGCTGAATGTCGCCGAACCGTCGTAGTCAATGGTCGTCTTACCCTTTATACCCCTCTTGGTGCTTATCAGCAGGACGCCGTTGGCGCCGCGCGAACCGTAGATAGCGGTAGCCGAGGCGTCTTTCAGGATTTCGATGGAGGCGATGTCGTTCGGATTGATGTCCGTAATCTCGCCTGAAATCATCGGGATACCGTCTATAACGTACAGCGGGTCGTTGGAGGCGTTGATGGAGCGGTTACCGCGGATGCGGATATCGCCGATTTCGCCTCCTCTCGTGTTGGAGGTGATGTCCACGCCGGCGGCTTTTCCCTGCAAAGCCTGTATGGCGTTCTGTACCGGACGCTCCTTAATGGTCGCCTCCGACACGCGAAAGACGGCGCCCGTAACATCACTCTTGCGTGCCGTACCGTAACCGATAACAACGATTTCATCCAGTTCGGAAACGGATTCTTCCATTACCACGCGGATAATTCGCTGATCGCCTACCGTAACCGACTTCGATACATAACCGATGTAATTAAACAGCAATACGGCCTGCGGACCGGGCACGCTGATTTCAAACGCGCCTTTGCTGTCCGTAATCGCACCCGACGTTGTACCTTCAAGTCGGATGTTCACACCCGGAAGCGCTTCGCCGACAATGTCTTCCACCGTCCCGGTCACTGTGACCGTCTGCGCAACGCCCCATACGCTCATTCCCACCAGAAAGCAGGTGAGCAGAGCAGTTCTTGTCAATAAATTTTTCATTTGTTTCTTCATTTTGAATTAAATAAATTTGTTTTAGATTTTTCCATGGCTCCTTGTTTTTGTGAGGGTGCAAAATTACAGCATCTGCGGCATACGGAGCATCTCCTTTTGTCCGTTTTTAAGGTAAAATCGTACACGGGACATGTAAAATCGTACGGAATTTATGCAAAATCGGAGAGTTTAGAGTTATCGCGTGAGCCAACTAAACTCTAAACTCTGAAACAATATGAACATATTGAACATCTCCGTTGATTCCTCATGGAACAGTGCGGGTATAAAAGATGAATTGCAGGAAACGGAGGAAAAAGTCGGACATGCCCCCCCCCCTGTATGCCATCTGTCCAAAGCCATTCGCGGTCAGGGATATGTCCATATTCGCAATGCCGGCGGATCAGGCAGGCGGGAGCGAATTTAAGTCAATATCCGCTCGAAGAGATCTGCAAACTGCCCGATACCGAAACCTGTCGGAATGCCTCAAGCGATATTATAGAATCCACGTTCGGCAAATACAAATTCAGGCGCTCAAAGAATCCGTTGAACGGTGTGACATCATACGTTTTATTCTTGCCGTTACTCACAGATAACGAGGTACTGACGTTCGGTGACGAAGGCATCCTGCTGTACAAAAGCGACGAGACGCCCGAAGAACCGGGCATGCACCTCTGGCTGACCGAACCGGACAATGACATCCGCGACTGGTCGCTCACAACGGACGATATACTGAAAAGCCGCAAGTTTAGCGCCCTGCTGAAGGTCGGCATGGCGGCTTTAGCGATTACAACCCCCGTCGTAACGGCTTCCATTATCTTGACAGGACTGACGTTCAGGCTAATTCCGGTCGAACCTCCGCCAAACTCAAAATTGTGTTTTGACACGACATCCCTTTCATCCCGGTAATCTTTTTTAATCTTACTAAAATCCCGGTTCGGACAATTTTACTAAAAATCCCGGTTCGGACAATTTGCGGTAAAAATGATTTTCAGTCCTCAATTAATTTGTTTATCTTTGTAGTCTGAATTTTAAAATTTGGGAGTCATGAAAAATTTACCGATAGGAATACAGTCGTTTGAGAAATTAAGGAAGAATGGCGATTTATATGTTGATAAAACCGAAAAGATTTATCAGTTAGCCATTCAATCAAAACCGTTTTTCCTTTCCCGTCCGCGACGGTTTGGAAAATCGTTGCTGATAAGTACGCTTGACGCGCTTTTCAGTGGGCGGAAAGAACTGTTTGAAGGGCTTTATGTCTATGACAAATGGGACTGGAGCCGGAAATTTCCGGTTATTCGGATTGACTGGACAATGATAAGCCATACAACGCCTGAGGTAATGGAAATCAGTTTATCTTCCTGGTTCAGAAGGTTGGCTCGCGATAATGGGATTACGCTTTTTTCGGAATATGCGCCCGACTGTTTCGGGGAATTAATTATGGAATTGCATCGAAAAACCGGCGAAAAGGTTGTCGTGCTGGTGGATGAATA
>JAISRX010000199.1 GCA_031273395.1 Bacteroidales bacterium | reverse complement strand
GGGTGAACTGTCCATTCCCAAATAACTCAATTTCCCAGCCAGTGCCCGCATCCCGTCGCAGACTTCACCGGACGAATCGCACCGGGAAAATATGCCGAAGAGCATGCTTATCAACTGTTTCCACGACATAAAAGCGCGGTAGCCCTTATCGCTTTTTTGTTGTTGCACCAAAAGGTCAAACTTCTCTTTCGGCAGCATTTTTACCATTTGTTTGAAGATCGGCTGACCGACTAAATTTTTTGGATTATCTTTGCCCATCGTTGTAAGATTGTTTGTGCAAGTACAAAATTACAACTTTCGGGCGACCTGACAAGGGTCGCCCTTTTTATTTCGAATAATTTAGTCGGTCAGTAGTGAAAAATAATGTACTTTTACCCCCTTGTTTTGCAATTTCATTCGGCAATCATCATCATACGGTTATGTATATTCTCATTTTAGGACCGGCTTATCCCTATCGCGGAGGGCTGGCGACATTCGACGAAATGCTGGCGCACAGCCTTGCATTGCAGGGTAACAGGGTAAGCGTGGTAACTTTCACCCTGCAATATCCGCAATGGCTGTTTCCCGGCAAGACCCAGTTTTCCGATTCGCCTCCCCCCGAAGGGCTGCACATCATGCGGATGGTCAATTCGGTCAATCCGTTCAACTGGTTGCGGGTGGGGCGGCATATCCGCAAAATGCGCCCCGACATGTTGATCGTACGTTACTGGACGCCCTTCCTGTCTCCCTGTTTGGGAACAATTTGCCGCCTTGTGCGGCGTAACCGGCACACGGTGACGGTGGCGCACGTGGACAATGCAACGCCGCACGAAAGACATTTTTACGACGCGCTGCTTACCCGTTATTTCATCAATTCCGTCGATGGATACGCTTACATGTCGCAGCAGGTAAAGAATGACCTCGAACGCTTCGTCGGCTCGCAGCCGGGCGTTTTCGTCCCGCATCCCCTGTTTGAGAATTTCGGATCGCGGGTCAGTCGCGAGGAGGCTTGCCGGAAACTGAACCTCGCGCCGGAACTGCAATACGTCCTTTTCTTCGGGCTGATCCGCGACTATAAGGGGCTTGACCTGCTGCTGGACGCCTGGGCATTGTGGAAACGGCGCAACGGAACCGCAGGACGAAAACTGCTTGTTGCCGGAGAGTTTTATACCAGCCCGTCGAAGTATCTGAAACAAATGGACGAACTGGGTATTCGCGAAGATATTATCCTGCACGACCGGTTCATCAGGGACGAAGACGTGAAATACTATTTTTCGGCAGCCGACATAGTGGTACAACCCTACAAAAGCGCCACGCAAAGCGGCGTAACACAGATTGCATACCAGTTTGAAACGCCCATGATTGTCACCTGTGTCGGCGGCTTGACGGAGATCGTTCCGCACGACAGGGTGGGATATGTGACCCTGCCCGACGCCAGCCATCTGGCAGAGGCTATGGACAAAGCATTTCAGGACGACCACATCCGGCGGTTCATGCAAAATATCAAAACCGAAAAACAACGCTTCTCATGGGCGTATTTTTCCGAACAAATAATGCATCTGTATCACCGTATCAGATAAATTTTGTAATATTGCACCCTCATTTTTTTACTCTATAATCAAATCCAAATACGCTATGGCGTTGAATAACAAAATTGAAGAACTCAAAAAGAGGAAAGAACAGATTGAAAAGGGCGGTGGCGACAAAGCCATTGAAAAGCAGCTTGCCATGGGCAAAATGACAGCCCGAGAGCGTGTGGACGCTATTGTCGATGAAAATTCGTTTCAGGAATACGACATGTTCGTGCAGCACGACGCCCGCGATTTCGACATGGACAAGATGACCCTGCACGGCGACGGCGTGATCACCGGAACAGGCATGGTGAACAAACGTCCGGTGAGTATTTTTGCACAAGATTTCACTGTTGCCGGCGGGTCGCTCGGATCAATGCACGCCCGGAAAATCACCAAAATCATGGATCATGCACTGAAAATGCACATGCCGCTGATCGGGATCAACGACTCCGGAGGAGCGCGGATACAGGAAGGCGTGAACTCGCTGGCGGGATATGGCGACATATTTTTCCGCAATACTATCAGTTCCGGCGTGATCCCGCAAATTTCGGTCATCCTTGGTCCCTGTGCCGGAGGCGCGGTATATTCGCCTGCCCTCACCGACTTTGTATTCGTGGTGGATAAAATTTCCAAGATGTTCATCACCGGTCCGGAAGTAATTAAAACCGTGATCGGAGAAGAAATATCCATGGAAGACCTCGGCGGGGCGCGGGTACACAGTGAAATTACCGGTAATGCGCATTTTTTTGCCGGCAGCGAGGCGGAATGTTTTGAACAGATCAAGAAACTGCTCGGTTTCATCCCGTGGAGCAATACGGAAAAAGCGCAGAAACTGGAGCCAAAAGATCCCGACAAGCGTTACAGGATCGACAGGATCATGCCCTCCGATCCCAAACAGCCTTACGACGTCCGCGACGTCATACGGGCAGTGGTGGACGGCTCCGATTTTTTTGAAGTGCAGGAGTTGTGGGCAGCCAATGCCGTGATCGGTTTCGGGCGTATTCACGGCGAAACGGTCGGCTTCGTGGCAAACCAGCCTCTGGTGCTTGCCGGAGTGCTGGATGTGGATTCGTCCGACAAAATAGCCCGTTTTATCCGCTACTGCGACGCCTTCAATATTCCGCTGGTCACCTTTGTCGATTTGCCCGGTTACCTTCCCGGCATTGATCAGGAACATGCCGGGGTGATCCGTCACGGAGCAAAAATACTGTATGCGTACAGCGAAGCCACCGTCCCCAAAATTTCGGTGATCCTGCGGAAGGCTTACGGCGGAGGCTACATTGCCATGAACTCGCGTCATCTGCGCGCCGATTACGTCTTTGCATGGCCCTCCGCCGAAATTGCCGTGATGGGTCCCGAAGGGGCAGCCAACATCATCTTCCGCAAGGAAATACAATCGGCGGATGATCCTGAAAAAATGCGCGCACTGAAAGTGAACGAATACAAGGATAAATTTGCCAATCCGTATGTAGCCGCTTCCAGAGGCTATGTCGATGCGGTAATCGAGCCGCTGGAAACACGCAAGTTACTGGTGCATGCACTGTCTGTGTCCGTCAATAAGGTACAGCAGATACCCCATAAAAAACACGGCATCCCGCCGTTTTAATCACCGAATTATTGAATGATGACGAAAAAAAATCAATACCCGGCAACCGCTCTTGTAGTGGACGATTCGACTTATAACACCCTGCTCACGGAAAAATATCTCCGCCGGAAAAAGTGGCAGCAACCGGATAACCGCAAGATAACCGCCTTCCTTCCCGGAACGGTCAGGGAAGTGTTGGTGAAAAAAGGCGACGCTGTGAAAGCAGAGCAGACGGTCATCAGGTTTGAAGCCATGAAAATGGTCAATAACGTTCAATCGTCCATCAACGGGAGGGTAAAGGAAATATATGTGAGCGCAGGCGACAGGTTCTCCAAAGGTTTTGTCCTGATGGAACTCGAACAGGAAACGGCATAGCCGTCAGGCTAAGGGGGTCTCATTCCTGATAACGGGCGACTATCCCGACCGGCTGCGCCCGACAGGGACGACGCTTTATTCACCGCAGGTGGAGCGAAGCGCAACCTGTAGAGACGCGGCATGCCACGTCTCTACGAGGACGCAGTCCCGCACGGGACGGCACTTTATTCACCGTATGCCTCGGCTTAACAGTCAAAAGTAATGATAAAACTTTCATATCAATCAGTAAATCCGCTAACCCCAAGCCGGACAAGACGGAACCCAAAAAGGGGTCGCCACCGCCTTTGAAGGGGGGTGTTACCCCCTGCGGGACGAGTGTCATCGCTTCAATGGAAATTCCCCCAACTCAGCGAAGCGTTCTCATGAGCGCAGCGATCGGGGGTGGAGCGGACGGGTGACGGGAGCAGATCGGAGGTTGCCGGCAGGGAAAACGCTCCGTATTTTTATCCGGCGTTTCAAAAAAGATTTTGCCTTATTTTCGATTATCCGCATTTTTTTTTTATCCGCATAAAAAAATATCTATCTTTGTGGCGTTTTTGACGGAGGCGGTTTTGCCCCCGAAAAAATACGGAAGACGGATAATAAAGGAAACGGACGTCCGTTTTTAAGGAAGTAATATAAATAAAATATATCATATCTTTTAATGAAAACAGTAAGAAAACTTTTCTGGATATTGGCAGCAGTCGTTTTGCCCTCATGCGGCAGCGACAGCGAAGAAGAACTCGTGGGTAACTGGGTGAGGCTGGGAATGGGAGATTTCTCCGGTCCGGCGCGGGCTTATTCCGCCTATTTTGTCATTGGCGATTATGGCTATGTGTGCGGCGGATACAACGGTTACAAAACTCCCCGCAGCGATATGTGGAGGTACAATGCAACCACGCAGGTGGCAGGATGGACCCAGGTGGATTCCCTGCCCACGGTGGAGAGAACAGCCGCCAACGGCGTACTTGAACAGGTCGGTCGTCAGCGGGCTGTCGGCTTTTCCCTGAACGGCAAAGGATATGTAGGAACCGGATGGGACGGCGATGAACTTGTCATGAAAGATTTTTTTGAATACAATCCTGCCCTTGACGGTCAAAGAAATTCCGACAACACTTCCAAGGCATGGCAAGAAATTGCTCCTTTGCCCGGACCTGCAAGATACGATGCAATAGCCTTTGTGATCAACGGCACGGCATACGTGGGAGGAGGCTACACTTCGGGGGTGGATAAGGAATATCTGGCGGATGTGTATAAGTTTATCCCTCCAACCGCTGCTAAACAGGAGGGCGGTTGGGAAGCAGTTCCGCCAATGGGCAAAAAGCGCGGCGGCGCTGTGGCGTTTGTCCTGCGCGATCCTGCCGATAACAAAGAATATGCCTACGTGTGTACCGGACAAAACTCAAGCGGAAACGTATATGAATTTCAACGGTTTGACGGGGAAAAATGGGAAAATCTGCGTCACATGAAATCCTGGGCTGACGACGACGATTTTGACGATGAATACGGCAACAACCTGATGCGCATCAATGCGATTGCCTTTACCATGAAAGGATCGGGTTCCGTTGAAAAAGGCTATATTACCGCCGGAAACGTAGCCACCACATGGGAATATGACCCTCCCGTATATGACGGCAATCGCAACGTGATTTCAGGCGATATATGGGTGCAGAGAACTCCGTTTTCCAGCAGCCGGATGGGAGCTTTTGCCCTCTCATTCCCCGGAAAAGGCGCCAATGGCGACAATCTGGTGGTGATCGGCACGGGAACGCAGGGTTCGTACTTTCGCGACGATATATTGCGGTTTGAACCCGAAGCGGAAAATTCGACCAGCGACGATTAGCCGAACCGCTCGCAACATACCTTTCCGCCGTCACTGCAAAGAGGCGGCAACTCAATGAAGCGATCTCGCCGAAGACATCCTGTCCGGATTGACTTCGGCGAGTTTTCTGTTTTCACAAACCGTCGGCGCTGTGCTTGCTTTTCGTTTGCCTGCAAAGAACGCATCAATAAATAAATATATCAAATAGTTTTGCAGTTACAGAAAAAATCATTACCTTTGCAGTCTAAAAAAAGCAGATAACAAATGGAAGACGAAACAATCCGAAGGAAAATAGCGACCATGTTGCCTGTTTTGGACGAAAAACAAACTCGCTTATACCTTGCAAGTGAAGCACAAAGCATTGGCTGGGGCGGTCAGAGCAAAATAGCCGCTTTGTCGGGCAAAAGTCGATTTTTAATAGCGCGGGGGTCAAAAGAACTTCAAAGTACGGACATACAGGCACCATCGAACAGGATACGCAGAAAAGGCGGTGGTCGTAAAAAAGAAGTTGACAAACAGTCCGGGCTTGTAGAAAAAATCATGGAAATAGCTTAACTACATACAGTTGAAGACCCTGAACGTTTGCTGTTGTGGACGGGCAAAAGTGTTAAGGGATACGGAATAAATAACTTAGTGTTCTTTGTGCTTTTTTAACGCAAAGGGCGCAAAGGAAGGCGCAAAGTTCACAAAGGGTAAATAACAGACGGTGATATGTTTTTTATTTCGCGTTCCTAAACATCTTCAATCTGCGTTAAAAATGTCAGGTTATAAAATTTCTCACGAACTGGTACGGCAGATACTATCTTCGCAGGGTTACCAGCTGCAAACCAGCAGATATGTCAGTCATTTTCCTCCCGGCACAAGCAAATGGAACAAAATAGAACATCGGTTATTTTCATACATATCAATAAACCGGCGTGGAAAACCGTTAGAAAGTTTGCCGGTGATTTTAAGTTTAATCGGTGCAACAGTCACAGAAACAGGATTGAGGGTCAAAGCCGTTCTTGACGAAACACAATATGAAACAGGAATAAAAATTAGCAACGGGGAACCGGCAAAATGCAATATAACAGGAAGTGGTTTTCATGGTGAATGGAACTGTTGCATTCAACCTAATTGTTAGATTTATTTATTGACGGATCCTTAGGTCGGATTTTCATCGCCGCAGGTTTCCGACCTGCGGAATATACTGCGATATACTTCTTCGTGAAAGTCAGGACTAAAACATCAAAACCTGCCCTTCAGGCTCGGTGATTGCACAAAACCAGACCGCGCGGAGTGTAATGCGTTGCCCTTTTTTATCCTCCAAAGTTGCATTTGTTCATTTAACTTATGTATTTTTGCAGGATGATCATCACACCGGACATTATGCTTGAAGTCTGCACGGATTCCGTCGCAGGCGCTTTGACGGCGCAATCATCCGGCGCATGCAGGATTGAGTTGTGCGCCGGCTTGCCCGAAGGCGGAACAACGCCCTCTCCCGCACAAATCAGGAAAGTGCGGGAACTGCTGCATATCGGGCTGCATGTGCTGATCCGTCCCCGTGGCGGCGATTTTCTGTACGATGACGCCGAATTTGAAATCATGCAGTCCGACATACGTTTTTGCGGCGAAAGCGGCTGCGACGGAATAGCCGTCGGTATGCTCCGCCCCGACGGGACAGTGGACAAACAGCGTTGCGGCGAATTGATACGGACAGCGCATCAATATTCCATGTCGGTGACTTTTCATCGCGCTTTTGACCGTAGCGCCGACTTGCCGTGTGCAATGGAAGACGTCATCGAGATGGGTTGCCGCCGCATTTTGACTTCGGGAGGCTGCAACACGGCGATGGAAGGAGCGGAAATCATCCGCCGACTCGCCGAACAGGCGGGCAACAGGATAATTATCATGCCCGGCGCCGGCATCACTCCCGAAAATGCAAAGGAGTTGATCGCAAAAACAGGACTGAAAGAAATGCACGGCACGTTTCGCAGCTATTGCCCGGGCGCAATGCGGTATCGTAACACGCAACTTGCCGGTCAGGCAGCCGAATATGGCTTGTCGACGGCTGACGCAAAAAAAATCAAAACAATAATAAACCTTCATGTATCATGAAAAAAACATGTTTTTTCCTTTCGTTTTTATTCATTGCGGCATGGCTCGTTTCATGCGGCGAAAAACATTTCCTGAACGACGGGAACTATCGCCGGCAAATACGCGAACAGTTCGAAAAGCGCAGGAATGAAGCGGATCACCGGCGGCAGGCATTGTTTTCCGTTTTTGACCGGACAGATCTTACGCAGGAACAGCGCGAAGCGTTGGAATTTCTGTATGCCGGCATGCCCTTGTGCGATCTGGTGGATTACGACGGCGATTTTTTCCTGCAACAGGTCAATGCTGCTTTCAGGGCGCGCGACGCTTTCTCATGGGGAAAAATGATCCCCGATGATGTTTTCCGCCATTTTGTATTGGCGTATCGTGTAAACAACGAAAGTCTCGACAGTGGACGGACTGTTTTTTTCGACGCCTTGAAGGAGCGCATCAGGGACATGTCCATGTACGACGCCGCGTTGGAAGTCAATCACTGGTGTCACGAAAAAGTGACCTATCGCGGTACGGACGGGCGCACATCCTCGCCGCTTGCGCTGGTGAAAACTTCGTGGGGACGCTGCGGCGAAGAATCTACCTTTACCGTTGCCGCCCTGCGCGCCGTGAGCATCCCTGCCCGGCAGTGCTACACGCCCCGGTGGGTGCATACCGACGACAACCACGCATGGGTGGAGGTGTGGATTGACGGCAAGTGGCATTACATGGGCGCATGTGAACCCGAACCGGAACTGGACGTTGCATGGTTTACCGGTCCGGCAAAGCGCGCCATGATGGTGCACACCAATGTATTCGGACTTTACGGCGGACCGGAAGAAAAAAATGCGCAAACTCCTCTGTACGCCACCATCAATCTGCTGGGCAATTATGCTGCCACCCGCCGGGTCGCCGTGCGGGTGACGGATGTGCAGGATCAGCCGGTAGAAGGCGCTACCGTAAAATTCAAAGTGTATAACTATGCTGAACTGTATCCCATTGCAAAAGGTGCCAGCGCCGCCGACGGCACGGCGTCCATCCTCTCCGGCAACGGCGATCTGGTGATATGGGCAAGCAAGGGCAACATGTACGGTTACGCCAAATCGTCGCCCGCGCAGGATACGGTTGTGGTGAAGTTGAACCGCACCGCCGGCGAATGTTACCATGAGGTTTATACGCTTGATGTACCTCCCGAACAAAGCGTTACGCCGCCGCCGCAGGAAAAGAAGGCAGCCAATGACCGCCGTCTGGCACAGGAAGATTCCATACGCAATGCCTACATGAACACGTTTATGCCACCCTCCGATGCAGCCGGTAAAACCTCAACGGAACATCAGGAAAAATCATTTTTGCACAAGGCGCAGGGAAACTGGCGCGAAATAGCCGATTTCATGCGAACGGAAACCGGATACCCTTACCTGTCGTTTCTGGCATCACTGTCGGACAAGGATTTGCGCGATACGCCCGCCGACTTTCTCCGCGACCACATCCGCAACGGAGCAAAAGCAGACGCCAGCATTTCCGAAGATATTTACATCCATAAAATACTGTCGCCGCGTATTGCGCTGGAACAGATCAAGCCGTGGCGCAGTTTTTTCAGGCAGCCTGCAATTGCCCGGGAAATATCCGGCGAGCAACCCGACGCGGAAAAAATCATCGAATACATTCGCCGCCATATTGAATTGGAAGATGCCGGGAACGGCTATAACTGCTACATCACTCCGCGCGGCGTGTATGAATTGAAAAAGGCAGACCGCCGTTCGCGCAATGTCTTTTTTGTGGCGGTATGTCGCAGTCTGGGTATTCCGGCGCAGGTGGAAAAAGCCGCCGGCAAGGTGCAGTATTACGAAAACGGACAATGGAAAGATGCGATATTTGATGAAAGGGATGTGGTGCGGGAACAGCCCAAAGCAACGCTTACGCTGACCAATGCCGCCTCCAACCTTGTGAAACCGGCTTACGACACCCACTACACGCTGGCATACTTCAAGGACGGCGATTTTCAAACGCTGAACCTTGAAGGGAATCCCGTTACGGCAAATTTCCCTTACCGCCTGCAAGCGGATGAAGGTTATTACCGCCTGATGACGGGAAGCCGTGCCGACGACGGTTCGGTGGTTGTCCGCTCCGAATACTTCACGCTCGATGCAGATACCGAACAGACATTTGCCGTAACGTTGCCCGAAGCGCAGGAAATCTTGTCAGTGCAAGGGAGGCTGGACATGAATTTGGAAGTCACGCTGACGGATCAGTCCGACGTCACCCTTCAAAAATTATCCGGCGGAAAAGGCTTGATGCTTTGTTTTGTGGATGTAGGAAAAGAACCGTCGAAACATGTCCTGCAAGATCTTCCGGCTGTGCGGAAGGCGCTTGAAGAATGGGGCGGAGGCATATTGCTGGTGACGACAGACGTTGCGGTCAGCGCCGCTTTCGACGCCTCCGTGTTCAAAGGATTGCCGCAACAGACAGCATGGGGCATCGACTCCTCTCGCGTCCTGCTGCAAACCGTAACGAAAGTGCTGCAAAGCGACTTTCGGGATCATTTTCCGTTGACCGTCTATCTTTCCGCCGCCGGAGATATTTTGTATTCGTCGGCAGGCTACCGCATCGGCATGGGCGAAGATATTTTGAAAATCATCCGGCTGGAAAAGAAACACTTTCAATAATTCCGGCTTGGAGTATCGCATCCGCGCCTCACCTTCCATCCTGACGCGACACGGATTTAACGGTCGTGATTCTGCGACGGTCACACGTACCGCATTGCCATCGCGCCGTCGTATCGGCAACCCTGATGAAATGTCCGCAAATAACATTTACATTTTATTGGGTTTTATGAGATAATTCCATTCACCGTGAAATTTGAATTTCTTTAAATTAACAACATTTATCTCATCGTCTGTTATCTTAATACCCTTTTGATATTCTGTTGAGTCAAGCCGGCATGTAACGGAAAGTCCCTTAGGACGCATCAATAAATAAATATATCAAATAATTTTGCAGTTACAGAAAAAATCATTACCTTTGCAGTCTAAAAAGTAGATAACAAATGGAAGACG
>JAISRX010000190.1 GCA_031273395.1 Bacteroidales bacterium | reverse complement strand
TGAAGAAGTTCCCGAAAATAAAGACGGCAGGCTTGAAGCTCCGCTCCATCATGGTGGAGGCGTTGCCCGCAGCCCTGTCGGGATGACCATACGCCGTCCGGTTTCAAATTTCAAATTTTCAATAAAGTAACATCATCATTTTTTAAATATCAAAATCTTTAATTTTAAAATTTTCATCATCATGAAGAAGTACAGTTTATTGTTAGCAGTCCTTGCAGCGGCGCTGTTTGCCTCCTGCAAAAAAGACGGTACGACGGACAGCCGTCCCGTTATCACCCTGTCGTCGCCCGCGGCGGCGGCAAGTTTCGATCTGGAAAACGGCGAAGACGTTGTCTTTGCCTGGGCGGTTTCCGGCGGAAGTTTTGACGCTTATCAGCTTGTGTTGAGCAAGTCGGATCAGCTTGCCGAGCCGCAAATCGTCGAAATACCCGTTGTGGCGGCGCTTGCCAAGCAGGCGGCGATTAGCGCGTCGCAGCTGGACGCCCGGGTAGCCGCCCTGGGCTTTTCCGGAGGCGCGGAGGCGAACCTCTACTGGTCGATAGCGCCGGGTTCCGCCACGCAGCAAGCCCAAACGGAAACGCGGGCAATCACCCTGAAACGCCGCAACGTGGGACCGGCGCTCCAGCTCGTCTCTCCCGAAACGCCCGTGCTGCTCGACAAGGATACGCCGGACGCCGTGGTAAACCTGCAATGGAACGCCGCGCCGGGAGCTACCGGCTATGAAATCGTTTTCAGCAGCCGCGACTATCTTGCCGATCCCGTCACGGTGGCGGGCATACCGGGCAGCGCTACCGGAAAAGCCTTCACGCATCGGGAATTGCAGGCGTTGCTGTTCGACGACGCCCCGGCGCACAACCTGAAGCGCTACAAGGAAAACACCGTTTACTGGAACGTGAAGATCGACGGCAAACTGAGCGACCGCGAGCCGGCGTCGTTCCGCATGTCAGGCATGAGGATCTTTACCGACGTCCGCGGCGATGAAAGCATCACCTACGACGTGTCCGTGCTGTCCTACAACGACACGGAAACAGTGTGGCTGGCAAACGACCTCCGCGCCGCAAACGACCGTGACGGCAATCCGCTGGATGAATCTTATTATATTCCGCTCCCCGCGGCAGTCATCGCGCAGTATCCGCAGTTGCAGGAACCTACGGTGGGCAAATACTACAGCGCCTACCGGCAGGACCTGAAGGAAATGATTGTTCCCGAAGGCTGGAAACTGCCCACCCACAACGATTACTGCGATCTTTACATTGCCGCGTCCTACGTTTCGCAAAGATACGCAGATTCGTACCTGATTAACTGGGCGGAACAGTGGGACTGCGAAGTCCTGAAAGATCCCGATTACTATCCGGCGGCAGAGCACTCGAATTTCAACAGGTGGAACATGAACTTCCGTCCCAACGGGCGTTTCCAGTACAATGCGGACGGGTTTGAAATGAGTGTGACGGTCATCAACTATGTTTATGACAACAGCCCGGATCCGCACGGCGACTGGACAAATAAATCCGGCTACGGCTTTTGCCACGTCTTCTATCACCACATGGGACAGTTTGGCGACGGGGAAGGCGCCATAGCGCCTGTCCGGTTGATTTATACGGGCGATGACGAATAACCGGAAATAAGCAATCTTCGGAAAAAGACCTCCTCCCGCCCGCTTTCCCCAAAAAAGGAAAAGCGAAGGCAGGGAGGAGTTTTTTTATTCAACCTGATATTTTTGAGATGCTGTGAGAAAATATTAATTAACCCAAAAATTGGAATATTTCCCGAAAAAACCTAAATTTGCATTTTTAAAAAATATATACATATATGCAGACGATTGATAAATATAATTTTAAAGGTAAAAAAGCCATTATCAGGGTTGATTTCAACGTACCTCTTGATAAACAGACATACGCAGTAACCGACGATACCCGTATTCGCGGCGCGTTGCCCACCATCAACAGGATTTTATCGGATGGCGGCGCTGTTATATTAATGTCTCATTTGGGACGCCCCAAAGGTGTGGAAGAAAAATATTCCCTGAAGCACGTCATCGGGCGGTTATCCGAATTGACGGGCAAACCCGTTCTGTTTGCCGATGATTGTGTCGGCGAAAGTGCGAAAACAAACGCGGCCGCCCTCCGGACGGGGGAGATACTGTTGCTGGAAAACCTGCGTTTCCATGCCGAAGAAGAAGGGAAACCCCGTCTTCCGGAAACCGCTACCGATCAGGAAAAGAAGGACGCCAAAGCTGCGCTGAAGTCCGGGCAAAAAGCGTTTGCCCAACAGTTGGCAAGCTACGCCGATGTGTATGTGAATGACGCTTTCGGCACCGCGCACCGCGCCCATGCCTCAACAGCCATCATTGCCGACAGTTTTTCGGTCGAAAACAAAATGTTCGGATACCTGATCAACAGCGAACTGGCTGCCATGGACAAGGTGATGAACGCAAACGACAAGCCTTTTACAGCCATCATGGGAGGCGCAAAGGTTTCCGACAAAATACTGATCATCGAAAATCTGCTCGACCGCGTACAAAACCTGATCATCGGCGGGGGAATGACCTATACGTTCGTTAAGGCGCAGGGCGGGAAGATCGGGAAATCGCTGTGCGAAGAGGACAGGCTGGATTTGGCGCTGGATATTCTGAAAAAGGCAAAGGAAAAAGGCGTAAAAGTATATTTGCCTGCCGACGCGGTCAACGCCGATGCTTTCGACGCCAATGCCAGCACATCCGTATCCAGAGTCGATGAAACTCCCGACGGCTGGATGGGACTGGATATTGCGGGCGACACCATTAAAACATTCAGTGAAGTCATTGCCGCTTCCAAAACCGTTTTGTGGAACGGACCGATGGGCGTATTCGAGTTTGAAAAATTCTCCAAAGGCACGTCAGCCGTCGCCCAAGCCATAGCGAAAGCCACTGCCGGCGGCGCGTTCAGTTTGATCGGCGGCGGCGACTCGGTGGCTGCCATCAACAAAAACAAACTTGCCGACAAGGTAAGCTATGTGTCCACCGGCGGAGGAGCCATGCTCGAATACATGGAAGGCAAGGAATTGCCCGGTATCAAGGCGATACGGGGTTAAACGCCCGGACGCCGGTACAGCCGGTTTTTCACTTTTATGCTTTGCGATCAATTTGTAGGTGGACAATATATTTCATTCGGATGAAAACAAATGTTTTTCTTTTCATGACGTTCTTCTTGCCAGTTACGGTTCACGCGCAGCCTCGACCTGTCGTCAACAGGGAGGTGAAGCTGGAAGGCGCCATCAATTTCAGGGATATAGGCGGTTATGAAACAACGGCTTCCCGAAGAATTGCCCTGGGGAGAATTTATCGTTCCGCCGACATCAGCCAACTTACGGATAATGACATGGCAGAGCTGAAACGTCGGAAAATCTACACGGTAGTGGATTTCCGCAGTGAAGAAGAAGCAGCGAACGCCCCCGACAAACTGTTGCCCGGAGCGGATTATCTGTCGCTTCCGTCCGACAGTTCCGCAAATTCGACGTTGCACGGACAAAACCATCCGTCGGGAACGGACGCCATGATGGCTTTTTATTCGGATATAGCGCATTTTAAGGAACAATACCGTCCCTTTTTCAGGAAAGCGCTGACTTTGCCCGACACCTCCGCGCTGCTGTTTCACTGTACTGCGGGAAAGGACCGTACAGGCATTGCGGCAGCCCTGTTCCTCTACGCAATGGATGTTCCCGCGGAAGTTATTTTCTCCGATTATGCGGTCAGCGATTTTTTTCTTAAAGACCGTAACGAGGAGATCATCAGCGAAATGGTAAAAACGCAGGGTATCGACAGGGAAACAGCCCGCCGGCTGACCGAAGCCAATCCTCAATATCTGCAAGCCACCTTCAATGCCATTATGCGCAAATACGGCAGCATGGAGTCTTTTCTTCGTCTCGAATTGGGCATCAATGAAAACGTAAAATTGTTGCTGCGGGAAAAATACCTGCAATAAACCCAAAATCAAGAATCAGCAATGTCCGGTACTTCCCATCCTTTCAGTAGCATTAAAGCCTCAAGAATCATTTTGCCGATCGCCATAGGATTGGGAGTGGTGGCATGGATGCTCTTTCGGGAATTTGATCCCAGAGCCTTCAGCAGCATGTCCTTCAGCCGGCTCGCGGGTCTTTTCCTGTTCCTCGCCCTCATGTTGATGCTCTCGCGCGATCTGGGATATATTCTGCGCATCAGGCTTCTTTCCGACAAACAATTGACATGGCGACAAGCGTTTCGCGTGATCATGCTGTGGGAATTTACCTCGGCGGTAACCCCTTCGGCTATCGGAGGAACAAGCGTCGCCATCCTCTTTGTCAATAAGGAGGGGATCAGTCTGGGAAGAAGTTCCGCCATCGTGCTGGCAACTTCATTTCTGGATGAACTGTATTTCATCATCATGTTTCCGGTATTGCTGTCGCTGGTGAACATCAGGACGCTGTTTTCCATCGGGGAACACAGCGATTCATTCCTGAATGAATTTTTCTGGTTCGCCGTGATCGGCTATTCCATTAAATTGGGTTACACGATCGTTGTAAGTTACGGTTTGTTTGTGAACCCGCGGGGTTTGAAGTGGCTGTTGCTCCAGATTTTCCGTCTTCCTTTCCTGAAGCGCTGGAAACACCGGATCAACGAAGCCGGATACGAAATCATCGACAGTTCCCGCGAGTTAAAAAGGAAACCTTTCCTTTTCTGGCTGAAGGCGTTCGGATCGACCGTCTTCTCATGGACGGCGCGTTACTGGGTGGTAAACATGCTGCTGCTGGCTTTTTTCATATTGCCCGAATTTGGACAGCATTTTCTCATTTTTGCCCGTCAGTTTGTCATGTGGGTCATGCAGCTGGTAGCCCCTACGCCCGGTGGAAGCGGCTTTGCGGAATACATTTTTACCCGCTATCTCGGCGATCTGATACCGATAAGCGACGTCGCCGTTTCCGGGTCGGTAGCCATTACCCTTGCGCTCATCTGGCGGCTGATCAGCTACTACCCGTATCTGATCATCGGCGCGTTGATGGTTCCGAAATGGATCAACGACAAGTTTGCCAAAAAAAACCAATAACGCCAAGCATTTATCCTTCCGCCCATGCATGTAGGTTTGTTTTTCGGATCATTCAACCCGGTACATATCGGTCATTTAGCCATTGCAAATTACATAACGGCATACACCGGTACGGATCGGTTATGGTTTGTGGTCAGCCCGCACAACCCGTTCAAAAAGAAACAGACGCTTCTTTCGGAAGCCGACAGGCTGCATTTAATCAATATAGCCATCGAAGCGCACCCGGAATACAAGGCGAGCAATATCGAATTTAAGATGCCGAAACCTTCCTACACCATCGACACGCTGACCTGCCTGTCGGAAAAATATCCCCAACACCGTTTTTCCCTGATCATGGGTTCCGACAATCTTGCATTTTTCCGGAAATGGAAAAACAGCGACGTCATTATTGCACGCTATCACCGTTATATCTATCCGCGTCCCGGCACGGCGCATCTGTTGAAGGGCGTGGAAAACGCCACCGTAGTGGACGCTCCCCTGATGGATATATCATCCACATTTATCCGGACGGCAATTGCACAGGGAAAAGACCTCCCGTTTTTTCTGCCGGAAAAAGTATATCAATACATTAAAGAGATGCACTTTTACGAAAATTATGTACCTTCGCCGCTCAATGAATGAAATACCGAATAACAGTAAAAAACAGTCAAATCATTAAAATACAGACATGAAGAAGATATTAGTAACGGGCGGTACCGGTTATATCGGTTCGCATACGGCAGTGGAACTGATTAGCGAAGGCTATGAAGTGGTGATTGCCGATAACCTGTCCAACTCCAAAATCACCGTGCTGGACGGTATCGAAAAAATCACCGGCACAAGACCCGCGTTTGAACGGATAGACCTCTGTGACGGACAGGGACTGGAAAGCATGTTGCAAAAGCACGGGGACGTCAGCGCCGTCATTCACTTTGCCGCATACAAGGCAGTAGGCGAATCGGTAGGGCAACCGCTGAAATATTACCGCAACAACCTGCTTTCGCTCATCAACCTGTTGGAATTGATGCCTTTGTATTCCATCGAAAATCTGGTATTTTCCTCCTCCTGCACGGTGTACGGTCAGCCCGAACAGCTTCCCGTTACCGAACAGGCGCCGGTACAGCCGGCTACCTCGCCCTACGGCAACACCAAACAGGTATCCGAAGAGATCATCCGCGACACGGTGGCAGCATCCAATGCCATAAAAAGCATAGCCCTGCGCTATTTCAATCCGATAGGCGCACACGCCTCGGCGCTCATCGGCGAATTGCCGGTAGGCGTTCCCAACAATCTGGTGCCTTTCATCACGCAAACCGCCATCGGTATCCGCGGGCAACTGAGCGTTTTCGGCAACGATTACCACACGCCCGACGGATCGTGCATCAGAGACTACATCCATGTGGTCGACCTTGCCAAAGCGCACGTGGTAGCCGTCCGGCGGCTGATCGAAAACAAAAACAGGACGCCTTTTGAGGTATTCAATCTGGGGACGGGACGGGGCGTTTCCGTGCTGGAACTGATCCGTACTTTCGAAAAGGTAACAGGCAAGCCGCTCAATTACAGGATAACAGATCGCCGCCCCGGAGATACCGAACAGGTGTGGGCGGATACCTCATTTGCCAACAAAGAACTCGGATGGCAAGCCCGCAGTACCCTCGAAGAAACCCTGCGTTCGGCATGGGAATGGGAAAAACAGCACCATCAACCGGAAATTTAAAATCAGGAATGAAAACAAACAATTATTGCGTGATTATGGCAGGCGGCGTGGGAAGCCGTTTCTGGCCCCTCAGCCGGATCAACCGACCGAAACAGTTTCTTGACATACTTGGCGAAGGAAAAACGCTGATCCGTCAAACATTCGACCGGTTCGTCAAAATTATCCCGAAGGAAAACATTTATATCGTCACCAACGAAATGTACAGGGACATTACAGTGGAAATGCTTGAAATTGATGAAAAACAGGTGCTGCTCGAACCGATGCGCAAAAACACCGCTCCCTGCATCGCTTATGCCAATTTCAGGATATGGAAGGAAAATCCCGATGCAAACATTATCGTTGCGCCTTCGGATCATCTGATTACCGATGAAGCCGAATTTTTGCGCGTTGCCCGGCAGGGACTTGACTTTGTCGCCAACAACAACGCCCTGCTGACCATCGGCATCAAGCCCAGCCGTCCCGATACCGGCTACGGCTACATTCAAATATCGAACGAAGAACTCCCGGAAATAAAACCGGCTGTTCGGGAACTGAAAAAAGTAAAAACATTCACCGAAAAACCGGAACTGCAAATGGCAAAAACATTTTTTGAAAGCGGCGAGTTTTTCTGGAATTCCGGCATGTTTTTCTGGTCTCTATCCTCCGTCATGCAGGCTTTTGACCTGCACATGCCCGGTATCAACACGCTTTTTCGTCAGGCAACAGACCAACTCGGCACGCCGGAAGAAGCGGATGCGGTGTGCAACATCTACGCACAGAGCAAAAGCATATCCATTGATTACGCGATCATGGAAAAAGCCGATAACGTGTATGTGCTGTGCGCCGATTTCGGATGGTCGGATATCGGAACATGGGGGTCGCTGTACGTCAATCAGCGAAAGGACAATGAAGAAAACGCCGTGGTGGGAAACAATGTGTTCCTGTACAACACAAGAGGATGCGAAATCAATATTCACCCCCACAAACTGGCAGTGATACAGGGACTGGAAGACATGATAGTGGTACAAACGGATGATGTGCTGTTGATTTGCAAAAAGGAAAACGAACAGCAGATCAAGGATTTTGTCAATAATGTGAAACTGACAAAAGGAGATCGTTACATATAACAACAATAATATGGCGGATCATCCGTTTTCATATAAAAGCATGAAGAAGTTGAAAGTAAGCGTTTGTTTGTTTGTTTGTCTGTTGTATTTTTCCGGCGTTTCCGCACAGCCCGGGGGAAAAAAAGTGCTGAATTACCAGCAGCACGATCACCGCAATATCCACTTCGGGTTTTGTTTGGGGCTGAACGCGATGGATTATACCATTACGCCCTCTACGGCTCATTATTCGACGGATTCGCTGCTGGCGAATGTTTCCAAATTATCCACCGGATTTCATATTCAGGTGGTTTCGGCGGCGCGGCTGACCGATATGCTGGAATTGCGTTTTTTGCCGGGAATAGCTTTCAGTTCGCGACTGTTGCACTTCTATCGCAACAACCGGCTGTACGACGACAAACAGCAACTGGAGTCCAGCTATATTGAACTTCCGCTGCTGCTCAAGTACAAATCGGTGAGAGTAAACAATTGCCGGGGCTTTCTGGTGGGGGGATTCAATTCGCGATTCGATCTCGCCAAGACATACCGCGAAGACGACGGCATATACATGGATTTAAACCTGAATGATATATGCTACGAGCTTGGCGGCGGGTTCGACTTCTATTTTCCATATTTCAAACTGTCGCTCGAAATACGCGGTTCGTGGGGGCTGTTCAATGTACTCAAGCCGAGAAGCACGCCGCGTCCCGAATTTCAAAATGCGATCGACAAATTACGGTCTTCCGTATATCTGTTTTCTATTTACATAGAATAGCATCGAGGGGTATCCGTACACTGCCGCCAAGAGCGTAAACGCCGCATTTAACAAACTGATCCGTACAAAGTCGGCAACGGGACGGAAATGACTTACCCGCTCTCCTTCCGGAGCGTAATATACCTTCACCGGAATGGGAATTACCGGTATTCCGCGCCATGTGCTGCGCACGAGTATTTCCAGTTCCGTTTCGTAGCGGGAGGTGAAAAAACGCATCCTGCCTATCCGCGAAAGCGGATACAGGCGATAACCCGTTTGTGTATCCGGCAATCGACGCGCCGTTTGCACGGTAAACCAGAAGTTGGAAAACCGGTTGGCAAAAGTGTTTTTACCGGGCATGTTGTCCTGAAGCAGATTGCGGCTTCCCGTAATAATGGCGTCGGGATGCCTTTCCGACGTCCTGACAAAAGCCGGAATATCCTCTGCAAAATGCTGTCCGTCGGCGTCCAGAGTGATCGCATGGTCAAAGCCTTTGGACAGGGCATATCCGAATCCCCGCGCAAGTGCATGACCCTTGCCTCTGTTTTTTGAATACGACACCACCATGATGCGCTCCCCGTAGGTTTCCAACACCTGCGCCGTGCGGTCGGTCGAACCGTCGTTCACTACTATCACCGCGGATGTGAACCGCAAAACATCGTCAATAACTCCGCTCAGGGTTTTGTCGTTATTGTACGTGGGGATCAAGATGCAAATTTTTGTCATGTTCTTTTTGTGTTGGTCGCTTCGATTTACTCCTTTGGAAATACATCACTTATTATTTGCAACAAAAATAAGTCATATTCAATTAACATGAAAATATTTAACCGGTTAATTCTTTTTTTGAGGCGTTATTTGTACCAAATAGTAATATGCCGGTAGAAAATACACCCGTCCCTGCGGTATTTGCCCTGCAAAACAAATACCTGTGCCGTGGAGACGCGGCATGCCATCACACGTATCATTGCGGCAACGACGGCGCATTGTAAGGGCAAGGCGCGCCTTGCCCCTACGGTATCGACGTCCACGGGTTGCGCTTTGCTACACCCGCGGTGATGCATATCCCATCTCTGCGGGACTTCGCACAGACGCGAAACGCCGTAGGCGTTACCCTTTGATAACCCCGTATGAAATGCGGGGAAACACCTGAGGGAAACCCTATACGGCAACACCCGACAGGGACGCCCCACCCCCCCCCCAAAAAAAATCAATTCCTAACTTCCTCTTTTACAACCAAAAGAAAATTTTTTTAACTTTTTTTTGCACCTATGAGAACAACTTTGAAAAAAATGTATTATGTTTGCCCCGTCGTTTGACGGTTTTTACTTCGAGGTAAGAAGTAAAAAAAGCAAAAGAACGTTATATTAATAGAAAATGAAGCCTTTTTCTCACATATTGTTCGCCGAATTGCTGCCGGAAGATACGGGAAATCTTTCGAAAGGAATGGTCGTATGCCATGATCATCAGGCGTTCGTGTGCTTTGACGTGATATTTGCAGAGAGAGAGAGAGAGAGAGAGAGAGAGAGAGAGAGAGAGAGAGAGAGAGAGAGAGAGAGAGAGAGAGAGAAATTAAAATATAAAAAAATTAAATAAGATCGCTATAAAATAAAAAATTTTTAAACAAAATA
>JAISRX010000179.1 GCA_031273395.1 Bacteroidales bacterium | reverse complement strand
AAGTTGGGGGAACTCTCCCCAAAGTTGGGGGAACCGTCCCCAAAGTTGGGGGAACTCTCCCCAAAGTTGGGGGAACTCTCCCCAAAGTTGGGGGAACTCTCCCCAAAGTTGGGGGAACCGTCCCCAAAGTTGAGGGAACTCTCCCCAAAGTTGGGGGAACCGTCCCCAAAGTTGGGGGAACTCTCCCCAAAGTTGGGGGAACTCTCCCCAAAGTTTCCGGGACCTCCGGCAAAGTTTCTGGAACCTCCAGCAAAGTTTCCGGGACCTCCGGCAAAGTTTCCGGGACCTCCGGCAAAGTTTCCGGGACTCTCAGCAAAGTTTCCGGGACCTCCGGCAAAGTTTCCGGGACCTCCGGCAAAGTTTCCGGGACCTCCGGCAAAGTTTCTGGAACCTCCGGCAAAGTTTCTGGAACCTCCGGCAAAGTTTCTGGGACTTCCAGCAAAGTTTCTGGAACCTCCGGCAAAGTTGCCGGGACTCTCAGCAAAGTTGCCGGAACCGTCCCCAAAATAGGGAAAACGGTTTTCGCAGCCCGCGAAAGGTATTGAAAAAATAAAACGAAGTTTGCGCAGTTTGCGCAAAGGCAAAAATCAAAACAGGATTTGAACAGCTTGCGCAAAGGCAGGCGCAATTTTATCCGTTGAATCCGGTTACAAATAAGATCCTAAGACGGATCAATTGCCCACTGTTTTTCAAAGTCTTCCAAAAATTTGTTTTCTCCCGCCAGCCAAAGCACATCTCCCTGTTGCAGGACAAAATCCGCGTCAAATTCCGAAATGGTTTGCTGCTCCCTGTCGACGCCGATAATGATACAGCCTGTCCGTTCGCGAATTTGCAACTCTCCTATCGAACGCCCCGTCAACGGCGAATCGTCTTCGACTGCGTACTGTGTAAGGGAAATCTGGTGTGCGGCGTCGCTGGCGTCGGCGTCCGGCTTCAATATTTTTTCCTGTGTCAGTTGCAGGAACTTCTGTATTTCCTCGTCCGATCCCGCCACAAAAATCCTGTCGAACGGGAAAATACGTTCGGCTCCGTTGGGGACGTTGATCCGTTGCACCCCGCGAATAATACTGATGATGTTCACTCCGGCGGTTTGCTTGAAATTCAGTTCTGCCAGCGTCTTTCCCACGACAGGCGCGTTGTGTGGAATTTCTATTTCTTCGATATGGACGTTTTTACCAAGCAGCAGGTTGGTCACCTGTTGATTGACCGCTTTGCTGTTTTCTTCCATCCGCTCTTTCTCATTAAGGTTTTCCAGAAAAAGGTCTTCCATCATTTCGGGGCGTTTTCCGAACCGTTCAAAAAAGACAAGTACGAACATGATCAGCAGCGACACCGGCACCAGCAGGGCGGTAGCTCCGGGGAAGAGCGGAACCAGCACCATCATGATCAGCGCCACGCACAGGATAATACGGGCAATTCTCAGCGACACCAAAAGCCCCTTGTTAAAGCGATTGTCAGCCCAAAGGCGGTTATATTCCGTTTTTATTTTTTTTCGGGGAAGCGCCAGCCCTGCAAGGAAGGGACTCATCAGCAGCAGGGTGAGCGCCGCTGCCGCTACCGCCCCCCAGTTGTGGCGGATATTGTCGGTAATCAGCGGTATCAGGTATTGTCGGGAGAGAAAGAATACCGCCAGCGACAGGAAGGTAAAGATGAGCATTGTCAGCAGAACGTTTTTCAGCACCTTGTCCCAGTCGCTTTGCCGGGTTTCGGATGCGTCTCTGCCGTAAGCCGTCCGGTAGCCGTTGAGCAATTTGCTCCATCGCGGCGGGATGATCTTTTCCAGCATCATGTATGCCGGATTGGCAAACCTGATGAGATAAGGCGTGGTGAAGGTGGTGATGATCGACACGGTGACAATCAGCGGATAGATGAAATGGCTGATCACCCCCAACTGTATCCCCAGCGTGGCGATGATGAATGAAAATTCGCCTATTTGCGCAAGGCTGAAGCCCGACCGCAAGGACACCCTCAAGCCCTGCCCCGAAGCAAGCACGCCGACAGTGGCAAAAATCACGCGCCCCACAAGCACTATGACCGTAAAGATCAGGATTGTCCCACCGTGCGTTACAAAAATATCAGGGGCGAGCATCATCCCCACGGAAACGAAAAATATGGCGCCGAACAGGTTTTTCAGCGGTTTTATCAAGTGTTCGATCTGATCGGATTCGGCGGTTTCCGCAAGAATGGATCCCATGATAAAGGCTCCCAGCGCCGCGGAAAAGCCGACAGCATTGGCAAACAGCACCATTCCCAGACACAGTCCGATGGAAACGATCAGCAGTATTTCGTCGTTGAGGTATTTCTTGAAACGTTTCAGGAGGATGGGAATAAGAAATATGCCTGCCACAAACCAGACGACAATAAAGAATACCAGCCGCAGTACGTTTACGATCAGTTCCGTTCCTTCAAAATGTTTGCTGACGGCGATGGTGGAAAGCAACACCATCATCAGGATGGCGGCAAGGTCTTCCACGATGAGCATGCCGAAGACGATGCCTGCAAACTTTTTCCGTTGCAGTCCCATGTCGGTGAAGGCTTTGATGATAATGGTGGTGGACGACATGGAAAGCATCCCGCCCAGAAAGATGGATTCTATATGCGTCCAGCCGATCAGCTGCCCGGCGAGGTAGCCCACGGCAATCATCGCGCTCATGTTGATGACCGTTGCAATAGACGCCTGTCCTCCCACGGCAATCAGTTTCCGGAAACTAAATTCCAGTCCGAGCGCAAAAAGCAGGAAAACGATCCCTATGTCTGCCCAGATGGCAATATTACCGGGATCGACAACCGAGGGAAGCAGGAAAAAGTGAGGTCCGATGAGGAATCCCGCTACAATGTATCCCAGCACCACCGGCTGTTTCAGCCATTTGAACAGGATGGCGGTGACGCCGGCTGTGATCAGGATAAGCGCCAGATCGCTGATTAAGGGTGCTAAATGGGACATGAACGCAACAAATATGGATCAGAAAAAGGTCTTTTCTATTCTGTATAAAATCATGCGTGAAACAAGGTTGAACAGCAGTACTACCACGAAAAGTATCAAGGCTGCGAACATCAGGGCTGCCTCGTAAAGCGGAAGCGAGAGCATTTCGCCGTAATTGTTGGCAATCAGCGCCGGCAGGGGATAGCAGGCGTTGAAGATGGAACGCGGCACTTCGGACAGATTGCCGCACACCATCAGCACGGCAATAGTTTCCCCCAGTGCGCGCGACACAGACAACACAATGGCTGCGATAACGCCCGGCAGGGTTTTCCGGAGGACAACGGACTTGGAGGTCTGCCATTTTGTCGCTCCCAGCGATATGGAGGCTTCCCGCAACTCGCCCGGCACGGAGGTAATGATTTCAATGAACAGGCTCACCAGCAGCGGCAATATCATCACTCCAAGTACGATGCCGCCGGCAAGCACGGTGTAGCCCGTGGAAAATTCAAGAAAGCGGGGCGCAAGTTTTTCGGAAATCCACGGCACGATGAGCAGCGTACCCCATACGCCGTAAATGACGGAAGGAAGACCTGCCAAAATGTCCAGCGCCGGAAAGACATATTTGCGGACAGACGATTTGGCGTATTCCGTCAGGTAGAGCGCCGTAAGCAACGCTATAGGCACCGCCATCAGCACCGCAAAAGCCGTTACCCACACAGTACCCATCAGGAAAGGCAGGAAGCCGAATTCGCCCTTCATCGGTCGCCAGTTGCCCGACAGAAGCAGTTCGCTCAATGTGTGGTCGGCAAACACCGGCGCGGATTTCATGTACAGTCCGACGCCCATCACCACCACCAGAAGCATGGAAACAAGCGTCAGGAAGAACATTACGCCGTTGGCACTCCTGTCTTTCAGTATTCGGAAGTTCATCATCTGCCTGTCCTTTTATTTTTGTTGCAGCAACTGAAGCCCTTTTTGCAGTTTTTCTTCGGCAAGGGGAATGTATCCCGCCGGAATGTTGTGCTGTTGCCCTTCGGTGAGTATGTAGGTGAGAAATGCGATCACTTCCGGTTTTTGGGGAACCTTTCCGGAGACCATGTAGAGGTCGCGCGCCGGAGGGGAAGGATAACGGTCTTCAGCTATTGCGTGGATCACATCGTCTTTCGTGTCATAGAACAGTTCTTCGGGATCCAGCTGTCCGTTGCCGTTCACGTCGATCGGCAGTACCAGCATGCCGGGATTGGGTCGGCGGCTCGCTTCGTCGTACGCATAGCCGATGTTGTTCAGTCCGATGGCAAGCACATCCTTTTGTATGGCGGTTGCCAGCCCCGGATCGCCGAAAACTCCCGTGCCTCCAAGGTCTTCCTGTTTCTCTCCCAGCCACGCCGCCCATGTCTCGGCAGCCCCGCAGGCGTCGGAGCGGGTGTAAACATGCACACTGGCGGCGCTTCCCGTGCCGGCGACCTGTCCCCATGTTTTGTACTCTCCCGTAATCCACAACCTGATGGCGGCGTCGCGGGTAAGTCCTGTTTTCATCAAATCCTTCAAATCCGGATTTTGTGCGTTGATGGTAGGCACCACAGCGTCTTTAGCCACCGCAAAGGCTACTGCGCCCTTTTCCGTTTCGGGCGGATATATTTCGCGCGACACCATGCCCAAATCCACCACGTTCGCCAGCGCATCGGTCATTCCCTTTCCCGCGCCGCCGGCGGAAATATCAATCCGCACGCCCGGATGCAACTTTTGAAACTCCTCCGCCCACTTCACCGCCAGCGGATAGAGGGCAAAGGCGCCTGAAATCGAAATTTCTCCATGCAAGCCGCCTGTCCGGGCTTGAGGTGCGCCGCAGGAAATCATTCCCGCCGCAAGTACCGGAATGACCAGTACCGTTGTTAAAAAATTCTTCATTTGATCACTGATTAATATTTTATTACCGATATGACAATAAATAACCGCACTGCAAAGATAGAGATTTATATTGAAAAAATGAAGAGTGAAGAATGAAAAATGCAGATTCAAGTATCAACTGCCATTTTTTGATTCCTGTTATACGGTACTCGGTTATAGTCTTGTGTTTTTTAGCCTGTCGTACCCCGCATTTCATACGGAGTTATCAAAGGGTAACGCCTGTGGCGTTTTACCTCTATGCAGGGCTGTGCGCAACCCCGACAGGGGTTGCCTTTTGATAACCCCGTACAAGCGAAGCGCAGTGCGGGGTACGAAAACTCAACCGAGTGCAGTATAATATATTGAAAAAACACCTGTTCAGACGGTTCGGAGCCAAGCTTTTTTCCCGATCTTCTATTGATTTTATACTGAATTGAGGCTATTTCATCATCAGTAATATGATCAAAAAACTGTTTTCTAATGACTGTGTTGTCTGACCAATTTGTTGGTATATTCGCTGAGTTCCCTTTCCCGCGATCCTCCGACAGATTTTGTTTCGATGCTTCAACCCGTGTCCGGGATGTTTGTACAGGGTACCGGCTTTCCCCTTGTCTTCCCTGATAAATTGACAGATGCGTTCATGACCGACCATCAGCATGCCGTCTTTTCCCGCTTTGCCGACCATCTGTTCGGGCGACCGCTGTTCGCGGGTCAATCGCCGCATCACCCTGTTCCCGACCGATTCGGTGAACTTGTGGGAGCGGGTAACCCCTTCCTGCATTCCCCGGCATACTTTCCGGCAGCGTACGGGTGGTAACGGCAAATTGCCACGTAACGCAATAACTAATGAATGACCTGTTTATGTGTTCAAAATACAAAAATACAGTTTCTTTTCAGTAAAAAACGCATTTTTCGTAAAAATTGCATGCTTTTTGCATTGTTTTTGGAACAATTTTGTAAAACGGTTGTTTTACATTGTATAATATGATGTCATATAAAAATAAACTTAAAAAAAGGGGTGGACTTTGCAAAAAAAGCGCAGAACATAGTCACAATTAAAAATGAACAAGATGACGACCTCGGAATTTAGTAACCAGTTGATAGGGCTGGAAGAAAAATTGAATCACTTTGCATTACGCCTGACAGCGGACAAAGATGATGCCAAAGATCTGTTGCAAGATACTTATTTAAAAGCTCTTGCAAACAGGGAGCATTTTGAAGATGCTACCAATCTGAAAGCATGGACTTATACTATCATGAAAAATACGTTCATCAATAATTACCGTCGGACTTCCCGTCAAAACACGATTTTCGACAGTACCAAAGACTTGTTTTTCCTGAGCCAAAATAAAGATACGTTTAATATTGAGCCTGACTCTGTGTACAGGGAAAAGGAAATCAACCGAATGATCGAGCAGTTGGATGGCGAATTAAAAGTACCTTTCAAGATGCACATGCAGGGATATAAATATAAAGAAATAGCCGAGATACTCGGACTGAAGATAGGCACTATCAAGAGCCGTATATTTTTCACGCGCAAAAAACTGGCGGAAAACTTGCGCGATTATTGTTGATGTTTCTCCGGAAGCATTTGATACGATTTCTTACCGGTGGGCAATCTCACCGGCAAGTTGTCGTTTCTGTCGTTTTTCGATGATCATCCCGATCATTTCCACCGTGTGGTCAAACCCAAGCAGGGATACGTCAATGGAGAAATGGTAAGAGGAAGACATGCCCCATTCTTTGTCCGTATAGTATTTATAATAGGAAGCGCGCGATTTATCGGTTTTTTTCATCATTTCCGCCGCGGCTTCTGCGGAAACATGCTGCCTTTCGACAATGTTCCTGATGCGGTTCTCCGGTTTATTGTGGATGAACAAACTCAACAGGTTGGGGTGTTCCCGCAATACATAATCGGCGCAGCGTCCTACCAGCACACACGATTCTCCTTTGGCTGCAATATTTTCGATGGCATTGCTCTGAAATAAAAACAACTGTTCGTTCGATAAAATATCGGGATACGGCGTATGCAGTCCCATGTTCGGAAATTCTACCGAAAAGGCATAGCTCAGCCTGTTGGAAGCTCTTTCATCCGCTTTTTCGAAAATTTCGCCGCATAATCCGCTTTCTTTGGCTGCTTCGGCGAGCAATTCCTTATCGTAGTACGCAATATTGAGGTTTTTGGCAAGCTGCCGACCGATGGCGCGTCCTCCGCTGCCGAACTGCCGTCCGATGGTGATGATGATATGATTATTCATTGCTTATTGATTTAACGGTTTTGACAAAGATGAATGCGGTAAGCGCCGATGAAATGAAATCGGCAAGCGGCAAGCTGATCCAAACGCCCAGCGTCCTGAAAAAGTAAGGGAGTACAATCAGGCAAGGCACCAGAAACAGCAACTGACGGGTGAGCGACAGAAAGATGGCGATTTTTTGCTTTCCGATGGACAGGAAGAAATTGGACGCCACCATCTGAAAGCCTGCCAGAGGGAAAACGGCAAAAATAATCCGTATTCCATTGACGGATGCGTTGATGAGTTCCTCATCGGTGGTGAACCATCCTACGATAAATCTTGGGAACAGCTGGCACATGACAGCGCCGAAGGCGGTAATGCCCACCGCCCACCAGATGGTGATCCGCGTTACTTCGTTCACGCGCTTCATCCGGCGCGCTCCGTAATTGTAGCCTGCAATGGGCTGCATCCCCTGGTTTAGCCCCATCACCACCATGATAAACAGAAAAAGTATGCGATTAATGACTCCGTAAGCGCCTATGGCAATGTCTCCGTCATATTCCTTTAAGGCACGGTTGATGAGAATTACGATCAGGCATGAACAGATATTCATCAAAAACGGCGACATACCGATGGACAGTATCCCGTTGACCAACTCGGATTTCAGCCGGAACATGCCCTTCCGAAAGCAGATGACCCTGTTGGGATTAAAAAAATGAATGACTTGCAGTATCAGGGAAATGACTTGCGCAATGACGGTAGCCCATGCCGCTCCTTTGATGCCCCAGCCGAAACGGAAAATAAAAACAGGCGCCAAAATGCAGTTGACCGCCACCGAAAGCAAGGTGATGTACATCGCCATTCTTGGATAGCCCGACGACCGCAAAATAGCGTTCAAACCGAGGTACATGTGCGTTACTACGTTGCCCAGCAGGATGATGTGCATGAAATCGCGCGCGTATGAGATCGTATGTTCGCTTGCTCCGAAGAAATACAGGATGGGATCAAGGAAAGGCAAACAGAGCAGCGAAAAAAGTATTCCGAGAATGACGTTCATTACCAGAACGTTTCCCAATACCCTGTTGGCATTTTTGTAGTCTTTTTGTCCGAGTTTGACGGAAACAAGCGTAGAAGCGCCCACGCCCACCAGCGAACCGAAGGCGGCGGCAAGGTTCATCAAAGGATGAGTGATCGCCAAACCGGCTATGGCAAGAGGACCCACGCCGCGACCGATAAAAATGCTGTCCACCATGTTGTACAGCGAAGCAGCCGTCATGGCAATGATGGCGGGAAAGGCGTATTGCAACAGCAACGAGCCTACCGGTTGGGTACCCAATAACAGAGGGGAAGTTTGTTTTGACATGCGGGACGGGTGCATTGAAAATATGCCCGGAATAAAGTTTATTTTTCTATTACAAACAGAGATTTATTTCCTTCAAGGTGCAAACGGAAAGCGGTTTTCCCGTTTTTCCTTACAGTCGCCGTTTTTCCTTTTGTATCTCCCGTGTGCGGATTCCATGTCTCCAGATCATATAATCCGGACAATTCGATGTCAACGGTTTTGGCGGTTAGCTCAGGATTGGCGAAAAACCATATATGCTTCCCGTCGAGTACTTTGTGGATATTGCGCAGACAAGCGTTGCCCGTAAATCTCAGGGAATGTTTATCCTTACACTTTGCCAGTGCGGTTTTCAGTGCGGCAGGTTCCGGATGTTGCACGAACGTCACGTTTTTGTCGGCGGATAGTTCATTGACCAGTTCGGCAAACCGTTTGTCGTCGGAAGCGATCGTCGCTCTTTGCGGCATCTGTGAAGTGAGTATCACATGTCCGCCGGCTCGGGCAAAAACCAGAATCTTTTCGAGATTGCTCAATGACAAGGTCGTACATGCCGGAAGCACCAGCGTGGAAAACGAATTGTACTGTGTTGCGTTGTCCAGCAGCAGCCGGTCGCCGACGATACGACACCGCTCGTCCAGCGTTTCCGGATGCAGGAACATAAAATCGCATCCCAAACTGTCGAAAAGCGCCACTCCGACGTCCACATAGTCCAGTCCGGGTATTTCCACTCCGCCGCGGTAATAGCCCAGCGCGCCATCCATGTAGTGACCGCTTTGCATGGTGTGTATCGGATAAAGCACCGCCACGTCCCCCGTCCAGCGGGCATTGTTCTGCATCAGCACGTTCAGCCGCGCAAGGTAATCGGTAAAGATGCGCAGGCTGTCGGCGTACAGCGGGTTGCGAAGCGAAAGTTCGGGCTTGAACACCACTTTATCCGTGTTGTACCACACTGCATGAGGTATCAGCAAATTGATCCCTTTGGCATACTGTTCCATTGCAATGCCGAAAATCTCGTTCCAGCCGATATTGCCCATTGCGCCGTATGTTTCCGACATGACCGGAGAATGATCCCAGTTGTGCGCCGCCGAACTGACAATTTTATAAAACCGCTCCGCCGGACGGTCGCCCCCGATCTTGTCAATTCCGGGAACGTCCTGATATTTGAAACATTTCATCAGATCGCCGGATGTGCCCGTACAATTGACTACCTCTTCGTTATCCTGATGTCCGGTAGCCAGCACGCCGTGTTTCCGGCTCCAGTCGCTGACCTGTTTGGGGTATCCTGCGGCATACAGTTCGGAACGGAACCCGAACAGATAATTGCGGGCTTCTGCCGTTTCGGCGCCGATGTCGTACCACAGGGCGGGATAATACAGGGCGGGATCGAACCCATACCGGGCTTGGAATTTCCGGTTGAAATCCGGCGTCCATGAACGACCTTCCGCATAATATAAGGTAGGTTCATCGAAAAAAGTCCCTGTCACCGTTGTGCCGAAATATTCGCCGAAACGCCTGTAATATTCGTCGTGCGTCATGTTGATATAGTGATTGACTGCTTCCGGACTCATGTAGTCCACAATGCTGTTTCCGGCGTCCGTGCAGGTGAACACCAGCACTTTCCAGTGTCCTTCCGGCGACGTCCATCGCAGCCTGCCATCGCTTACCTGTCCGCTCAGGTTGATCCTTTCATGCGTAACGGTGTCCATCGCCACTACAGCCGTTAAATGACCGTGCGGCAGCTGTTGCTCCAGCGTTTGTCGCGGTACGGGCACATATTCGGTTTTATCCAGGCGTTTGCAGGTATGTTCGGGGTATCTTTGCTTGAAGCGCCCGACCCCATCGCCGTTTATATCGCCCGCCGTTCCGCTTGGAAAACCGTATTCATCGTAAATCCACAATTTAAGCCCCAGTTTTTTGGCTTCCCGCATGCAAATTTTATAAACGTCAAAATACGCTTCGGTAAGGTATTCGGGGGCAAAATTCTTACCGAAAGGCAAAATGCTAAGCCCCCCGTAACCGGCATTTTTATACCCTGCCATTTGTTGCGTTAATTCGGCAGGTGCTACCTTTGTGTCGTTCCAGAACCAGAGGGGGTTGGGACGTGCCGATAAGGGGATGGTGCGAAAATCCCGTTCCGTTGTCCGCCATTTTCCGCTGCAAGGCAAGCACAGGATGAGAAAAACGGCAAAAATAAATTTATTCATAGATGATTTTTGACGCTGCAAATATACGATTTTTTTTTAAGAGAAGCAGCATAAATAAAATATGGTTAATTCCTTTTTTGAGGCGCTGTTCGTACTAAGGCATTGTACAAAAATAAACGATACATTTATTCCCGTTCCCTCCCTGTATGGCAGGTTCTCCCCCCTCTCCATTTTGGAGAGGGGCTGGGGGTGAGGAAAACCCCCCAATTCCGTTTTGTCCTCACCCCAAAAACGAAATAAACAAATAATACATTTATTTACGGACGATTCCTAACGCCGCTGCCGTAAAGACGTTGCATGCCGCGTCTCTACCATCGCCGTACAAACCCAACACGTTGTGTTGGGCTGGAATATATTAAGGCTTTCAGCCTTAACCTGACGGCTATGGCACAAACCATTCGCCGTGCAGACGTTGCATTATCTGAAGATGATCCTTATCTTCACTCCGGCGTCGAAAAGATGGATTTTGTCCGTCAGGGCGGTATGCAGTACGCTGTGGTGGATAAAGGTCGAGGGATCGGCAATTTGATAGTCGAGAATATGCCTGTCGTTGACCGACTGCACGCTGTTCAGTCCGTAGTCGAGGTATGCGCCGACGCCCAGAGCGATACGGTGGCTCAGGGAGAAGCGGAAGCCCGTTTCCACTGCCAGCGCCGTCGAAAAGCCCAGGTCAACATCATTTTTTGTGTCGGCAAGGCGCAAACCGGTCACAAAACCGTACTTTTCCACATCGTATGTGACCTGCTCGTAGCTGAACTCGCCCGAAGTGGTTGCAGTACCCGGGCTGATCGTCGCTTTGGCGCTGACGGGCAAGCCGAATTTGAAACCGCCCGACAGATAAAAATGTACGGATCGGCTCACGGGCGTTTTGAACTGCGCCATTACGGGTACGGAAAGCAGCGTTACGCGCTGCTTCTCTTCGTACCCGCCGAGCGAATACCGGAACAGGAAATGGTCTTCGGAACCGGTCGTCCCGTATTCGTACCCGTCGGAGAGACTGCCGTATGCGGCTTTGCCTCCGAAGAAGCCGATTTCTACGCCCGTCGCGATACCCCAGACGGCGTTTATGTTATAAGTATAACCGATACCGCCACCGAAGCCGATACTGCCGCTTGTTGTTGCGTCGCCGGAAAGCCGGTAATTCAGGCTCGACAAACCGCCCGACCCGTAAAGCGATATTTCATGCGTCGACAAGGCGCTCCGCGAAGAATAGCCGCGCCGCTGCGCCGCTGCCGTGCTGATGATCAATAAGCCTGTCATCAATAAAAATGTATGTCTCATCATTTAACTGTTAATTTTATCATTTAATATTTTTCGATTTTTCCCCTGCGGCTGTAGAGACGCGATGCATCGCGTCTCTACAATTATTCCACCACGATTTTAATCACCTCCCTGCTGCCGTCTTTTGCCGTAACATGCAGCAGATATATTCCCGGAACCAGATCCGAGACGTCGATGCTGCTGATGGTGGTCGGCAATAACAGATCCGCTTTGACCGGCATGCCGCGCATGTTGGAAATCCGTACCGTGCCGCCCGCAAACTCTTCCGGCAGCGATTGCAGCTTCACGCTTGCGCCTTGCGGGACGGGATTCGGACAGGCGATGACCCTGCCCTGCGGCTGTATGCCGGAGCTGTTGCATGCGCGACGCCATGCGCCGTCTATCTCCACTTCGGCATAATAACCGGCAGCGGGTCCGGATATCAGGATGTAATCCGCATTGCCGAGAGAGGCGCCGTCCTGCCGGTACCAGCGGACGTCCGAAATACGGTATCCTCCGTTGTTGGCGGGATTGAGGTTGACGGCAAGCACGTCGTCCCAGCGTTGATAGTACAGGCGGCTTTCGTTGATCGGCGCGCCGACTGTCAGCGTGTAGTTATTTACCGCTCCGCCCGTCTCAGCTGTTACCCGAATGGCGACTGTCGTTACGTCGCCCGTGAGGGGTATGCCCGTGCCGGCAAGGTATGACGCGCCATTCACCGTTACCTTCGCGTAAGGCGAAACTTCAAAATCGAGCATCAACGAACTCTCGCCGCAATCCGCGACATACGCAAGCTCATAGCCCGTTATTGCCACCGTCCTGCCGTTTACCGTAAGGCTGACGAGGTTGGCTTCCGTTACCGGAACATGCTCGTCGCGGGAAACCGTTACCGTGTAGGTCATGGTGGTGATCCCGTCTTCGGCGGTAACGGTGATTTCGATGACGTTATCGCCCGTTGCAAGGGGTTGGTCGGTTACGTTGCCCGTTACCGTTGCCCCGGAATGGTTTGCAACGCCGGTGACTGTGATGCTTCCAACGCCGTAAGGAACATGAACAGCGTACTCCGTAACGCCGGCGCTGAAGGCGGGCGACAGGGTTCCCGCACTTAGGTCGATACCGCTTAAGGTAGCGTCGGCGCTTTTCCATTTTGCCCAGTATGCCTTATTGCCCGTGCTGCCTGCGGGGATGGCTGTTACCGCTCCGCCGGTCGAGAGGTCGGCATTGGCATACCAGCCGCCGAAGGTATAACCCTCTTTTGTCGGTTCGGGCAGGGTGACAGTTGCACTTTCAACGGTGTAACTTCCATCGGGTATTACAGCGCCGCCGGTAGTATGGTAAATAATGGAATAATTGATCGGTGCGAAAGTCGCTTTCAGTATGGTATCCTGTGTCACCGCAAAGCCGAAAGGATTGCTTGCGGAAACGACTG
>JAISRX010000148.1 GCA_031273395.1 Bacteroidales bacterium | reverse complement strand
CGCTTCGCTTGTACGGGGTTATCAAAAGGCAACCCCTGTCGGGGTTGTGCACAGCCCTGCATGGACGTAAAACGCCGCAGGCGTTACCCTTTGATAACCCCGTATGAAATGCGGGGTACTATAATCGAGTGCAGTATAACCGTCCCGTCAGGGACGGAATGTGAATAAATGTATCGTTTATTTTTGTACAATGCCTAAGGCAAATCCTCAAGGAAATGCCTTGTCAACAGCGTTGGACGAGGCAAAAACCAAAAGAAATGCATCATCGTCAGCAATCGACGGGGCAAAAACCAAAAGAAATGCATCATCGTCAGCAATCGACGGGGCAAAAACCAAAAGAAATGCCTTTTCGTCAGCGTTCGACGAGGCAAATGCACCTCATTCTGGCTAAAACCGGCATACTTTATTTATTTCACGTTCCTAAATGGTAATATGCCGGCAGAAAATGTACCTGTCCCTGCGGGATTTTCTTTGTCGATCATAGCGGTTCTTCTACCGGCATGTCGTCCCTGCGGGACTTGCCGGATTGGAGGTATACCTCTTCCGGAGGTTTAACTGCGTTGAGAGCTTCGCCGTTCGCTGCGCTTCACCTCCGGTTATGTACATTTCGTTCTTGCAGGGCTGCACGCTAACCCTGTCGGGGTTGGATGCGTCCGCTGTGGTGGTACGTGCGATGGTAGAGACGCTGTGCGCCGCGTCTCTACGGCGGCGGCAGTCCCACAGGGACTTGCAGTACGGGGTGCGGGATCCATGTCCGCGTGTTTAACTTTGTTGAGGGCGTCGCCGTTTGCTACGCTCCTCCCGCGGTGATGCATGATGCCGTATATGAAACAACATTTGATGAAATCAATAGCACCTCAAAAAAAGATTTAGCCCTCAAATAAAATATTTTACTAAAAAAAAATTTAATAAATACTGTACAGGTCATTCATTTTATCTATTTTTGCAGTCTATTTAATTCATCAAAAACAGATCATTTCAAAATCAGTCATGAAGCCGAATTTTAAAAGTATTAATTATAAAACAGGTCAGCCGTCCGGAAGCATCAAAGCCGGATCGCTGTGGCAAACTCCGGAGCAGATACCCGTTAAGCCGGTATATACCGCCGCCGACCTCGAAGGCATGGAGCATCTGAACTACGCAGCCGGTATTGCGCCGAACCTGCGCGGTCCCTATTCCACCATGTATGTGATGCGTCCGTGGACTGTTCGCCAGTATGCGGGCTTTTCGACCGCCGAAGAATCGAACGCCTTTTACCGCCGTAACCTCGCTGCCGGACAAAAAGGACTGTCGGTGGCGTTTGACCTTGCCACCCACCGCGGTTACGACGCCGACCATGCCCGCGTGGTGGGCGACGTGGGAAAGGCAGGCGTTTCCATTTGCAGCGTGGAGGACATGAAAATCCTCTTTGACCAGATACCGCTCAAGCAGATGTCCGTATCAATGACCATGAACGGCGCCGTGCTGCCCGTGCTGGCGTTCTACATTGTGGCGGCGCTTGAACAGGGAGCCAAACCGGAAGAACTTACCGGAACCATCCAGAATGACATCCTGAAAGAGTTCATGGTGCGCAATACCTATATCTATCCTCCCGAAATGAGCATGCGCATCATCGGCGACATTTTCGCATATACCTCGCAAAACATGCCGAAATTCAACTCCATCTCCATTTCGGGGTACCACATGCAGGAAGCGGGAGCCACCTGCGACATTGAAATGGCCTACACGCTTGCCGACGGGCTGGAGTACCTCCGCACGGGCGTCAATGCCGGCATGAGCGTGGACAGTTTTGCACCGCGCCTGTCGTTTTTCTGGGCGATCGGGATGAACCATTTTATGGAAATTGCCAAAATGCGCGCAGCACGGATGCTGTGGGCAAAAATTGTTAACAGCTTCCACCCGAAAAATCCCAAATCGCTGGCGTTGCGCACGCATTGCCAGACGTCGGGCTGGAGTCTTACCGAACAGGATCCGTTCAACAATGTGGCGCGTACATGTATCGAAGCAATGGCAGCCGCGCTGGGACACACCCAGTCGCTGCACACCAACGCGCTGGACGAGGCAATCGCCCTCCCGACGGATTTCTCGGCGCGTATTGCCCGCAACACGCAAATTTACATCCAGGAAGAAACCAACATCTGCCGCGGGGTTGATCCCTGGGCTGGTTCGTACTACGTGGAATCGCTCACGCACGAACTTGCACACAAGGCTTGGGCGCTGATTGAAGAAGTGGAAAGCCTCGGCGGTATGGCAAAAGCCATCGAAAGCGGCATTCCCAAAATGAGAATCGAAGAAGCGGCAGCCCGCAAACAGGCGCGTATTGACTCCGGAAAAGACGTCATTGTCGGGGTAAACAAATACCGACTGGACAAGGAAGACCCGCTTGAAATACTCGAAGTGGACAACACCTCGGTGCGTCGCCAGCAGATAGAACGGCTACAGGCGTTACGCTCCAGCCGCAACAGCGAAGAGGTGAAAAACGCCTTGGAAGCCATCACCGAGGCAGCCCGTTCGGGTAAGGGCAACCTCCTTGCCCTGAGCGTGGACGCCGCCGCCAAACGCGCCTCGTTAGGAGAAATTTCGGACGCCATAGAAAAAGTTTCAGGAAGATATAAAGCTGTGATACGTACCATTTCAGGGATATATTCCGCCGAAAGTCAGGAAGATCCCGATTTCAAAGAAGCAAAGGCGCTGGCAGAACGGTTTGCCGGAAAAGCGGGGCGCCAACCCCGTATTATGGTCGCCAAAATGGGGCAGGACGGACATGACCGCGGCGCCAAAGTAGTAGCCACCGGTTACGCCGACCTTGGATTCGACGTGGATATGGGACCTTTGTTCCAAACGCCTGCCGAAGCCGCCAAACAAGCCGTCGAAAACGACGTGCATGTGCTGGGGGTATCTTCGCTGGCGGCAGGTCACAAGACGCTGGTGCCGCAGGTGATCGAAGAATTGAAAAAACTCGGACGCGAAGACATCATGGTCATCGCCGGAGGCGTAATTCCCGCACAGGATTATCAATACCTGTATGACGCCGGCGTGGTGGCTATCTTTGGACCGGGAACTTCGGTATCGGCGGCAGGCAAAAAAATTCTTGAAATCCTGATACAAACCGTATAGTCAACGGACGGTGGAGCATCGCCGGCAGACGATCCCCCATTTGACGGCATGAAAAAACGTGCGCCGTATTACCGGACGCACGTTTGCCTGTATGTGACGCCGTTCTCCCTGTGGAATCACGGCGGACATTTACCATTCATCCGTGCGGAATGACGACACGGGAAGATTGCCTTCCACCGTAAATATTTCGGTAGCCGAAGTATCGTCGAAACAGTAGCGAACCGCTACAGGTTCGGCTACCGCGGGCGAGAAGATATAAACTTTGTCGCCGCTCAGGGCAGCCTTGGCGGGATGAAACTGTTTGTTGCCGCCTGCAATTTTGAAATTCAGGATTTCTTTTCCGTAAGTCGTCAATCCGGCAGCCGAACCGAACAGATCGAACGTGACGACGGCAACGCGCCCTTCCGTTGTAAAAGATTTGACTTCGGGGCTGCGATAATGTACTTTGTCCATTCCGTAAGTCTTTGCCAGCGCCCAGAGCGCCATCCGCTCGCCGGCGTCTTTTTTCTTCGGCGGATGGATGCAGTCGATACTTTCCGCGTCCATCAGGACTGCCATCCCCGTGTTGGGCGTCAACATTCCTTTGGCTTGCGCTTCACGGATAAATCCGGAATGCAGCCCTCCCCACATAGCGTAGTTAAAAGGCGCTATTTGACAGTAGTAGAAGGGAAATTCACCTACTCCCCAGATATTGCGCCATTCGCGTACCATTTGGTCGAACAGTTTGACGTATAATGCGGCTTCCGTCCTGTTTGCCTCGCCCTGATACCAGATAGCGCCGCGGATGCCGTACCCCGCGATGGGATGCACCATCCCGTTGTACAGCACGGTGGGCGTTCCGGTCGGACTCTTGACGTCTGCCTCGCTTGCCGGTACGGTGACTTCGGGAATGTCTTTCAGCGACGCCGGCGTCATCCATGTTTCAATGCGCGAACCGCCCCAACTGGTATGTATCAGTCCGACGGGAACATTCAGCGCCTGGTTGAGCAACCGGGCGAAGAAATAACCGGTAGCCGTGAAATCGGGCGTCGTCTGTGCGCCGGCTGCTTCCCACGTCCCGCTGCAATCGTCCTGCGGAGTCACTTTGAATGCTTTTTTCACCGTAAAACAGCGAATACCCGGGTTGTAGGAGTGTGCAATAGCCTCCGGACCGCCTTCAATGGGCTGACCGTAAAAACCTTTCATCGGCATTTCCATGTTGGACTGTCCCGAACAAACCCATACTTCCCCTATCAGGACATTTTTCAGGACAACGGCTTTTCCGTCGCTCACAGTAAGCGTGTAGGCAGCATGACTTGCCGCCGGCGTTTGGATTTTCAACTTCCAATAGCCTTTCCCGTCGCTTTGAACGCTATGGCTTTTTTTGTCCCACGACCCGGTCACTTTCACGCCCGTGTTGGCTTTAGCCCAACCCCACACTGCAACCTGCGACTGTTGCTGCAACACCATGTTATCCCCGAAAATAGCGGGAAGTTTAATATCTGCCTTTACCTGAAAGGCAATTACAGTTACCAGAAGTAACCCTGCAAGAAAAAATCGACTGATCTTAGTCATATCAAATATAAATTAAAAGATTATTAATTTAAGTTTCCCACCCTTCAAACCCCAGTAAATCAAGGATAAAAAAACAGAAAAAAGTAGTGATAATTCGATATAATTTGCTAATTTTGTGATAGTTAGAAACAAAATTACAAATT
>JAISRX010000082.1 GCA_031273395.1 Bacteroidales bacterium | reverse complement strand
CTAAAATTTGTACTTTTGCCCATGGTTGTTCTCTGTTTTGTTGAGATTACAAAGATAACCATAGGGTGGGTATTTTATACCTACCCTTTCTTTTGGAGGTTTACCGGACAGTAGTGATTGTTGACACTGTTTCTTTCGCGAACTTTGCGAAAATTCTTTACGAACTTTACGGTGGAAAAATATCTTTTTTGAGACAGTAACCTATAAAAATCAAGCCCATCCGGGCTAAAACCGGCATACTTTATTTATTTCACGTATGATGAACGGTGGTTAACCGAACGATATTGTTTCCTGTTTTTTTTTTATATCTTTGCAGTTCAAAAATACGGTAAAATTTTATTTGTCGGTATGAAAAAGAGAGATGAAAGAATTCCACAAAGCGATGTGTCGCTGGAAAAGAGCGATTTTATGAGCGACCAGATGGTCAAATGGTGTCCCGGATGCGGCAACCATGCTATTTTGAGTTCCGTTGCCCAGCTGTTTCCCAAAATGGGATACCGGAAGGACCATTATGTAGTGGTGTCGGGTATCGGGTGTTCATCGCGGTTTCCGTACTATGTGAACACTTACGGCTTTCACGGCATACACGGGCGTGCTGCCGCCATTGCTTCGGGAATGAAAATCGCCAATCCTTCGCTGAGCGTGTGGGTCAATACCGGCGACGGCGATTCGATGGCTATCGGCGGGAACCATTTCATACACGCCATACGCCGCAACGTGGACATGACCGTGCTGATGTTCAACAACAGGATATACGGACTGACCAAAGGGCAGTATTCGCCCACCTCCCCGATGGGTTCCGTCACCAAGACGTCGCCTTACGGGACGCTGGAAGCGCCTTTCAATCCCTGCGAACTGGTGATCGGCGCGCAAGGCACATTTTTTGCCCGCGTAGCCGACAACAATATCAAAAACATCACGGACGTTCTGGAAGAAGCCGCCATGCACCGCGGAACGGCAGTGGTGGAACTGTTGCAGAACTGCATCATCTTTGCCGACAAGACCCATGCGGCTGTTACCGGAAAGGAAACGCGCGACGACAACCAGCTCTTCCTCGAGGCAGGACAGCCGCTGCTTTTCGGGAAAGACAAAAACAAGGGGATCAGGCTGAACGGGCTGCGCCTTGAAGCGGTGGAACTCGGCAAAAACGGAATTACCATCGACGATATTCTGGTGCATGATCCGTATGAACATGATCCTGCTCTTCAACTGATGATCGCCAAAATGAGTCCGCCTCATCTCCCGATGGCAACAGGGGTGATCCGTTCGACGGAAGCTCCCACGTTCGACCGCCTGATGGAGGAACAGATCGCCGCACAGAAGACAGTATCGCCCGTTCAATGCGTGGACGACCTGCTGAACGACGGGGACGTTATCACCATAGACTGAACGACCGAATTAATTCATCATCATGTATCCGCTGTTCAAAAAGGAAATACGGGGTTTTTTCTCGTCGCCGACGGGATATTTGGTAATTATTGTCTTCCTTGCCGTGACGGGCTTGTGCCTGTGGGTGTTTCCGGGAGTGTTAAACATTCCCGAAAACGGGTATGCTTCTCTGGAGGGGCTGTTTTACATTGCGCCGTGGGTATTTCTGTTTCTGGCGCCGGCAGTTACCATGCGTTCCTTTGCCGAAGAAATCAAAACGGGAACCATTGAGTTGCTGCTGACCAAGCCGGTGAGCGAAGGGCGGATCGTGCTAGCCAAGTTCCTTGCCGCCGTGGCGCTGGTGGCGCTGGCATTGCTGCCGTGTGCGGTATATGCTGTTTCGGTGTGGCGGCTGGGAAACCCTCCCGGCAACCTCGACACGGGCGCCACCTTCGGGGCTGCCATCGGCTTGCTGCTGCTGGGCGGTATCTATGCAGCCATCGGCACGTTTACCTCCACGCTTACCGACAGTCAGGTGGTGGCGTTTATCTCCGCCGCTGCGGGCTGTTTCATCTTTTACGAGGGATTCGACGCCCTGTCGGGAGTGATGGCGTCCGCTGCACTGCAAGACCTCGTTGCGTGGTTCGGCGTCAAGACGCATTATTCATCCGTGAGCCGCGGAGTGATTGATTTCCGCGACATGGCGTATTTCTTCGGCGTCCCGGCGATCTTCCTGCTGCTTGCACGGCTAAGACTGCAAAGCCGGAAGTGGAAATAACGGCGGCAAACAACACGAAACGAAAACAGCATGATCAGCATCCAAACCAATGTCCCGTTGCTTGACCGCAACACGTTCGGCATAGCAGCTACCGCTTCCGTCCTTGTGACGTCGGACAGCGCCGCCGAGTTGTCCTCCTTTCTGAAAACGGAGCCTGTGCCTTCCTCTGCGCTGATTTTGGGCGGCGGGAGCAACATGCTGTTTGTTTCTCCCCGTTGCGGAACGGTGATACATCCGGCGTTCAAGGGGATAGAAGTGACCGGCGAGGATGCGGAAAGGGCGCTGGTACGCGCACATGCCGGCGAAACATGGGACGATCTGGTGGCATGGTGCGTGGGACGCAATTATGCCGGAATGGAAAACCTTTCGCTGATACCGGGTACGGTGGGCGCATGTCCCGTGCAGAATATCGGAGCTTACGGCGCCGAAGCGCAACACGTGATCGAACGGGTGGAGGCTATGGAGATAGCCACAGGCAGGACTGTTATCTTTCGCCGCGACGAATGTCGGTTCGGCTACCGCGACAGTATTTTCAAACAGCACAGGGGAAAATATCTTGTCGTGTCCGTGTGGTTCGGGCTGTCGAAACGTTTTACGCCCAACCTGTCGTATGCAGGGCTGAAAGCGGAATTGCCCGCCGGGGAAAACATCACCGCCGGACAGGTTCGGGAGGCTGTGATACGCATCAGGCGGCAAAAACTTCCCGATTACAGGCTGCTGGGCAATGCCGGCAGTTTTTTTAAAAACCCTGTTGTTTCCGCAAAGCAGGCAGCCGCATTGAAGCGGTTGTACGGCGATGTGCCGCTGTATCCCGCAGGACGGGGTTTGCAGAAGACGTCGGCTGCATGGCTGATACAGCAGTGCGGGTGGAAGGGGGCAAGAAAGGGAAACGTGGGATCGTACCTCATGCAGCCTCTGATTTTGGTGAATTACGGCAATGCCTCCGGAAGGGAAGTCCTTGACTTTGCCGAAGAAATCATTCGCTCGGTGGAAGAAAGATTCGGCGTCCGAATGGAGCCGGAAGTCAACATCGTATGAGGCGATAAGAAATAAGGTTCTGCCGTTATTTGTGTGGAAGGAGGTCTAAGGATCGTCCGTAAATAAATGTATCATTTGTTTATTTCGTTTTTGGGGCGAGGACAAAACGGAATTGGGGGTTTTTCCTCACCCCTGTCCCTCTTAAGGCATGAGAAATAAAAAACTTATAACAGGTATGAAGTTCGAGACCTCGAAGAGGTCAAATGTTTATAGAAGCAATGTACCCTTTGTTGTTCGACCCCTTCGGGGTCGAATGGAAACACAGCCTCGTTTTTCTATAAACATATGATGTCTTCGACATCAAAACCGGTATACATTATTTATTTTTTATCCCTAAAAATAGAGAGGGGGGGGGAGGAGAACCTGCCATACAGGGACGGAAAGGGAATAAATGTATCGTTTATTTTTGTACAATGCCTAAGTGTTAGTTCCGGACGCTACTAAGTGTTAGTTCCGAGCGCAACTAAGTGTTAGTTCCGAGCGCAACTAAGTGTTAGTTCCGGACGCAACTAAGTGTTAGTTCCGAGCGCAACTAAGTGTTAGTTCCGGACGCAACTAAGTGTTAGTTCCGGGCGCAACGCAGGAACGGAATATGAATCACTGTATCGTTTATTTTTGTACA
>JAISRX010000012.1 GCA_031273395.1 Bacteroidales bacterium | reverse complement strand
AATTAGGCTACAAATATTATCCCTTCACAAAACGAAAATTTGTAGTACACAAATCGGAACTCGAAAAAATTGATTTTGCTGATATCAGGGGAATTATGAGCGGGTAGCCTGCAAAATGGATTAAAAAATAAGGTACTAAACACAGTGTTTTACTGGCGAGCCTGTTTATTCCCTGCGGGAAATTTTGAAACGCAACTGTTTTTATCGAAATATCATCTTTTTTACATCCCACCCGACAGGGTCGAATGGAAACGCCACATCTTTTTTCCATAAACATGCGACGTCTTCGATGTTTTCGACGTCAAAACCGTCATACATTTTCCCATTTACAAAGAATTGCAGGAAAATAAAGGTTGCCGTTTTCAAACAGCGCGTTATTGCCGGCGGTTATATTTCGAGCAATGAACAGGAGACGGCGCGGAAACGGCGAAAAAATATTTCTTTCGGGACAGCCTTTTGCGCAGCGCGGGTACATGTAGGGGGGTGGGAAGGCGTTTTTTTTTGCATTTACAAGATAATTGGTTGTATCTTTGAAGCCGGAAAAAAATAAAAATATGGCGGATGATCAGGTAGCATTTCGTACCAATAATTGGGACAAGGAGGACAAGGAACTCGACCGTTCGTTGCGTCCGGCAGGGTTTGAGGAATTTAGCGGGCAGCAGCAGGTGGTGGACAATCTGCGCGTGTTTGTGAAGGCGGCAAAGATGCGCGGGGAAGCGCTGGATCATGTTTTGCTGCACGGACCTCCCGGATTGGGCAAAACCACTCTTGCCAACATCATTTCCAATGAACTCGGGGTGAACCTGAAACTGTCTTCCGGTCCGGTACTCGACAAGCCGGGTGATCTGGCGGGTATCCTCACCAACCTCGAAACCAACGACGTGCTGTTTATCGACGAAATACACCGCCTGAGTCCTGTGGTGGAGGAATATCTCTATTCGGCAATGGAGGATTATACCATCGACATCCTGATAGACAAGGGACCCAGCGCTCGTTCCATTCAACTCACCCTGAACCCCTTTACCCTTGTGGGCGCCACCACCCGTTCGGGACTGCTGACCAGCCCTTTGCGCGCGCGTTTCGGCATCACCTGCCACTTGCAGTACTACAGCACGGACGTGCTTACCGGCATTGTCACCCGCGCCGCCCGTATCCTGAAAGTGCCTGTCGTTCACGAGGCGGCGACGGAGATCGCCTCGCGCAGCAGGGGAACGCCCCGCATTGCCAACGCCCTCCTGCGCCGGGTACGCGACTTTGCTCAGGTAAAAAGCGACGGCACCATCCATCCGGAAATCACGCGGTATGCGCTGGACGCGCTCAATATCGACAAGCACGGGCTGGACGAAATGGACAACCGCATCCTGCGCACCATGATCGAAAAGTTCGGCGGAGGTCCCGTGGGGCTGACCACCATTGCCACCGCCGTGAGCGAAGACCCCGGAACCATCGAGGAGGTGTATGAGCCTTTTTTGATTAAGGAAGGCTATCTCAAACGGACTCCCCGCGGACGGGAAGCCACCGCCATAGCCTACGCCAATCTGGGCATCGCTCCCTATAAAAACCCCGATTTGCTGTTTTGACCACCCGAAGCGTTTCCCATGAAAAAATACCTTGTTTGTGTTTGCCTGTGCATGACGACGACGCTCGTTCTTCACGCGCAACGGTTTCCCGAAAGCCGGTGCGATTCCCCCGCCGTACTTGCCGCCGACAGCAACCGTCTGTCGCTGTGGACAGACATGAGCGGGTTTTTCAAGAACAACGAATATTTCAGTCCGGTAGCCGACGGACAAACCTATCCGTGCATTTCGCTGCTGCCGGCTTTGACTTATCAGGCTTCCGGCAGGTTTCGCGCTCAGGCGGGCTTTTATGCCGTCAAGTTTTCGGGCAAAAACGACTTTTCGCACCTGCAACCGTTCCTCCGCTTGCAGTATGCCGTTGCTCCCGCGCTGCAAATGACGCTGGGCAACCTGTACGGAGGGGCGAACCATCGCCTGATAGAGCCGCTGTACGGGTGGGAACGGCATTATGTAGCCGCCCCGGAAAGCGGCTTGCAGTTTGTGCTGCACGACGAACGCCGGTTTGCGGATATATGGGTGGACTGGCAACACTATATCGAACGTGGCGATGCGGCGCCGGAAGCGCTGACTTTCGGGATATCGACGTGCCGGCAGCTTACCCCGCCGGAGAGCAAATTCCTGCTGAAACTCCCCCTGCAACTGTTGATACATCATCAGGGCGGGCAAATCGACACGTCGGACGAACCGATGATCGTGCTGGGCAACTTCGCCGCAGGAGTTTGTTCCCAATGGCAAACAGGCTGGAAAAGGCTACAGTCCGTCGGGTGCGACATTTACGCAACGGGCTATTACGACCGCTACCCGAATGAGGAACGGCGTCCCTTCCGGCAGGGCTGGGGCGTCTATCCGGTGTTGCACATCGAGGTGGCTCCCTTCCTGTGTACGGCGGGCTACTGGCATGGCGAACGGTTTTACGCATTTCAGGGCGAAGCGCTTTTCGGATCATTCAACGTGCATGATCCGTCGCAACAAATGCCCGTCCGCGATCTGATCACTTTCAAGCTGATGTTCGACAAAGAGGTATATCAGGGTATTTCGGTGGGAGCGCAGGTGGAAACGTACAGCGACCTGCACCGCGGAAAAACGGATTACAGTTTCGGGGTACATATCCGGTGTAACCGGCAATTCGTGCTGAAGCAACTGTGATGAACGGCAATAAAAAAAGGGTAAGCTGACTATATCGCACCGCTACAACCATTTGCCCTTGCTTCCTTCCGGACCTGGGGGGATTCAACGGGAGCTGGTCGTATAGGACTTACCCGCCGCAAAAGTATGCAAAATATTTCGTTTACCGAAATAAAAACCGAAATATTTTTCATTGCCATGAACGGTACGGGTTTTGCTGTCCTTCGTCAACGGCGGACGCCTGTTTCAGCCGGAAGTCGTCCGTCAGTCCGTGGTCGAGTGGATGATACTCGTTGCCGGACGGATTGGCGAAACAAAGAGAATTAAAGAATAATCGAATTTATTATGAACAATATGCAAAAATACGTCGATCAGTTAATTGAAATGTTGCGCGAGGCGCATCACAATCGTCCTGCGCCGCGTTATCTGGAGCTTCCCGAAGAGATGAAATGTCTTGAAGATGTGATTGATTTGGAGATGTCGCTGGAGGAAGACGAGCGAACCATGGAAAGTCTGTTTGGTATCCCCAAAATCTATTTCCCGCCCGAAAACAGGCTTTCGGACGGGCAGATACAGCAGCTGATTACCGAGATTCTTGATTTGTGGCGCGTTTTCCATTATGAAGCCGCTATACGCAAAGGGGAATTTACCCGGCGGGAAATTTACACGAAACTCGTTGATCATTTGGGGGAAGGGCATCCCGTTTTTCGAGGAACAAACGGTACATGGCATATCGAACTATACGATTATATGCTGAATTGGGACGAAGAGAGCGGGAGATATATCGAAGACGAAGAATATTAATCCTGCGCTGTTGAAGCAAATGCGTATCATTCTCCCATCCCCCGCTCCCCCTCAAAACCCGAACTCCATCACAAGCCGTTCGCCGGCTTTCACGACGATGCGGTTCGGCAGAGTGACCGACACGCCGGCGCCCTTCTGTTCCCGTTTTGCGGAAACGGTTTGACCGTCGAGCGATACGCCCGCCGATTTCATCCTCCTGCCTTTGGGCGCATCCACGGAGAAAGCGCTTAGCTGCACCTGTCCGTATTTGGGTTCCAGCACGCACGTCATCGTGTTGCCCGACAGCGACTGCGTATAGCTGCCCCACCCTTCCGCCGCCGTGAAAGGCGCCTTGAAGTTTTCGGCGTTCCATTTGGGTGCAAAACGCATGTATCCCTTCGGACCGTGGTATTCAAACCCGCAGGCGGTGATGAAGGCGCCGTAGCTTGCCATGGCGCGCGCATAATGGTCGCCGCACTCTATTTCGTTGTACGGGTTGCGTTTCGCCGCGTGGTAGCGGTCGTGGATGGAGCGCACCAGCACAAGCCCCTCGTCCGTCATACCTTCGGCGATCATGTGCGCGGCGACTTCGTACTCGAACCCGCTCATACATTCGTGGAAATAAACCAGCTGCCACGATTCGTTATCCCCGTAAGGCTTGGGATCGTTCTTCGGATTGGTGTTCATGATCAGGCCTCCTTCGCCCGGCAAAGCATAGCATCGTCCGCCCCTGTGCGTTTCGATGTAGGTACCCACGTCGGGCGCATAGTTGTATTTCCACAGCGCGTTGAGCGCCGAGCGCACCTTTTTGCTGTCCAGTATCCGTCCGAGTCCCACCTGATACGCCCACGACTGCCCCATGACCTGGTCAATGTGGCAGGTGTCGTAGGAACCCAGCTTCGAGCGTCCCTTTTCCCTGTCGGGACGGTGGATGTAATACTCGCCGTTGAAGAGATATTTATCCATATTGGCGCTGCCTTTTGCCACGTAATCCGCGCATTTTCGGGCAAAGTCGGCGTCGCCGGTTTCTTCCGCCATGCGCTGCCCGGCTTTCACGGCGGCGATGCACAGTCCCACGATCCATGCGATTTCGCCGTCCCACACGGCGTCCAGCGTGTTTTCCAACGGGGTATCCTCCATGCCGTCGCCGTTTTTATCCTGACGGATGATGAACTGCACGGCTTGTTTTATCTTTTCCCAGTTCCGTCGGAGGAAAGCGTCGTCGGCGCTCATCTGATGCTCGCGGTAACAGCGCAGTACCGACCCCGCCTGCCCGTCGATGGCGGGACGCGATTCCATTTCAGCGCGGAAGATGATGCCCCCGTCCTCGCGAAAGGCGATGCCCAGATCGGTGCGTTCGCGGCAGTCGCGCTCCAGCGCGGGGAAAATTCGTCCCATCGCCTGTGCGTACTGCCATACGTGCGTGCACGTTCCGGGACAGATGCCTACGCCTTCCCACGCCCAGAAGCGTCCGCTGTCGAAACGGTGACAGTTGGTGGTTGCCAGCGTGTCGATGGTGACAAATGTGCGCTCCAGAAACCAGTGGGGCAGGGTGGAGTCCTTCCATGTAGCCGCCCAGAGCAGGGTTTGGGAGGACAGCCGCCCGAAATGTTTTTTTACATATTGAGCCACCTCCAGCGCCGAGGCAAAGCGGTTCCGGTAATACCGCCCGGCGTCTTTGATGTTTTCGTGTACGGTCAGGTTCGGGAAATACCAGCTGATGACGAAATCCGCTGTAGCGGAAGCGCCTCCCGGGAGGTTGATGCCGGGTTGCACCGTTCCGGTCAGTTTCTCCTGTATGGGTTTTTCCGCGTCGTCCGCAGGCTTGAGGTCAAACAGCCCTGCAAGGTTGTCCGTCTCCGCGGAGGCGCAAGCCTTTCCGCCGGAAGCGAGCGCGGCAATGCACATGGTACCGAAATCGGGATGTTTCCGTATTTCCTCTTCCTCTTCCAGGGGTATAAGGGTTTCATGCACGGCAATAAAACCGGCTTCCCTGATCACTTCATTGCGGCGGCGACATACTATCGACTGAAAATGACTGCTGCGGATTTTTTCACCGACACGGAAGCCTGTTTTGTTTTCCAGCCATCCCGCCAGGGCAATTTTGACGGCGGCGCTTCCGGTGTTTTTGAACGAGAACGAGAGGATGGTTGCCGGAAGCCCCGAATCGTCCTCATCCAGCGGGATGAACGGCGAAAAGGCGCGGAGGGTGATTTCCACCGGCAGCGATTTGTCGATGTAACGGACTGTCCCGACGGGATAACCGGCTTCAAAGAGTATTTCGTCCCACTCGTGCGCCTGGAGGGATTTGAAGGTCGTTTGCCCGCTGTATTCAAAGCGGAGTAAAAATCCCTGATCCAGCGGACGGACGTCATGAGCCGGTTCCAGATAGCAGGCTCCGTTTGCCGCATCGACGCGCTGGCTGTAGCCGGACGGATGCTGCCAGTCGAGAAGTTTGGGTTCTACGCCTCCCCGGTTGTCGTTGAATATGTCCCAAAGCCACAAACGACCGTCGCCGCCCAGATAGACGCCGCCGGCATTGATGCCGCCCGCAGGCATGCCGATGTAGCGCAGTTCGTCGCGCGACTTGGCATAAACGGTAGAAACACCGCGTTCGTACAGGGATTTAACCCATGCCGGGTCTAACCCTTTATCAGCGGGGATGTTGTGTGTCGCCGACAGGGCGGACGCGGGAGTAGCTTTTGCCTGTGCCGGAACACGGCTTAATATCAAACCGGAAGCAAGGGTCATGCCGCCTGTCCGGATAAAATTTCTTCGAGAAATGCGTTTCATTTTTTTAACTTTAACAGGAACTGTAATCTGTGAACTGTAAACGATGAACAATAAACCCTGTACCTTATATTTACTGCCAATTACACGCATTTTTCAGAAAAAACGACAAAAAACGACAAAAAAACAGGTTCAACATACGTTTGATATAAAAAAAAATGTACTTTTGTCCTCATTCTTGAAATTATCAAAATATAATAATGTATCACATAAAAATTTAAAAAAGATGAAAAAGATAATCATGTTCTTCGCCATGTTTTTGGCAACAGTATTCATTGCCGATGCACAACTGCTTGTCGGCGCTTCTCTGGAAGTGGACTACGGATCGGAAAAAGAGAAAACCGGCAACACTTCAAAAGATATTCAATCGACTTTCGGGATTTCCCTGAATCCCAAAATCGGCTTTTATCTGAACGACCAAAGCGCTGTCGGCATAGCGGCAGGCGTCGGTATTGCCAATATGAAACAGCCCGGCAGTTCTTCGGACAAAGATGTGAAAGGCAGTGAACTTTCATGGGAGCTGGCTCCGTTTTTCCGCTACAGCATCATAGACGTCAAGAGTCTTGCCCTTCTGCTCGAAAGCAGTGTGGGCATTGCCGGCGCTTCATACAAATATAAATCCGGCGCACAAACTCTGGACGGGACTTCAGTCTTTCATCTCGGCGTCAGCGTACTTCCGGTGCTGTCGTACAGCCTCACCGGCAACCTGAACATTGAGGCAAGCTGCGATATTCTCAGGGTCGGTTTTCTACATTCTACGCGGACAACTAAAAAGGGAGAAGTATATGTGAGTGAGGAAAGACAAGTCCGTTCGGTACGGTCGGAGGATCTGGAAGAGACAACGTCAAAATTCGGGCTGGGGGTCAATGGAGAAACTACCCCCGTCAACATAGGCATTCTCTACAAATTTTAAATATAAAAACAATCGATAGTTTCAAGCAACAGGGGAAGGCTGTCCTTATTCGGGCGGCTTTTTCCGTTTTTCTGCCCGAAAGTCTAAAAAAAAATATCGCGCGACTTGCAGGGAATAAAAAATAATGATTATCTTTGCAGCCTCAAACGGTGGATGTAGCTCAGTTGGTTAGAGTAGCGGATTGTGGTTCCGTTGGTCGTGGGTTCAAGTCCCATCTTCCACCCTTTTTTTATTCCTCTTCCGTAATAGTTCCTCCGGCAACGGTCAGCCGTTTTTCCAGATTTTTAGCAGAAGCAAAAGTATAGGTTCTGTCCCCCGTCAGCAGTTCGGCTTTTCCGCCACCCGCGCTGATGCGGAAAGGAACGCCGTTACAGACGGAATGGACATGAGCAGCCAGCACAAACACCTTTTCCATACCGTCGCCGCATCCGAAATTCCATACTTCATCGGGTTGCGCCAGCCGGTTCTCACCGTATATCGAGTCGTCGGCAAAACTGTTTATGATGGCGAAGGCTTCGTCTATGGTTTTGTGTTTCAGTCCTTCCACGCACACGGGATTTCGTTCGACAGCCGCTTTCACAAAGGGCGTCCACGGCAGGCAGTCCATCCGCCGAAAGGCAAAACGCGCCAGTTCTGCAAATTCATTCACCGCAGCCATTTCGTCAATGCGGACAATGATTTCTTCGCGCGTTTGCGCCACATCTATCCCCAGCGGGGGAAGAGCCACAAACTCCTTTTCGCTGTCCGGAAGGCGGGGAACGGTATGGATGAACCCGCGCATTTCATCAAACATATCGCGCATGTGACTGCACCGTTCGGGAAGAATGTGGTCGATGAAATATTCCTTTTTTTCGTCAAAACTCAGGTGATGATTTTTGTTGAGGTACTCCTCAAAGTCGTTGATGACAATTTTGTGTTCCTTTGGGGTGAAATAGAAATCGCGGGCGTCTATTTCGTCGAAAAGCGCTTTTCGGCCTCCGCCCGTAAATTTGTTCTTGCTGGAATGCTCGTAACTGAATATGGTGCGCAGTTCAATATAGCACTCCTTGTTGTTGCGGAGATGCCGGTACTGGAAACAATCCCAAAACTGGTTTTTTGTCCGCAAAAAATTGGTGAATATCTCGAAAGTAAACTCCGTTGTGAGAAATTCGCACAGTTTTTTCCGGAATTTCCGGTATTCCTGCGGATCAATGGTTGCCTTTTCATACAGCGTATGGATGTACCCGGAGATATGCGAAACGATGGTGATTTTTTCGTTTTCAACAGCCCTTCTCGCTTTTGCGGACAGTTCCGTTCCGTTGTACCACATCGTTTTGGTGACAATACGCCGGTTGTTGGTGAGAATGCCGTCGCCTTCGGCAATAAAATTCTGCGAATGGAGGGGAGTGGCTATCAGAAAAATCTTTTCGAGCGGGATGCGTCCCACAATGAACATGGCTGCCGCGTAAAGCGAGGAGAGGGATACGCATTCGCCCGCCCCCGTGCTGTACCCCTCTTTCCTTCGGAACGCCGTCATCGCCTCCACCGTTTCGGTTTTCCAGTAGGGGATCATTTCATCGGTATATTTGTCCAGTCCGAAATGACGGCGGATGTCCATGTCGAAATAATACCTGTCGCCTTCGTAACCGAACAGCGCATTGCTTTGCCGGAGGCTTTCCCGGTCAATAAAACCGTCGAACCGCGCCATTTCTTTCGCCTTACCGGTAAGTCCCCATGTATCCAGATCGAGGTTGAACACGAAATGATCCATGATGTACTGCTTGACGCGGTTAATCCTGTAGGTAAAGGATTTGTTCTCTATTTTGGCGAACCACGGATCGTCGCGCCATTTCCATATTTCGGGCGACATGATGTTGGCAAGCACCAAGGCATGAAATAATTCGGGGAAAATAAATATTTCCATGTCGGACAAGGTATAAGCCGACGAGTGACATTCTGTCTTTGACAATTGACTTTCGATTTTCAATGAATTTCAGTTACCGGTTCAGGGCTGCAAAGGTATATAATTTTTTTCTGCTGCCAAATTCGGGACGGACGGAAACATATCTTTTTTTGAAACGCCGGCAATCGGGTTACCGGATTTTGAATCATCTCCAACTGCGCTTCGGTTATTCCCCCAATCGTCATGCTTCATTGTGGGGCAGTCGCTTAAGTCCTTATTTTCATACAGCAGTTGAACTGACTTCATGATGTAGGCGCTACCGTTATCCAATTTACATCCTTCCTTTCAATAAAAAATATGAAATATGAAATCAGTACCACCTTTTCTAAAATAATCCGTATGTATTTGTAGTTTGAAAATTCATTTGAATCAATCGAACCTGTCAATTTGCAGATAACAGCCGTGATATACTCTCATCGCATGCCTCCGTTTCGATAGCAGATTTCGTGTATATCTCTTACTGCGCCCACCAGCATTCAAAAATGCAGTCAAGTCTTCCGTATTTTTTCAAATATTGATACGATTCGCGCCTGTTCATCTTATATGCAGATGCAAATTCCTCAATAATGAATGTTACGAAACTTATCTTATCGCGTGTCTCCCTGTCTAATATCTTTGTTTCCACCTGTTTTCCGTTTAAAATACAAGGACAAATTTACAGGAAATTTCCGAATAGCCCACCAACAAATTCAAAATCCAGTAAAATCGGGTAATCTTCTTCCGAATCGGCTGCCGTTATCCTCATACCTGTCCTTTATGGCTTACTATTGGAGTTTGTAGCCGAAAGAGATTAATTTTTTCCCTGAAATTTTGGTGGAAATCATCAGTTTTTTTACACGATGTCTTCCATAATAAACAACAGGATTATAAATATCCTGTAACGACCGATTTTTATCATGATTGCCAACTTGGTTTAGTCAACGAAATGTAAGTTCTACGCAGTCAATTTCCACGATTTTTTAACTGTCCGAATCATGTAACCATGGTTCGGACAGTGCGTTTCCTGACGAGGGGATAATGGTGAAACGTTTGTAAAGTTAGAGAGGTAGTTTTGTTTTAATTATGGCGTCATGCCAATTATTTCGCCTGCCCAGAGTTGTTGTAAGAAGAACTTCCACGGCAATACCAACACGTTGTCCAACATTCGCGGATACAAGTCGTTGGTAACAAGGAGCAGTTTTTTTACCGTGTAATCTTCGGCAAAGGCTTTTAGTCCGCCTGTATGTCTTCTCTGCGCCTCATTGGTCGATTTTACTTCTATGGCTACTTCGTGGTCGCCGAGAATGAAATCCACTTCCCTGTGTGTAGCTGTATGCCAGTAAGTAATATTATAGTTCAATTCGGAATATCGACTGTGTGCATAAATTTCCTGATAGATAAAATGCTCAAACGCTTTCCCGAAGACTTCCGTTCCGAAGCCGATTTGCCCCCTGTTCAACAGCGAATTAACAATGCCGACATCAAACAGGTAAAATTTCGGAGCCTGAATAATGCGGCGTTTGGGTGTCTTCTGAAACGAGGGTAAAAAACGACCGAGCAAGGTATCTTCCAAAATCCGGAAATAATCTTTTACTGTCGGTATGCTTACGCCAATATCGGTGGCAATATTGGAATAGTTCACTATTTCGCCGTTTGTGAAAGCGGCGGTTTCCAAAAAACGGTT
>JAISRX010000286.1 GCA_031273395.1 Bacteroidales bacterium | reverse complement strand
TACGTGTTTTACCAATTCATCTCCTGAAATGGCATGACGCCAATCCTGTTCAAAAGTATCGTCCACGATCCGCGCAATTCGAGGGTGCTGTTCAATATCTCTCAGTAACCTGCGCCCGACACGGGACTTGTCATTTATCATTACGGTTGTCATAATCATATATTTTTAATTACAGCGACAAAAGTAATAAAAATAATTTATATACAAAATGTTTTACGCAAGAATCAGCATCTCACCCCCTACCCCTCTCTGTCCTCACCCCCGGCCCCTCTCCATTTTGGAGAGGGGAGGAATATGAGAGGGGGGATCTGCCATACAGGAAGTACCTCACAATGAAGGCTGACGAGACTCTCAACCCTCAACTCTCAAACAGGAAGCGTCTATGTCAAAGATAAATGATACATTTATTTATTGACAACTACTAAGAATGTTCGCCGTAATCAGATTTAACAAAATTTATGAATCAAATTATGCTTTTTCATTTGCATGAATCATAAGAATAGGGACGACACTTTGGATATATCGCAAAGAAATGCATCCGGCGGAATGTTAAATCTGCAATTTTTTTCAAAAAATACAGGCTAAATCTTTTTTTTGAGGCGCTGTTGTACGCCGACAGGCGTTTTTCTTTTCGATACTCTCCGCATAAAAAGCAAGCATACAGCGTTACGGGAGCGCTCTTCCGCGGGGTGGGAGCGCTCTTCCGTGACGCGGGAGAATGGTTAGGAGCCGGCGTTTTTTTCTGCTGATGGCGGACGGTTATCGGAAGAGGCGCCCCAGTTCCTGTTAGCCGTGTTACCCATTCGTAAGGTTAATTTTCCGCCGTTTTCGATGTCTTTGTGTTCAAACCAGGGTTTGTTCCATTCAATGCCGTTGAGGGTAGCCGACTGGATGTATTTGTTTTCGTCGGAACAGTTTTTGGCTTCGATTTCAAATATTTTGCCGTTACCCAGGTGGATTTTGATGTTTTCGAACAGGGGACTCCCGATATTGTATGTCGGTGAACCCGGGATAACCGGATAGAAGCCCATAGCCGAGAAGACGACAAATGCCGATAAACCGCCGCCGTCTTCATCGCCCGGAACACCCATCAGGTCGTTGCGAAACCATTGTTTCAGCAGCGTGCGGACGCGCTTTTGCGTTTTCCACGGCTGACCGGCATAGTTGTAGAGATAGGGAATGTGCAGGGAAGGTTCGTTTGCCATAGAGAACTGTCCCACGTTGCCGGTTTGGTCGGGCAATTGGGCGTAGAAGGCATTTTTACCTCTTCCCAGCGGCTCGCGGAATGTCCGGTCAAGATGGCGGATGAAATTTTCGGGGGAACCCATCAGGAGGATCAGGTCGGCGGGATTGTGCGGAACGTCCCAGCGATATGTCCAGGCATTGTTTTCGTCGTAGTAGTCGCGTGCTCCCTGTCCGCCCGAAAAGCGGTAATCGAACGGAAGAATGAAATTGCCGTCTTTGTCTTTGGGGTGGAAAAAGGCTGTTTCGGTGTTGTATAAGTTGTGGTAGTTGCGGGAATGGTTCAGGAAGTAGCGGTAATCGTCATCTTTGTTTAATTCCCGCGCGATTTGAGCCAGACACCAGTCGTCGTAGCATGTTCCGAGTGTTACGGCTACCGACTGGCGCTTTTCGCCCGGATTGACTTCCGCAATATATTCCTGTTCGCCTTCCTTCAAGGCGGGATAATAGCCTTTCTCGCGATAGAAAATATCGAGTTCGGTATTGGGAACTTTCCTCCACGGGAGCAGTGATTTTTCGGTCAGGGCGGCTTTGCAGGCTTTGTAGGCGGCTTCGAGGTCAAAATCACGCAGTCCTTTGCACCATGCGCCCCAGATGACAGAGACGGCGTGGTTGCCGTTCATGCGGTGCGAATCGCCGGTTATTTCGGGGAAAGTGGGCATCCAGCCGTCGTCGCTTTGCTGTGCCATGCGGATGTATGAGCGGATCATGTTTGTTTCCCTGTCGGGGTCTATCAGGATGCGCAGGGGGTGGGCGGCGCGGTAGGTGTCCCATATCCAGTCGTCGGTGTAGAAGTCTCTGTTCTCGTCGCTGTGCACCTGATTGTCGGTTGCGCTGTAGTAGTTTCCGTCTTCGGAGATGTTTATCATACGTTCATAAACGCGGTAGAGCGAGGTGTAGAACACGGTTTTGCTGTTTTCGCCGCCGTCGCCGCCCTTGATTTCGATTTTGCCCAGCGCCCGGTTCCATGCTTCTCTGCCGGCTTTTGCCATTTCATCAACATTCCATGTTTGGATTTCGCGTTGCAGGTTCTTTTTTGCCTGTTCGCTGCTGATGAAGGAAATGCCGTAGCGCAGATTGACCCGGCTTTCGGTGAAGTCGAGCGCCATTGCTACGTTTCGCCCTTCGATGGAGGATTGGGAGTAATTGACGGTTTGCCGGTCCAGGGCGCCGATACTTTTTGCTTTGCGTTCCGTTTCCAGATAAAGATAGACTTTTGTTTCTCCCGCGCCGATTATCTGATAGCCGGAAACCGCGCTTCCATCTGTTTCCAGTTTGCCGTTTCTTGTGTTGATCACGAGTTTGTTGGATTTATCACCGGGGAATGTTACCGTATAAATTCCCGCCTGACGGGAGGGAGCGTAATCGACTGCAATTCCGGCTTCGTCCAGATAAACGGAATAGCGATAGGGGGTAATCTTTTCGTTGTCGTAAGAGTAATTGACGACCGGACTTAACGGGGCAGATTCGGATGTCAGGGGGCTGATGTTGAAGGCTGAGCTTCCCCGGTGACTTGTGACGACGACCGGCAGTCCGTGCAGCAGGTCGGAAGTAAAATCTGCGCGTTCGGGATATACCCGAAGCATACTGTTGGGTAAATGTACGGTGGGATATGTGGGAACCAAAAGATGGCTGATATTTCCCATGTAAGGATTCACATAATCCACTGGCGTTTTCCTGCTTTGGTTTGCGTTGCAGGAAGTTAGCGCGATGATGAACGCGCTCAGGATAAAACCGGTTGAAATCTTTTTCATATTTTTATTTATTGAATAATGATGTTTGTAACTGTTGTATAAATTCGGGGTGATTGTCGCTTGCAAAACGAACGGTTTTGCTGTTACTGTTTTTCGGAAAAACGAAGAGGAACTGATTCCAGCCCTGTTTTAAAGGGAGTTCCTGATCCGGGTTTATTCTTTTGCCGTTCAGTTGCATATCCGGGTTGCCGGGGGAGCGTATTCTCAGTTTCGGCATGTCAGGCTCAATCAATAAATCGTCTAAAGGGCGGGGACTGTACACCCAGAGTTTGTAGCGCTGCCTGTCGCCATCCAGATCAACCAACAGTTCGGACAGTTGCACATTGCCTTCATTATCGATTAAAGATTTCGGCAGGGAGCGGTTTTCGACGGCAATGCCGGCAGCCGACAGTATTTTGCTCAGTGTGCGGTATCCTTTTTCCGAAGCGGTAAACTGTTCAAGCGTACTGATATAGAGGGTGGAGTTGGCGGCGGGGTATTTTACAAAAACGGCGTCGGGACCTTTTGTTTCGTTTTCACTGCGTAAGACGGCGGCGGTTTTCAGTTCTTCGGGACGTTTGTTCCATTTCCGCCAGTTGGTTCGGCAGGCATTCAGGAGGGTTTCGCCTTCGGAAACAAGAGCGCCCGACATGGCGTATAGCGAGGCGTCTTCCGTTTGAATTTCACAAAAGTAGAAGTCGGAATTGACGGTGTTTTTCAGCCATGATTTCCGAATGGGGATGAAGGAAGACGCTTTGCGTTCCTCCAAAATCAGCGGGGCAGGGAGCAGTGAGGAGTAGTTTCGGATGCTTTCGGGCGTGGGCGACCAGAGCCAGATGTCGGCGCCGGCGTTCATGAGTTTGCGGATATTCTCCGTTTCCCTGCCGGAAACGGGGTATTTTCCGTCGATGATCAACAGTGTATTGGGCGCTTGCTTCGGATTCGGCAGCGGGACAAATTTTATGTTCTGCTTCTCAAAAGTCTGTTTGACGGGACTGTTGTTTTCTCCGATGAAAAGAATCGAACTGTATTGTTTCAGGGCTTTTCCGGGTAAAGCGTCCGTATTTTTTTCGGGTTCTTCGGGTAAAACAGCCCATTGTGAGGCGGCCGGTTTATCGCCTGCATTGGCGGCTTTGATGGCGTCGAACATGGGCCACGGGCGATAGAGCGGCAGGGCGGGGTCGTATCCGGGGTTGAAGGTGGAGCAGTAGGGACCGATTCTTTCGGGCTGGACGCCGGGCTGTCCTTCCTGAAAATCGCGGAAATAAATGCCGTCGCCGGGGCTTGGGGGCTGCGTCAGGTCCTGCTTTCCGAACGGCAGGGGCTGCAGAGCGTACCATGCGATGTTGAAGACGGATATGTATGAGGCGTCGTTTTCGCGCTGCATGCGGATGAGGTTGTAGCATTCATAAGCGAGTCCCTCCATGCGTCCCAGCATTGATTCGAAGGCGCGTTCACCGTTGTATTTGGAGACCTGTTCGGGGGTGCCGTAGTATGCCATGCTTTGTTCGCCGATGCCCCAGGGCTTGCCGATTGCCTTCCATCGTTTTATGGCGTTCATATCACCGTAGTGTCCTACGGTTGCGGGGAGGATGCCTTCTCCGTCGTCTTCGCCGTCACTCGAAATCCAGGGGCGTGTGGGGTCGTTTTCACGGACAATGTTTAGCCAGTCTTTCCAAGCCTGTTTTTGCTGCTCCATCCATTCGGGCTTGTTGAAAACGTGCAGGATAACCGGTTTATTTTCGTTGCTGACACTCCAACCGAAGACGGAGGGATGGTTGCGGTCACGGAGAACCATTCTTTTTAAATGGTCTTTGGAGTTTTCCCAGAATAGGGGAGCGTCTAATTTAGGACCCCCATCGCTTGCCCAGTTTGCCGTTTCTGCCAGGATGCAGATACCCATTTCATCGGCGACGTCAAAATAAAATCGCGGGTATATCTGGGCATGGGGGCGCACGGCGTTGGCGTTGGCGTCTTTCAGGGCTGTGAACCATGCGAAGGCATAGCGGCGGGTCATCTGGGGTATTCCCATGAAATGCCATGAATCGCCTTTCAGCGGATATACTTTGCCGTTCAGCAATTGTTTATCGCCGTCGAAAGTCCACTCGCGCCAGCCGAAACGTTCGTATTTTATATCACGGACAGTGGCGCTGTTGCGTTGTGCGGACGAGAGTTTGAGGGTTAGTCCGTAGAGGTTGGGAAATTCGGGTGTCCAGTATTCGAGATTGCCTTCGTTTACCTGTATGGAGATTGTTTTTCGGGTGATGCCACGGGGTATTTTCAGTGTCTGTTCGGGGACGGTCAGCGAGGGTGTCGCGGCGAGCTTCCAGAGAGGAAGGGGTGCGGAGTGGATGTCTGTTCCCGCTTTGTTGATCCATTCGCGGATGTCGCCGCTTAGAATCGCTTCCGTGTCCTGATTTGTGCCGTTATCAAGGGTGAGTTCGATGTCGAGGCGGTTCTGTGAAACCAGGGGTTTGATGTATATGTTTTGGATATTGACCATGGGGAGGGCGAGCAGCCAGACGTCTTGCCATATCCCGTTGATGTGGTATCCCCACATGGAACCGGCGGGGAGGATGCGCCGTCCTTTGGTGGAGTTGTCTTCAAAAAGGGACTGGCTGCGTACTCCTACCTGTATTTCGGCTTCCTGACCGGCTTGTACAAGGGTTGTGAGGTCGGCATCGAAGGGGAGGAAGAGGTCGAAGTTTTCGGCTGCTTTTTTGCCGTTGACCCAGATTTGGGCGTTGCCGGCGATGGCTTCGAAATGGAGTATTATCCTGTTTCCTGCCCAGTCGGGGGGTATGGCGACGGTTTTTTTCATCCATGCCATTCTTACGTTTTCCCATTCTTGGGGATAGGAGGGGTAGTTGCGGTGGTCGGGACCTTCGAGCTGCCGGTTGGCGAAGGAGTTGATGTTCCACGGGGAGGGTATCTTGACGGGTGTTTTGTGCCATTTGTCGGCGTGGGGGAGGGGCAGTTCGGGGGGAATGCCTTTACCCTGCCGGTAGTCGGCGGGCAGTTCCATTGCCTGGAATTGCCAGCGTCCGTTGAGGCAGATTTCCTTTCGGAGGGGGTGTTCTATCGGTTGGACGTAGCCTTCCGAAGGGGCGACGGGGTGGGGGTCGCGTAACTGTGCCGGGGTGTGCCG
>JAISRX010000214.1 GCA_031273395.1 Bacteroidales bacterium | reverse complement strand
AAAGTAGATACATTCACAAAAGACTTCGCAGTGCATGGTTAAGCATCAAGCGAAATTTGCCATATCTGTTTACATTCCAAGACTATCCCCAATTAAATATACCTAATACAAATAATGCCATGGAAGGTAGTTTTACAGCGCTGAAGAATAGTTTACGTAATCATGGCGGAATGTCAAAAGGAAACCGCAAGCGGTTTATAGATGGTTTTTTTAAGGCATAATGTTCTCTAAGTATATCAAAAAGGGCTATCCTGAAACAGCCCTTTTATCTTTGACATACTTGTCGAACATCAAATGTATCCCTGACAGGTTGCTCCCCAGCAGAGCCTGTTTCCGTTTCCATTTGACAATGCAAAGATAATCAATATTGTTGTTCGTTTGAGTTTCCCCTGCTAATTTTCAGCCTGAATTTTGACCTATAGACCGGAAACTTTGTGTCCTTCGTGGTTGAAAAAACCGCAAAGGCGCCGAAGTCGCGCAAAGGAAAGGCAAGGAGACGATAACTGTTTCCGTCCGCCGTCGTTTTTCATCCTTTGTTTTCAATCATTTGGGCGCGCACACAGACGCACCCCTGCATTTTCAATTTTTCCATTTTTTTGCCGGTTCCTTACGGCTTATGACTTAGCACTTTCACCCTGCTCTTTCCGTTCGCTGTTTTTACAACGGCTACCCGTACCGCAATACGTTCCGTCATTTCCGCCACATGCGAAATAACGCCTATTTTACGTCCCTGCATTTGCAATTGTTCCATCACATCCATTGCCGCCCGCAAAGTATCTGCGTCCAGCGATCCGAACCCTTCGTCAATAAACAGGGTTTCGATTTTCAACTGGTTGGACGACAGTGAAGAAAGTCCCAATGCCAACGCCAAAGATACCAGAAATGCCTCTCCGCCCGATAGTGAATGAACCGTCCGTATCTCGCCCAACATGTCCAGATCAATGACCTGCAAAGCCAATGTGTCCGGAATACGTTGCAATTCATAGCGTTTGGTGAGTTCGTTCAAATGCTTGTTGGCATAGGTCAACAACACATCCAGGGTATAAGTTTGCGCTATTTCCTTAAATTTTGACCCGCCCGCCGAACCGAACAGTTCGTTTAGCCGTTTCCAGTTTTCGGACAGGGTTTCCTTTTCCACAAGCGTTTTTTCGAGCGTTTGCAGCCGTTCCTTCTCTTTGTTGTGCTGCACAAAGGATGCTTCTATTTCGACAATCCGTTTGGTATATTGCTCTATCCGCGCATTGGCGTTCTCCGATCCCGCTTGCAACGCCTCTTTTGTTTCTTCCCCGTCCTTGGGTTTTATTTCGGCGTTCCGGTGTGCTGCAAACCGGCGTTTGCGTTCTTCGAGCGTGGCTACGGCAGAGGTTTCCTGTTCCTTCAATCCGTTCAGGAACTGGTTTTCCGCATGAAGCCATTGCCGGTCTTTGGACATCAAGCCGGGAAGCTGTTCCCATGTGATATTTTCCCGTTTGGCGACGAGCCATGCGTCGATATGTTGCTTCAGTGCGGCGCATTGCATCTCCAGCCGGTCGATTTCACTGTTCATTTGAGTGATGACCCCCGTGAGCATTTCCTGTTTGGCGGCAAGAGCATTTTTCCGTTCGGCGGACGTTTTCCACCTCTCCGCTATTTCTTTCTCTTTACCGGCATACTCCCTGGCAAGGTCGTCCACCGACTTTCCGCCCAAAAGTTTTGCCCTTTCCTTTTGCAGATCAGCCAAAACAGCGGCTGTTTCCGTTTTTTTCCTTTCCCTCTCCGCAAAATATTTTTGTATTTCGATCAGATTGTTTTGTTCGTTCCGGTTCGACGCCTGCAAATCCTTGTGCTTTCCTTCCGTTTGAGCCAGTTTTTCCGCGTTTTCCGTCCATTGTCGCACCATTTCCTTTAGCTTTCCCGTCAAAACGCCTTGCTTAAAATCCTCTTCCCATGAGTTCCATAGCTTCAGACAAACGCCCACTTTCTCCATTGCGCCGGCAAACTGTTGTGCGTAGGTTTCCGTTAAAGCGGCAAGCCGGGTGATCTCCACCTTTCGTGTTTCGATGCGTCCGGCATACTGTTCCGTTTCCCTTGCCACTGCATCCTTTGCCCTGTTCAGTTCCGCCTCCTGCAAACTTTGTTCACCGGTCGCGCTTTGCAGCGGATGATGCACGCTTCCGCATACCGGACAGGGGACGCCGTCCTTCAGTTTTGCCCGTAGAACAGCAATCTCCGCCGGAAGCAGGAGGTTCAGCCGTGCCGCTTCTTCTTTCAGCGTCGCAAGTCGGACGGTTTCCGTTTCAAGGATTTGCGCATTCTCTTTCCACAGTTTCCGATGGCGGTTATTCTGTTCTTTAGCCGATTGAGCGTCGTCAAGCAAGGTAATGATCCTGTCGGCTTGAGCAACGATCTCCTTCCGGTTGTCGTGTGCCTGAAACCATGAGGCAAGCCGGTCTATATCTACCTGCGTCAGTGCAATGTCTTTGGTGATATCCCGAATCCTTGTTTCGATTTGTTCCTTGGACAACAGTACGCTGCGGTATTCCCTGTCGGCGTCTTTTGCGTTGGTTTCCGCTCCTTTTATCTGCACGTCCAAAGCCCTTGCTTTCATGGCTTCCGGTCTTATTGCTTCCATCCGGAGTTTGAGTTCATTCTGTTCCCGTTCCAAAGCGGCATGAGCATTGCCTGCCTTCTCCAGTGCTTCGGCATTTTCTGCAAATTCGGCTTGTTTTTGTTGCAGATCAGCCCGGTTGTTTGCCGATCGTTTGCCGGCATTTTGCCACTCGTTGAAGCTGTCCCTGATTTCCTGCACTTTTTCGATCAGCGCAACGTTATCGTATCTCGGCTTGGCTTCCGCTATCCCGTGCCGGACGTCCTCCAGATGCGTTTCAGCCTGCACCGTGTTTTTGCGCAACGTTTCATCTTCGTCTATCCATTTGATTTTGGCGGTAATTTCATTGATTTCGGCTTTCAGCACGGCAACTGCCGCCGTGTTCCGCTCCTTTTCCGCAAAACGTGCTTCCATTTGTTCATCGGACAGCAATTCAATATCCCGTATCTTTTCCTTAACGGCGCGATATTCCTGATCGGCATTTTTCGTTTTTTCGTAGATCGCCGTCGAAATTTTGGAATAGACGTCCGTTCCCGTGAGTTTTTCGAGCAGTTCTGCTTTTTCCGACTGTTTGGCTTTCAGGAAAGAGGCAAAGTCGCCTTGTGCCAGCAGTACGGCGCGGGTGAACTGTTCGAAGCGCAGTCCGGTCAGTTTTGCGATGGACGTCAGCAATTCCGATTTCCGTCCCTGCACTTCCCTTCCCGACGACAGATGGCGCAGTTTGATTTCCGTATTTTGCAACACGCCGTCGGCTCTGCCTCTCGCCCGCTTGACCGACCATGTTGAGCGGAATTTTTCCCCGCCGAGCGACACAAAATCCACTTCCGCATACCCCTCTCCGGCTCCGCGCCGCAGCACCGACCGGCAATCCCGCTGACGGATGACGCTCTCGCCCGTATCGGGAATAAAAACGTTCTGTTCCCCTGCCTGATTCATGCGCGGCGTATTATCGAAAAGCGCCAGACACAAGGCGTCCAGTATGGTGGATTTACCCGAACCGGTAGCGCCCGTAATCGCAAAAATCCCCGCAGATTTTAACGGTTCCGACGTGAAATCCAATATAAATTCTTCTTCCAGCGAGGCTAAATTTTTTCCCCTGACGGTCAGTATTTTCATTGTTCTGTCTCCTGTATTACTCCCTGTAACAACGTTTTCATCGCATCGGGCATCTCCTCGCCGCCGAAGCGTTGCCTGAAAACATGCAGCGCCATATCCATCGGATGAATTTCCTGTAATTCTTCGCAAGTCAACGTTTTACGTTCATATTTGTTTTCAGGCGTCACGGCAGCGATACGCGCCAGCCGCACGGATTTGTTGTTCAACGCTTCTTCGATATGACGCCTTAGCGAAGGTTCCGGTTCTTTCATCAGCACTTTGATTTCCAGATAAGGCGAACGCGCGGTAATTGCGCCGTCCGGAAGCAGGCTGATTGCCGCGAGTACTTCCCTCAATGTCGCCGGCTTGTCCGGAATACTCAACAGTTTGACCGGCGCATCAAAGGCGATGCGTTCGATTTTTACATCATTCTCCGTTATTTCAATCAGGTTGATCCCTTGCCGGTAACGCTTTTCCGCAAAGGATACCGGCAGCGGCGATCCTGCATAACGTATTTGCGTCCTGCCGGCAATCTGCTGTGCACGATGCAGATGCCCCAGCGCTACACAGGCAATCTCCCGCGAAAACGTATCCGGAGGCACACATTCCAGTCCCCCTATAATAATCCGTTCCGAACGGTCGTTTTCGGATATTTCCGCTCCCGTTGCGTGTAAATGTCCCATGGCAATGACCGGTTTCGTTTTGTCCGGAATTATTTTGCACAGTTCCTCATACAGTTTTCCGACGCCCTGTCCGTAATTTTCCGCATCGGGATAATCGCCCTGCCTCAGATAAGGAACTGCCAGACACCACGCTGCAATTTCATTCCCTTTACGGAGGGGAACCATCAGATGCGGATAGTCGATTGCTCCGTCGGGGGTTCTCCGCACGACGCCCCGTATGGTGACGCACATTTCTTCCAGCAGGGGATTCGGCGCTTCGAGCCGTGCAGCCGAATCGTGGTTGCCTGCAATAATCACCACCTGCAATTGCGGATTTTCGGCAGTTACCTCCCTTAAAAATTTGTAAAACATTTTCTGCGAGACAGCCGACGGATTCGGACCGTCAAAAACATCGCCCGCAACCAGCAACGCATCCGCCGCCGTTTCGCGAACCTGCAACTTCAGCCATGCAAGAAATTGCAGATGTTCCTCTTGACGGTCATACTCAAAAAATATTTGCCCGATATGCCAGTCGGCAGTGTGAAGAAGCCTGATCATGACGTATTTTCAAATGATATTCCACACAAAAGTAATGCTTTTTTGGTTTTATTGAAAGAAGGACGTATTTTTGCGGATAAAATAATTAAAACAACCGGAGCGGAACGGTGCGGATCATCCGCAACACTCCGGCAGTTTCCGCCAATCATGAAATATCTTACCCCAAAAAAGAAACTCGGACAGCATTTTCTGAATGATCCTGCCGTTGCGGCACAGATTGTGTCGGCGCTCCGTGCGGAGAACATTCGTTATGTGCTGGAAGTAGGACCGGGACAGGGGGCGCTTACCTCTTTTCTGCTTCGCGAACAACGTTTTGAAACCCGTTTTATTGAAGTGGACGCCGACGCGGCGCGCTATCTTGAAACCCAAATGCCCGAAATCAAAGGGAAACTGGTGGTGAGCGATTTTCTCCGTTATCCGTTGGATGAACATTACAGCGAGGCGATTGCCGTCATCGGAAATTTTCCCTACAACATTTCCACGCAAATATTTTTCAAGATACTTGAACACCGTTCGTTGGTGCGGGAAGTGGTGGGCATGTTGCAGAAAGAGGTGGCGGAACGCATTGCAGCCCCTCCGGGATCAAGGACATACGGCATCACCAGCGTGCTGTTGCAGGCATTTTATGATATTGAATACCTCTTTACCGTACACGAACACGTTTTCATACCTCCCCCAAAGGTCAAGTCGGGCGTGATCCGCTTGACCCGAAATCAGAGGAATGCTTTACCGTGTGACGAAAAATTGTTCATACAGGTAGTGAAAACGGCTTTTAACCAGCGGCGCAAAATGCTGAGCAACTCTCTGAAAACCCTCCTGCCGGACGGGAAAAAAGATATCCGGATGCTCTGTCAAAGACCGGAACAGCTCAGCGTACAGGATTTTATCGAATTAACGATACGGATACAAGGCTAAGGAATGAAAAAATAATGACATATCACCGTATCGTTTGCAGGTGAGTTGTCCTGAAAGGACGGATCTTCATTACCGCAGGTCAGCGATCTGCGGGAGACGAAAATCAATAACACCGTCTGAAAAGCGGAACTTTGAAATAAAATTAAATCCTGCCTTTCGAAATGGGAAATAAATCATCCCAAATTGTCCATTAGTCCCCAATATATTACTGCGTTTACAGACTCCGATAATTTCTAATGGATGTCTTTCGCGGGATGCGAAACCCCCATATTATTCCAAAATGTCCATTAGCCGGTATTACTCCCTATTGAACTTCGATGGCATGGAATATGCGAAGACAGGTATGACCTTGAAGAGGTCACACTTCATTATGTGATCATTTATTCATTTTTCATTCCTTGGTTGCCGTTTCCGGAAATGATGTTCCTGCGCATTTTCTCAAACTGCCGTACATTATTAATCACATGGATGGATTTAAGTTTGTCGTTGGAAAAGACAAATTTGAACGAGCAGCCCGTTGCCGGGGAATGGATGAACAACACGTCGGAACTGTCGTACAGCCAGTCGGAAAATTTCCAGAAAAATTCCTTGCGGCTCAATCCGACAGCAATATCGTTTTTCAATTTTATCCGGGATGTATAAATACTTCCCGAAAGCGCCTCGATTTCCCCTTTTCCGGATTGCAGAAACACAAGTTCGGTGTTGCCTTTGGAATAGCGGTAGGCGATGCCCTGCCGGTTATTGATCACATAACGCTGCATCCTGAGCGTTTTTCCGTAGTGGCGTTCAAGATTTTCCACCGTCGGTACAAACCCGAACGGAAGAGCGGCAAACTGCTCCCTGCTGTTTGCAATGGTTTTGGCGCGCGTCAGCTCGCTGCCGGATACCCCCGCGCAAGCCGCCGCAACACAGCATAACGCGCAGAGCATTACCGGCAGGCGAGCGCCGTCAAATGATGGAATATTCATCTTCATGCTTCATTTTTTAGCTCGTGGAAGAGGATACAAATGTAATCATTTTCAGGTCATAAAAAAAATTACTTTCAAATGTTTGGGATTATGTCAATATTTTTTGATAATTTTGTAGGCTGAAACGATAAAATATATTCTAATGAATCTTTGCCGCACATTTTTTATATCATTGATGGTTTGTCTGCTGGCTACTCAGGTGAGTTACGGGCAAAAAAATTCCAAAGTAAGGAAAGCCAATGAAGAATTTTATGCAGGACACTACAGTTCTGCTGCCGACATGTTGCGTAAAGCATATTCCTCCGTGAAGAACAAAGAGGAGCAAGCCGATATCCTGTTCAAGATAGGCGAATGTTACCGGTTGATCAATGAGCCGTTGCGTTCCGAGTCGTGGTACCTGAAAGCTATCGGCAAGGGTTATAAGGATCCGGTAGCGATTCTGTATCTTGCCGAAGCCAAAAAAATGAACCAGAAATACGCCGAAGCCAAGGAGGAATTTAAAAAGTACAGGGAAAAAACGCCTGGGGACAGACGCGGCGAAGACGGGATCAAGTCGTGCGACATGGCGCTTACGTGGATGGAAAACATGAACGGCTACGTGGTGGAAAACATGAAGTTTTTCAATTCGCGTCAAGCCGATTTTTCGCCCGCATACGCTTCGGACGATTATACGACGGTGTATTTTACTTCTTCGCGTGAAGCGGCAACCGGTAAAGCGGTCAATGCGGTGACGGGGGAAAGTTTTTCCGATATTTTTGTTTCGAAGCTCGACCGGAAAAATGTCTGGAGCCAGCCCGTTCCCGTCGACGGGGAAATCAATACCGAATTTGACGAAGGGATGTGTTCCTTTAGCTCCGATTTCCGCACCATGTATTTCACCCGTTGTCGCAACGCCAAAAACAAGGTGTGGGGATGCCATATCCTCAGCGCGCAACTCTCAAACGGCGCATGGACAAAGGTAAAAGTGGTGGAGATAGGCAATGACAGTCTGGTTATTGCACATCCTGCCATCTCGCCGGACGACCTGACCCTGTATTTCGTTTCGGACATGCCCGGAGGGCAGGGCGGCAAGGATATATGGAAAATAACCCGCAGAGACGCCGGGGAAGAGTGGGGCAGCCCCGAAAATCTCGGCGCGGAAATCAATACCCCCAACGACGAAATGTTTCCCTACGTCCACAGCGACGGGACGCTCTATTTTTCGTCCGGCGGACATATCGGACTTGGCGGACTGGACATCTTCAAAGCCAAATATGACGGAGGAAACTGGACGGTGGAAAACATGGGCTATCCGATCAATTCCTTCGCCGACGATTTCGGCATCACTTTCCAGAGCGACAACGAGCAGGGGTTTTTCTCATCAAGCCGCACCACGCGCGGTGATGACGACATTTTTGTCTTTTCCTTTCCCCCGCTGGCTTTCAACCTCACCGTCGTGGTGGTGGATGAAAAAAACAATACCCCGCTGTCCGGCGCGATCGTGAAGATCATCAGCAGCGACGGTATTACCAATGAAATGCCTGCCGGAGCGGACGGCACCTTCAAAACTTCCATGAAGCCGAATACCGATTACGTGTTCATTGCTTCCCGGAAAGGATACCTTAACGGGAAAGAACGCGAAACCACCAAAGGGATGGATCGCAGCAAGGATTTCCGGATCACCATACCGATGGCGTCCATAGAAAATCCTATCGAACTGACCAATATCTTCTACGATTTCGCCAAATGGAACTTGCGTCCGGAGTCGATGGTGGCTTTGGACAAGTTAGTGGAAACGCTGACGGACAATCCGCACATCACTATCGAACTCGGCTCGCACACCGACTCGCGCGGCAGTGAATCCGACAACCAGACGCTCGCACAACGCCGTGCACAAGCGGTGGTGAACTACCTTATCGAAAAGGGAATAGCCGCAGACAGGCTCACTCCCAAAGGCTACGGCGAAGCGCAGCCAAAGGTGGTAACCGAACAAATGGCGGGGCAGTATCCGTTCCTCAAACCGGGAGTGAAACTCACCGAAGAATACATCAATTCGCTGAGCGACGCCACCGACAGGGAAACCGCCCACCAGCAAAACAGGCGAACGGAATTTAGAGTGTTGCGCACGGACTATGCGGAATAACCGAACCACCGAATGAATGTTTCAACTTGTATTTTTAGGAACAGGCACCTCTCAGGGGGTTCCGGTGATCGCCTGCCCCTGCGGGGTTTGCCGTTCCGACGATCAGAGGGATAAGCGCCTGCGATCGTCGGTGCTTATACGCATCCGCGACCTCAATATCGTGATAGATTCCGGTCCCGATTTTCGCCGGCAAATGCTGCGCGCCGACGTCCGGAAACTGGATGCGATCCTGTTCACGCACGGACACAAGGACCACACGGCAGGGCTGGACGACGTCCGGGCATACAATTATGCGCTGTGCCGCCCGATGGATGTATATGCCGAAAAACGGGTGCAACACACGCTCAAACGCGAATTTGCATACGCATTTGCCGAAGAAAAATACCCCGGTATCCCGGAAATCAACATGCACACCATATCCGTTGCGCCCTTTCTCATCAACGGGGAAATACCCGTGATCCCCATCCGCGCCATGCACCTGAAACTGCCCGTTTTGGGATTCCGCATAGGGAAAATGGCTTACCTGACCGATACCAACAAAATTGCCGAAACGGAAAAAAAGAAACTGCTGGGGCTGGACTGTTTTGTGGTAAACGGCTTGCGGAAAGAACCGCATATCTCGCATTTTTCCCTGCAGGAAGCCATCGACCTGATTGAAGAAGTGAAACCGGCAAGGGCATTCATCACCCACATCAGCCACCAAATGGGATTCCACCGGCAGGTGCAGGACACTCTGCCGCCCCACATACGGTTGGCATACGACGGGCTTGAACTGACGGTGAACGACCGGTAGCGAAACTTTGCGGACAATCAGCGGTCAATCACCTGCTGTGCCATAGCCAAAGCCATTGCGTCACACCGCGCACAGTCCTCAAGAGAGGGCATCCCCTTAAATTCAACCGCATCGGCAACCTGTTCCCACTGTATGTTTTCGGCAAATTTCAGCAGGTTCTTCACCCCGCCTCCACTCCAGCTGAACGTACCGAATATGCCAAGTTTCCTGTTTTTTACCCCGGCATGTTCCAGTTCCCTGCAAAGCTGTTCCATCAGGGGAAACATTTCCGAATTGTAGGCGCAACTGCCGAGTACCACGCCGCGGTATTTCCAGACGTCGCGGATAAGATACGAAACATGCGTCTTGGAAACATCATGCACTTTGATGTTTTTCACCCCGTTCTCCGCAATTTTTCTGGCAATGTAATCCGCAACGTTTTCCGTATTCCCATACATGGAGGCGAAGATCACCACCACCCCTTCCTCCGCCTCGTAGCGGCTGTATCCGTCATACATGTCGATGATCCTTTGGGGATCGGCGCGCCAGATGAGACCGTGGGTAGGGCAGATGCACCGTATTTCCGTTCCCGACAGTTTTTCAATCGCTTTCCGCACCATGCCCGAATATTTGCCGACAATGTTGGAGTAATAGCGAAGTATTTCATCCCTGTAATCGTCCGGATTGACTTCATCGTCGAAGACGCCGCCGTTAAACGCCTTGAAACTGCCGAAAGCATCCCCGGAAAAGAGTATTTTCGACGTGGCGTCATACGTCATCATGGTTTCGGGCCAGTGTATCCAGGGCGTCATGATGAAACTCAGGCGGTGCTCTCCCAGATCGATCGTCTCGCCCTTGCCTGCATCCACAAAGTTGGGGACAGCGCCGAAATACGCCTCAAAAATCTTTTTTGTATGCACGTTTCCCACTATTTTGACCTCCGGGTAGGTCTTCAGCAACGCCGCTACTTCGCCGGAGTGATCGGGTTCAATATGATTGATGATGAGATAATCCAGCGTTTTCCCGTTGAGATATTCCCCCACCGTTTCCAAAAAACTTTTTCCCGCACAGAAATCAACGGTATCCACCAGCGCCGTTTTTTCATCGAGCAACAGGTACGAATTGTAGGCAACGCCTTCCGGAAGAGGCCAGATATTTTCAAACAACGCTTTTCTGCGATCATTCGCCCCTGTCCAGAATACCTTGCCGGAGACTTGTATTTTACCAAACATGCTATCAACTGTTTTTTTATTGCGGGTGCAAATGTACATGATAAAATCGGAAATTGAAAATCGAAAATCGGCGTCGCCCTGCTGCGGATCATATTAACCCGCCGATCGCTTCTTTCAGTTTCTTTTCCGTTGTTGCGCCTCTGGCAACCAGTTGCGTTCCCGGCGGTATCTTTTCGTAAAGCCGTACAAACGCTTCCACACCGGACGGCGATGAAAAGATGATTTTCCTGAATTGCGCCAGATCCACTGTTTTCGCCTCGCCGTTGAACGTGTTCCGGTACACCGGAATATCAACGGTTCGGTTGCCGAGTTTCTCCAGTTCTTCCGGAAGGTATTTCAGTCCCTTGCCGGAACGCGGGAGAAGTATCCGCTGGTTGGCAAGCCCGGTTTCCCTGAAATGGCGGATCAGTCCTTCCGCCGACCCTGACGCCGCTTCCACATCGGGATACAGCCGGTATTTGCCCAGTTCGGCGGTGGTGGTTTTGCCTGTCGACGCCAGCCGGACGCCGCTCAGCGCCCTGACGTCCGTTTTCAGTTCATCCAGGGCTTCAAAAAAATAACGTACCCCGTAGCGGCTGGTGAAAATGATCCAGTCGAACGTGTCGATCTTTCGGATGGAAGCATGTAAAGCGCTGTTTTCCGTTATTTTGTCGATCCTTATCAGGGGCGTATGGGTCACCTCGCCCCGTCCGCTGTAATCGTTGCGCGAAGTGCCCGTCACCAGCACTTTTTGCCGGTTCGCCGCGTGATGTTCAAAAGCCACCGTATCGCCGGCGATCATCAGTATGGGGGTAGGATAGAGGATGACGGAATGTTGCAGTTCCTTCAGGGTGGAATAATACGTGGTTTGTCCGGGAAGCGACACATTGTGTACCAGCGCAACGGGCAGGTCTTCCCTGCGTCCTGCCGCCAGCATTTTTCTTGCGATTTCCGGTATGTTTGCCCCGCCCATGTAGTAGATCACAGTGTCGGCGTTCGGGGTTTGCACTTCTCCCGACTGCTGCCCGGCGACAAAGGCAACCGACGAAGCCGTCCCGCGGTGCGTCAGCGGGATGTGCGTACAAGCCGCCAGCGCGTTTCCCGCGGATATGCCCGGAATGACCTCCACTTTCAACAGACGGCTTTGCAGGAAATCTATTTCTTCCCGCCCGTGCGCAAAAATCATGGGGTCGCCACCTTTCAGCCGAACCGTTTGTTTGCCTGAAACTGCCGCCCGATATACCATTTCGTTGATTTCCCCCTGATGAAAACGGTGCATGTCTTTCCGTTTCCCCACATATATTTTTTCTGCCGTGTAGCGTGATAGGAAGCGGGCGTCCAGCAGGTCGTCATGGAAAATAACGCCTGCTTCGCGCAGGGCTTTGTCTCCTCCGATGGTCAGCAGGTCGGGATTACCGGGACCGAACCCCACCAGGGTTACCTTGCCGAAATGCCGCCGTATGTCTTTCCGTGCAAATCGCTCCTTGAGTTCCTGCCTGTCCTGCCGTCCCGTAACAGCCAGATGTCCCTGCAAGGGGTGGGTATCAAAATCAAGCACGGCAGCGATGCGTTTTTCGAGTCCCAGCCGTTTCAGGGCGCAGGTAGCCACAATCAGCGCGTCGATGCAGCCGCTGTCCACCTGTGCGATGCGTTCTTCTATGGTTCCCCGCACAGGGATCATTTCCAGATCGGGACGCAACGCCAACAGTCCGGCTTTCCGCGCTGCCGAGCTGGTTCCCACTCTTGCTCCCGCGGGAAGCTGTTCCGGCGTCAGGTTGTTGCGGCTGACCCATGCATCCGTTTTATCGGTTGCTTCCAGCAGGGCAAACACCTCCAGACCGGCAGGCATGGGATAGGGAAGGTCTTTTGCCGAATGAACGGCTACGTCAGCCTTTCCCGCAAGCAGGGCTTCGTCCAGTTCGCGCGTAAAAAAATCGGGAGCGACGGCGTCCGTCAGCGGGATGTGCTTGTTTTTGTCGCCGAACGACCGCAGCGGAATGACTCGACAGTGAAATTCGGGAAAAAACGAAAGCGCCTCTTCCGTTTGGCGAAGCGACAGGGCGCTGTCCCTGCACGCTACTTTCAAATTATTTGTCATACGGTTCATGCGCGGTTTGCAAAGCGCAAAGATATTGTTTTTTCACGGAATATCATCAAATATGAACAAAAGGTTAATTTTTTTTTGAGGCGCTGTTGATTTCATCAAATGTTGTTTCATGCAGGGCGTCTGTGACCTGCAAAGAAAATCTCTGAAAGGACAGATTTTTATCATCGAAAATCTCTGACCTGCGGGAGGCGAAAACCAATAACACCGCCTGTGAAAGGCGGAAGTTTGAAATAAAATTAAATCCTGCCTTTTTCTCCCTTTGGTCGAAGAGCGTCAGTTCAGGCAGAAATAAGTATTTGTTTTGTCCGCAGGTCGCCCGCCTGCGGTGATGAACATCAAGCTCATTCGGACTAAGGCGTT
>JAISRX010000196.1 GCA_031273395.1 Bacteroidales bacterium | reverse complement strand
TCGTAGAGACGCGGCATGCCGCGTCTCTACGACGTCAAGGGCGTTCGTAGGGGCGATCTTGCACCCGCCCTTGTGTCGTCGTCATTGAGGGCAGGCACAAGGCCTGCCCCTACGGGATACACGGGATCGGCACGGTGCGCGGTATTGCCGTTTCCCGTAAACCATGACAGGGTTATTTTTACAGGGCGTACACACAGGTGCGCCCTACCTCAGCCGTTCGTTCGGCGTAGCGTCTCGCTACGCCGAACGGTGCTGTTTCCGCGGATACCGATACCGTATCCGGCTGCAAGCTCTGCAAGGCAGAGTATACTGCATTGGTTGAGTTTTGAGTTTTCGTACCCCGCACTGCGCTTCGCTTGTACGTGGTTATCAAAAGGCAACCCCTGTCGGGGTTGTGTACAGCCCTGCATGGACGTAAAACGCCGCAGGCGTTACACTTTGATAACCCCGTATGAAATGCGGGGCGGGGTACGACAGGCTAAAAAACACAAGACTATAACCGAGTGCAGTATAACAAGACAGATGTCTTTGTGTTCCGTTATTGAGGAGCATCCTCAATTTTCAGTTGCAGATTTCGGTCGCCGTAGGCGTCGTCCACACGGCTGCTGCGGGGCCAGAACTTGTTTTGGCGGATGTATTCCAGCGGATAGGCGGCCTGTTCGCGGCTGTAGGGGTGTGTCCAATTGTCGGCAACTACCTCTTCCTCCGTATGCGGCGCATTTTTCAGCAGATTGTCGCCGGCGTCGGCTTTTCCGTTGAGAATGTCCTGTATCTCCGCATGAATACCGATCAATGCGGCTGCAAACCGGTCGAGTTCCTGCAATGATTCGCTTTCGGTAGGCTCTACCATCAGGGTGTTGGGTACGGGAAAGGACAGGGTGGGGGCATGAAACCCGTAATCCATCAACCGTTTGGCAATATCGGCAGCGGTCACCCCGGCATCCTTGAACTGCTTGCACGAGAGTATCATCTCATGGGCTACCAACCGGTTGGCGTTGGTGTAGAGTGTTTCGTAGTACGGGCGGAGTTTTGCCGCGAGATAATTGGCGTTGAGAATGGCGATGCAGGTTGCCTGCCGTAAGCCTTCTCCGCCCATCATGGTGATGTAGGCATGGGGGATGGTCAGGACGCTGGCGCTGCCCCAGGGCGCTGCTCCGATGGCTGTCACTCCTTTTGCTCCGCCTGTGTTTACCTCCGGATGCTTGGGCAGATAGGGCGTGAGGTGTTTTGCCACACAGATGGGGCCCATGCCGGGACCTCCGCCTCCATGCGGTATCGCAAAGGTTTTGTGCAGGTTGAGATGACATGCGTCCGCTCCCAGAAAGCCGGGATGGGTAAGCCCTACCTGTGCGTTCATGTTGGCGCCGTCCATATATACCTGCCCGCCGGAACGGTGAACGAGATCAATGATCTCCTTCACTCCTTCTTCAAACACGCCGTGCGTGGAAGGGTAGGTGATCATCAGTACGGCAAGGCGATCCTGATGCGCGGTTGTCAGCTCCTTCAGCCGTGTGATGTCGATATTGCCCTTTCCGTCATCGGGTACGACCACCACGTTCATTCCCGCCATGGCGGCGCTTGCGGGATTGGTGCCGTGCGCGGAGGAAGGGATAAGCGCCACGTTGCGGTGCGCCTGTCCCGTATCCTTCAGATAGGCTCTGATGACCATCAGACCGGCATATTCGCCGGCAGCGCCCGAATTGGGCTGGAAGGATACGGCGTCAAATCCGGTGATCACCGCAAGCTGATGCGACAGATCGTCGATCAGTTTCCTGTAGCCGCCTGCCTGTTCCTTCGGCGCAAAGGGGTGGAGATTGCCGAATGAAGGCATACTCAGTGCGAACATTTCCGTAGCCGCATTCAGCTTCATGGTGCAGGAACCCAGCGGAATCATCGAATGGGTCAGGGAAATGTCCCTGCGTTCGAGTTTCTTGATGTAGCGCATCATTTCCGTTTCGGAACGATAGCTGTTGAACACGGGTTGCCTGAGAAAATCGTCCTTGCGGTATCCTCCGTCGAAAACAGGTTCGGGCGCCGTGCCGGGCTTCCCCTCCCTGGGGGGGTGACTGCCCAGTATCTCCGCTATGTCCTGTACATCGGTGGTGGTGGTGGTTTCATCCAGACTGATGCCCACCACGCCTTCTTCATAACGAAAATTGACGCCTTTCGCTTCGGCTGTTTTCCTGATGGCTTCCGCGTGTTCCCGACATACCTTGACGGTGAGCGTATCGAAAAAACTCCTGTTGACGAATGTAAAACCCAAGGCTGCAATTTGTCCGGCAAGCGTGCGGGTGAGCCGGTGTATCCGTTCGGCTATTTCGCGAAGTCCTTCCGGTCCGTGGTACACGGCATACATCCCTGCCATGATTGCCGGCAGCGCCTGTGCGGTACAAATGTTGGAGGTGGCGCGTTCGCGTTTGATGTGCTGTTCGCGTGTTTGCAGCGCCATCCGCAGGGCTTTTTTGCCGTGTGCGTCCGTGCTGATCCCGATGATGCGTCCGGGCATGTCGCGCTTGAAAGCGTCACGGGTGGCGAAATAGGCGGCATGAGGTCCCCCGTATCCCATCGGGAGACCAAACCGTTGCGATGATCCCACTACCACATCCGCCCCCCACTGCCCCGGAGGCGTCAGTATGACAAGACTGAGCAGGTCGGCAGCCACGCCTGCGAATATGCCCGCCTCGTGCAGTTGCTCGGTAAACCGGCGGTAATCACTGATATTTCCCTGCCTGTCGGGATATTGCAGCATGACGCCGAAGGTTTTTCCGTCGGGAACGAAATCGAGGCAGTCGCCAGTGATGATTTCAATGCCTTGCGGTTCTGCGCGCGTGGCAATCACCTCAATGGTTTGCTGAAAAAGCTGCCGGTCGACAAAAAAGCGGTTCACGCCGTTTTTTATAGCTTCACGCGAACGTAACCGGAACATCATCATCATGGCTTCAGCCGCTGCCGAAGCCTCGTCCAGCAGGGATGCGCCGGCAACGTCCATACCGGTGAGTTCCGCGACTACGGTTTGGAAATTGAGCAACGCCTCAAGCCTTCCCTGAGAAATCTCGGCTTGATAGGGAGTGTAGGACGTGTACCAGGACGGATTTTCCAGAATGTTACGCCTGATCACCGACGGAAGATGGGTATTGTAGTACCCTGATCCGATGCAGGTACGGTATATTTTATTTTGTGAAGCCATTTTTTCCAGCTTGTCCAGATAAGCGGCTTCGCTTATGCCGGAAGGCAGGTCAAGAGGTTGAAGCAGCCGGATATTGACCGGAAGGGCTTTATCAATGAGTTTGTCCATAGAGGAGACGCCGATCACCGATAACATGTGCGAAATTTCCTGTTCGCGAGGGCCTGTATGGCGGGATACGAAATTTTTCATTTTATTAAATTTGCCGGCAAATATAAAATAATTATGTGAATCAATTATTGACAATTGATGTTTTGTCTTGAAATACGATTTGCATTAAGGCATTGTAATAAAGGTTCCCATTTTCAAATCGCCTGAGCGTCATTGCGAGCGGTTTTATTAACCGCGAAGGACGCCAAGAACACAAAGTTCCGAAAGGCTTGTTCCATCCGAAGCAAGTCCCGACCGAAGCCGGAGGAAGGTTGTCCGCACAGGGCAAACACACGGATTTGCCTTTCGTCCGTTTGCGACGGTTTGAAAGGCGAAGCCCTTGCCGGAGGCAAATGTACACGGTTAAAGCGTTTCGATGATTTTGCGCTGGGCGTCGAAAAAGAGTGTTCTTTTTTTTCCGCCGCTGACGGAGATCAGGGTTGATTTATGTTTCAGGCAGTTGATCCACGTTTGGATGAGGTCAACGGTTTCTTCGTCGATGGACGTCACGGAGGCAAGGGTGAGAACCTTGATAACGCTGAGACCATACGAGCTGCCTTTGATATAGAAAAAATTGGTATCGATATTGATGTCCGAAATGAAAATATCCACCCGGTGACCCGTTTCTTCAAATTTTCCGGAAACGGTGATCTTTTCCATGTAGTCCAGCAGCAGGAACAATTCTTCCTTGAGGCGCTGCACGTCCTCCTGTTCCATCCTGTAGATGCCCGCGTAATATTTTATTTCCGTAACAATATGCTGGAATATCAGGAAATCCAGCAGGAAACAGGAGTCAATGCGTTTCAGATACATGGTGAGTTTCGCGTGGATTTTCCGCAAGCGGTCGGAGCAAAGTATTTCCCTGTATTTCCTTGGTTCGCAGCTTGCACTTTGTTCCCATTTGAAGAAGTAGAAGCGCGTGAGGTATTCGAAATTCAAAAACAGCGACTGCGGCAACATATTGCTTGCTTCCGCCATTTCTGCCTTCGAATCGTCCTGCAGGACGGCAATTTTTTGTACGTATTCGTCCCATATCCTGTAATCGGTTTCCGACGGATCGACATGCCGGTTCAGTTTCAGCTGTGAAGGTCTGCTGAAGTCGGACTGCATCCCGATGACCTCATCCAGCGATATGCCCAGTTTTTTGGAGATGAGCGCTATTTCCGGGAAGGTGAAGTTCACCTCTCCCCGCAATCTCCGGTACACCGCATCCTTGTCTATCAGGAGAATATCGGTGATGGTAGCGGAAAGGGTTGCCTTATGCGGTATCTTCTTTTTGAGGATACCCATAAAGTATTCATACAACACATATTCATCTTTCATCTTCGTGGCTGTTCATTTCTATTTATATATGGATAACACTCAAAGAGGGGTGAACGGACAATGATTTGATCGTTTTTATATCAAAAGCCATTACTTTGCAAACTACGGAAACTTTTCTTTGCATTTTCCGCAATTTTTTGCGATGTCGGGATAGCTTTTTGCTCGAAATACTTCAAACTGTTTGCAAGTTGTGAAAATCGCAGGATAAAAAAAACCGCATCGGTGAACAATACTACAAATTAGAGGGGAGCGGGACATACCTTTGCATCGTAAAAATAAGGATCGGATATCAATGTTTTGTGATGTGGTATTTAGAGTAAGAAAACAATGAAGCACGGAATAATTATCATTATTGTTGGTTTGGCCTTCATCATGCAGGTAAAAGGGCAGACGATTTCACTGAAGAGCAACCTTCTGTATGACGCCACCACGACCGTCAATTTTGGGATGGAAACAGGGTTGTCTAACAAGTGGACTCTTGACATATCGGGCAATTACAATCCTTGGCAATTCAACGGAAACAAAAAATTAAAACACTGGATGGTGCAACCGGAGATACGTTACTGGTTGTGTGAACGGTTCTACGGTCATTTCATCGGATTACACTTGCATTATGCTTATTATAACGCCGGGGGGATCAAAATGTTTGGTCTGGAGCATCATCGCTACCAGGGATTTCTTTACGGCGGAGGGATTTCATACGGTTATCAGTGGATCATCGGCAACTTCTGGCTGCTGGAGATGTCCGTAGGCGCAGGCTATGCATACGGGGAATACGGGAAGTATCGCTGCGAGGAATGCGGCGAAAAGATAAAGGATGATCTGTTTCATTATTTCGGGCCTACCAAGGCTTCCGTGAGTCTCATTTATTTAATACGTTAAAAAAAATGGAAGCCATGAAAAAGAAGATATATATGTTGGCGATAGTGTTCATAGCGCTGTTTGACGGCTGGTACGGCAGGGCGCAGGAATCCGATTCGTACCGGGGGCAGGTGCGCATCACGCCCAATGAACTGGCTCAGTTCGGCGATTCCGTCTATGTGAATCTGACGATAGGTCTGAAAGGCTTTGCCATTAGGGACAACACATCGCTGATGCTGATCCCCAAATTGGTGTCGCCCGACAGGGAAATGGAATTACCCGGTCTGCTGATCAACGGGCACGGGCGCAACAAGGCGTACCTTCGCGCAAACGCCCTTCAGTTGCGCAAGGGAAAAACAGTAACAGAGCCGCACATGGTAGTGGTGCAAGAGAAAGACGAGGATTTGGACAACGTGGAGTACAATTACGTCATGCCGTTCGAAGACTGGATGCGTGAGGCGCACCTTGACCTGATAAAGGACGACTGCCTGTGCGGCGGCGCCGTACAGCACGTCACCATTGAGCGGCTGGTGAACAGGATGCTGATGGAATACCGTCAGGGAATTGCCTACGACATTGCCCCACTGACGGTATATATCCGCCCGAAAAACGAAAAGGTGAAACAGCGGCATGACGAAGAAGCGGTGCTGTTTGATTTCCCTCCTTCGCAGTCGAGAATTATACCGGAACTCGGTAACAACATGCGCGAAATGTACCGCTTGGTCACAATGATCAAAAAGTTCTGGAACGACCAGCGCTTGAATGTGGTGGCGGTGGAAGTGGTGGGCTATGCTTCGCCGGAAGGCAGTCTGGAACTGAACGAACGGCTGGCGATAGAACGCGCTCAAATGACCAGAGATTTCCTTATTACCCTCTCCGACTTGCCGGACGACCTTTATGTGGCAAAATCCGGCGGCGAAGACTGGGATATGCTCGCTTCGATTTTCAGGGATTCGATGGTCGATTACAAAAAGGATGTACTGTACATTCTCGAACATTTCCAGTCGGCGGAGATGCGGAAATTCAAGTTGCGGGCGCTGCCCCAGTACCAGCAGATACTCCGGGACATTTTCCCGATGCTTCGTCGGGTAAGCTGCCAGATTCAGTACACCGTGCGCAATTACAGTACGGAAGAAGCCAAGGAGATGGTGCTGACGCAACCCAAGCTGTTGAGTCTGGAGGAAATGTTCCGTCTGGCGAACACCTACGAAAAGACCGACGAGATGTATTCCACCGTGTTTGAAACGGCTGTGAAGACTTTTCCCAACAACGAGATTGCCAACCTGAATGCCGCCGCCGTCGCTTTGGACAAGCGCGATCTGGAAAAAGCGGAGGAATACCTGAACAAGGCTGATAACCGGACGCCCGAATATTTTAACAATCTCGGCGTACTGTACATGCTGCGCGAAGAGTTCGGCAAGTCGCGCGAGATGTTGATGGAGGCAAAGAAACGGGGCGTGAAGGCGGCGGATCATAACCTCTTGCAGCTGAAAAAGGCGCAGCAGCAGTACATCCGGCATAATTCAAGATAGGAAATGTAAAATCAATAATCAATAATCAGTTTTTTAATAATCAATTTTTTAATAATCAATTTTTTAAATAATTAAATCAATAATCATGAAAACAAAAATGAAGTTTTTAACAGTAGTGGCAGTCCTGATAGCCGGATTTACCTCCTGCAGGGATCGCGAAGACCTCAGCAAAAATGATGAGGGAGAAGTACGCGGTGATGAAACCGTGGTTCAGTTGAATATTGCCGACGGCGTAATACGGGGGTATGGCGCCGGAAGCAATGTGCAAGCGCCGAAAGCGGATGAAAATAAACTTGCGGCAACGATAGACATTTATGTCTTCGACGCCAACGGACAGTTTGAGTACAAAGCGGTGGGGGTAAGCCCGTCGCAGGCATTCCAGATCACCGCAGGGAAAAAGTATTTTTACATTTTTTCCAACGCACCGAAGAATGTGAAAGCCGACATAGGCGATTTTCGGGACAAATTCGAAAAACAGGGATTTAAGGACGCTTTTAGCGCTACCCGACCGGATATTGCCACTGCAAACGCATTTTTTATCGGCACCCTGTGGGGTGAACAGGTACAGGTGCTGGGCAACGGTACGAAAACCAAGCCGGAAGTGATCAAACTCAAAGTGGGACGTATTGCGGCTCAGGTGAATCTTGCCAGCGTAGTCACCACTGCCAGCGGCGTCATCAAGGGCGAGTTCAGCAGTCCGGCTTATCGCCTGCGTTCCGTTCCCGACAGTTTCTACCTTGTAGGGCAATGGAAAAACGTCATGCCCCCCGCCATGAATTCCGACGTAACGAGCGCCGCACATGAGGAACCTTCCGGAACCGCAGCCGCTCCCAACAAACGGTTCATAGACTACAAAACGTGGAATGCGCCGAATACCCCTTTCTATACCGTCGAAAACACGACCAAACCGGACGCCAAAGGGATGGTGTTTTTCGGAAACACCACTTACATGCAGTTGAGAGTAGTCTATACCCCAGACGCTTCTACAGTGTATGACGGTGTAACCGGAAATAAAGCCGCAAGCGGAATCGCTAAAGGGAGCACCTTCTGGACGGGAACTGTCAATAACGAAACCCGCATCTATAACGGCAATCCGACAAACATCAGCGGCGTAACCGACCCGAAGGAATATTCGAACGGGGAAATGTATTACAGTTTTGCCATTAAGGACGCTACCGAACGTGTTTCGGAAAGAGTATATTCCGTCCTGCGCAATCATTATTATGAAGTGACCGTTTCCTCGATAGCCAATCTCGGTGAAAATACCGACAAGGTGGATCCTGAAAAGCCGGTGAACGATCTCGTGGATGTAAAGGTGGAAATTGAAGTATTGCCGTGGTCCAAGATTCTTCAGGATGTATCCCTGTAATCATTGACAACGGACGATTGACAATGTAATCAACTCTAACAGGGTACAACCACCCTGTTAGAGTTCTATAAAAAAACATTCGTATGAAAACGCGCGTACACATGGTCATATATTTGCTGGTAGCAGCCGTAACTTCCTGCATCATGGAAGACGACAGCAATTGCCCGAAAGGAAAGTTTCTCCATTTCAAGACCGTCAATCCGAAATACCGGTTTGAAGAAGTCGTGGAATCGGTTGATTTGTATGTGTACCGGCAGGATGGCAGTTTGACAGGTAAATATCACTATTCGAAAGAGTCGCTGGAAGCGTCGGGATTCGAGGCGTACCTGCCTCAGCAGCCCGTCGGGGATTATACTGTGGTAGCGCTGGTCAACAGGAATGAAGCGAACTATAACGTATCGCAGGACAGCAATATGAAGGGCATGAGCACCAACATCATTACCGTTCCGAACGATACGGTGAACGTTCGTCCGGCTGACCTCTACCATGCCTGTAAACCCATATCCTTCGTGACGAGTTCACAGCAAAAGGACACGATGTTCCTTGTAAAAAACACCAATAACGTTACCGTAACTCTTGAGTTTGCAGGGTGGGGCAAAGACGCTCCCCCGCCGAGCGATGTGAAATACGGCGTATTTCTCACCGGAAGCAACGGAACGTATAACTACGAAAACCGTCCCTCCGGCAATACCAGAATTACCTATATGCCGTACAAGCAGGAAGAATCGTCGGTGGTGTGCGAATACAGGATGACCACCATGCGCTTGTGGAGAAACAGCGACCTGATGGTGTACGTGGTGGAAAAGCGTCCGGGAAAACCGCCCGTGAAACGGATCGGTCTGGTGCTGACCGATGAACTGGCAAAAATTATCGACAGCAACGGAATCAAGCGCTACGATACGGATGAAAAATTAGCACTGGAAGACGAGTTTTACCTGAAATTTATGTTTGACGGACCCTTACTGGTCGGCTTTGAGTTGAACGGTTGGTTCCTGATCAAACCTGATGTCAGTTTGTAATGTGGTTTTTAAATAATCGAAAATGAGGACTTCAACAAAAACAGGAATAGAACAGGTCGTACAACGGATGTTGTGCTATAGTGGCTGCTGGCTTCTGTTGTTGGCAGGATGCAGGCAATCGGATAACGACGGGCAGGCTCCGGAGGAGAGCGAACATTTTCCGGTGACGGTGCGTACCGTTACCTACTCGTTGGACGACGCGGCGGAGAACAGGGTAGAAACCATGGACGTGCTGGCTTTCAAGGTAACGGGCGGCAATGAGTATTATGCCTATAAGGAAAAAGGGTTAAACATTCAAACCAGTACGACAAATGTTGCGGAAAAGATATTTCATGTGTTTTTGAGGAAAGAACCGGATGAATATCGTTATGTTTTTATTGCCAACGCACGCAGGGAAATAGACAACATGACCTTTTCGGGCAGCAAGCAACAGATACTGTCGCGGATACAGTCGCTCAATACCGGGATGTGGGATGTGTCGGCAGCCGGCAAACCCCTGCCCATGTGGGGCGAAAGTCCGCGCATAAAACTGGACAACTCAACGGAGATAAACAACATGTTCCTCCTGCGGGCGCTGTTGCGGGTAGATATGCTGGTTACGGGCAAAGCCGCGTCCGTTTTCAAGTTGAAGACGGTGTATGTCTATAACCGCAAGACACGCGGGAGGATAGTCCCCGAAGAGAAGAACTGGGATTTCTCCGGCAAGAAGGTAACGGCGCCTTCCATGCCCGACGACAACGACCCGTCGTCGCCGCTGAATGTCCGCACGCCCATCCGTTATTCCGGCATGACTTCTGAGTTCTCCCTGTTCAAGACGATTTACCTCCATGAGGCGCCGGCAAACAACAAGGATGACCTCGAAGCCACCTGCCTCGTGGTGGGCGGACAGTTCGGCGGAAGCAAGGACACCACCTATTACAGAATTGACTTCGAGCAGTCGGGCGTACGCACTCATCTGTTGCGCAATCATCTCTACGAAGTGCGTATCATCAACGTGTCGGCGGCGGGCGCTTCCACGCCCGAAGAGGCTTTTTCCGCCCGCGAAACGGACATGGAAGTGAACATCGTTCAATGGAACATGCAACGTCTGGACTGTAACGTAAACCTGTCGTCCACCCTGACGGTAAGCCAAAGCGTGTTTGCCTTTCCCTTGTCGGGCGGGCAGGCGGTGCTGTCCGTAACGAGCGATCATTCCAAAGAATGGTCGGTAAAAGCGGACGACGCATGGATTACCATCAAACGCAATTCGCCGGACGTGCTGTTTTCAGTGCCGGCAAGCGCTTCCGCGCGAACAGGATGGCTTACCGTGACTTCGGGAAACCTTGTAAAGAAAATCAAAATACAACAAAATTGATCATCATGAAAATAAGAAATATCATATTAATGACAGCCCTTGTAGCGGCGGCGGCTTGCAAGGATGAACGGACGGAAACGCCCGAAGACGATTATACGGAAATCGTGGTGAAAGTACCCGGCACAAGTTTGCCGTCCACTTACGCAATGAGCGAAGCGGATGAGAACAAAATAGAGACGATAGACGTATTGACGTTCGAACAGGACGGCGCCGGCGAGGTATTCAGATACCGCGGGAAAGGCGAAAATATTGTCAACCGGCAAGGGGCGGTCAGCGGCAACAAAAAAACCTTCAAGGTGAAACTGCGCAAGAGCAGCCGAAAACAGCGTCTGGTAGTGCTTGCCAACGCACGTCAATACATTAACCTGACCCCGGCAGACATCGGCAAGTCGAAAGAGGATGTGCTCGGCGCCTTCACTTTCCCGTTCACCGGCAAGTGGGCGGTGGACGGATCGGCGCCTTTTCCGATGTGGGGCGAGTCCGGGCTGGTGGTCGTCGGGACGGACGCTATCGGCGAAATCAATCTGTTGCGGGCGCTGGTAAGGCTGGATATAGGCGTGGACATCGGCAACCAAGACCCTGCGCTGGGATTCGGCTATTATTTCAAGATTTTGCACGTGACGGTGGTCAATGCCAAAAACAGGGCGTATGTCGCTCCCAACAGCAAAGCGGGATATGCCAACGACAGGGTAACCGCGCCGAGCGTGCCTTCGGTGGCTGCCGATGCGGATACCATCGGATTCGCCATGCCGGAAAGAACCTTATACAGGGAGATATATCTTCCGGAAAGCAACGCGACAAACACCTTTCTGGTGATCAAGGCGAAATATTACGGAACTACATATTATTACCGTTTGGATATTGCCGAGGTGACCGGCGTCAAGTCACAACATCTGCCGCTTTTGCGCAATCATCTTTACCTGATCAACATTACCGGCATCCGAACGGAAGGGTTTGCCCGTTTTAACGAAGCAAAAACGAATACAGGGTCGAATTTAATGATGGGATTGACGGTCATCAACGAAGCCATCAACGACATTAGCTTCAACGACCAGTACATGCTGGGCTTGTCGCACGATCATCTGGTGGTGGACGCCTACAAGGCGGAATATAAAGTTCCGGTGACTACCAGCTATGCAAGAGGCTGGCAGGCTACCGTTACGCAGGGCGCTCCGTGGCTGACGCTGAAAAGCGCATCGGGCGCATCGGGCGACGCCATGCTCACCTTTGCCGTCGACCGGAATATTGATGTGTTTTCCCGCACGGGTATCGTCACATTGACCGCCGGACAAATCTCCAAGAAATTCACCGTGGTTCAGTACATAGGCGCCAATTGCTACATCGTTGCTCCGGGAGGGAAGGTGGATATACCGGTGGCTATGGCTAACGCCGACGGCACACAGCGTGTGACGGACAAAACGAACATGAACTACTGTATCGTGTGGATGGACGTCAATCCGCCGAGCGACCTGCTCAGCAATATTGCCGTTACGGGAAGCGGACGAAGCGCTTTTATCAGCATCACCGCAGGAACCAAACAGGGCAATGCCTGTGTGGGGCTGATGGATAATAATTATCAAATCCTCTGGAGCTGGCATGTATGGGTGACCGATTATCTCCCCGATGACGAACGCCGGCAAATCGGCGTCTGGCACAATAACAAACAGAGAGGGTACCAGTTTATGAGCCGTAATCTGGGCGCTTCTACCGACGTGGTCTCCGATCAGGGTTCCTATGGAATGTTTTACCAGTGGGGACGCAAAGATCCCTTCCCCGGTCCGCGTACCGTATATGGCTACGCGACAGCAATATACACCGTGGCGGATGATAATGTTTTCGACCGCACCGTGGGACATCCCGACTGGTTTTATGTCAGTGCGAAAGGAGAGTGGTACGGGTTGACGAAGCAGGATTTTCTCCTGTGGCGATCGGATGCGAAACGACCGTATGATCCCAGCCCTATCGGGTGGAGAGTGCCGGGAGCCGATGTATTTCAGGGAGGCAATGTGCCTGCCACCATTGCCTCACTGTTGAACCTGCCCGTTGCCGGGGGCATTGACGCCGTTTCGGGCAAATACGGCAACCCCGGTTCGCACACGGGAATATGGACGTCAACGCCCACGATACAGGGAAACCGGTATTTCGACCATACCCAACCTGCACAAATAACCTCCGCGACGGGGGGATGTGCCTTGCCGGTACGATGTATAAAAGAGTAAATCGATACAGGTATCAAAAAACATACAACATGAAGACATTAGCAAATAAAAATCGAAACGGTTCCACGAAGGAAAAGGTCAATTTCCTCCAAAGGAAAACCGATTTTTCGCAGAGCGCAAACGGTAGGCTTCAGGACGCAAGTCATTTGCACAAACCGTTCGTTCCGACTCGTCATATTCACTGTTCAATCATTTATACCCAATAATCATGGAACGCACTTTCATCATTCAAACGGTTTCCATGCCGGAAGAAAACAAAGCGCTGATGCAATGTACCGTGCGGTTGCGTATTCCGCACAAGGCGCCGTCGGTACTTGCATACGAGGCGGAGGTAAAGCCGAAACCCAACGAGGTACGTGTTCCGGTGTTTTTCGACAACCTGTTGCTGCATTGCGAGCGCATTTCCGTTGTCTGCGGGAAATTGCTGCAACACAGCGGAAACATCCTGACTTCCTGCAAAGTTTTCTCGCAGATGTTGCAGCACGACAGATACCTGTCTTCCGTGTGCGCCGATTTGCTGCAACATTGCGACGACGTGTCGGCAGCATGTGAATACCTGTTGCGACACGGCAACGATGTGTCGGCGGTCTCCGTCAGGCTGCGTCAGTACAGCGGCGACCCTTCGGCAGCGTGCAACAGCCTTGTGAAGCATTGTGCCAAAGTGTCGGCTGCATGCGATGATCTGCTGTTCCGTTGCGGCAATGTTGCCGAAGATTGCCGCCGGTTGAAACAGTGCGGCAATGACCTCTCTCCGGCATACCTCAATTTAATGTTTCATTGTGCCGATGTATCGTCCGTGTGCGGACACATTTTACAATACTGTCGAAAACCTGTATAATACCAAAAATCAATGAGCCATGATGAAAGTTAGCATTAATTTTATCCTTGTCATTGCGGGATTGTGTTTACGGTTCGCTCCGGATGCAGCGGCACGCGACTATTATGTTTCCGCTTCCGCCGGCAGTAACGGTAACGGCTCCGTATCATCCCCCGCCAGTCTGACCACGCTGCAATCCTTCCTGAGCGCCTATATCGTGGATTTGAACGACGCCGATACCCGACAGCTCAACATTTATTTCGAGGGCGGCACGTATAAGGTTCCCGAAGGAGGATTCAGGATAGGCAGGGACGGAACGCCCGAAGACAGAAGCGGACTGAACGTGTTTTTTCTGCCTGTTCCGAACGCTACCGTAATATTAACGGGAAGCCCGAAGAGTTATTACACCTCCAAGTTCTTGCACATGGCAAACAGTTTATCCAAGGAACGTTCCCTGAACGTCACCGTTGAAAATATGACCGTCAAGAACTTTATCAGTTCCCTGACCATGGAATACGCTATCGGGGACGCTTCGCTCTTCACGGTTCTTGCCAACAATACCCTTAATCTGAACCATGTTTCGATTGATAACATCATAAGCGCGCAAAACCCGTTTGTGTCCGTGGGAACGGACGCCACCGTCAATGTGAACAATTCTACCATCACGGAAATATACAGGAGCGGAATGAACACCAGATCCATCTGCACGCCTGCCGACAAGGCGCGCAATTGTACGCTCAATTTTACCAACTGTACTTTGGCAAAATGGTCGATGAATACCTATTCGAAGGAACCGCACGTGTTCCATTTTTACCATGATAATGCCCGGTTTATCCTGCGCAATTGTATTGTCCGGGATTATGACGTGCTTAATTCCTTCCTGTATGTAGATCACAGCAATTCGCATGTGGAACTGGAAAACACAGTTTTCAACAATAACTGGTCGCAAAGTTCGACCTCCATTATTTTTATCTGTAACAGACGAGGCAATATGGAAATAACCGATTGCAGGTTCTCCGGTAATTTATTGAGGTCGCAAGGGAGTATGCTGTTGGGATCTTATAACGGCAAATTTGAAATGACGGGATCTACTTTCTTCAATAACTCAATATACTCGAACACAGCTATCAACTATCTGTATTTTGACAAGAACGGAGAAGCATTACTGGTTAACAATACTTTTTCAAATAATACGGTATCAGCAGTCGGTACCGCTGCGCCCACTCCGCAGATGTACTGCATCAGAACGGAAAAGGAAAACGGCGGCATTATCAACAATACACTGGTAGAATCGGGCGGCATCATCGTGGACGGAGCCAACGACAAGCCAAACCTGCATATAGTCAATAATCTGGTGACCCACAGGACCTCTTACAAACTTACCGAAGACATTTCCGGAAAAGCCAATATCAGGCGGAATATCTTCTCCGGCAAGTTTGTTCCCTCCGGAACGGGCGGCGGAAGTAATATCTACGACTTGTTGAGTTATATAAGAGATGCGGAGCCGTATAAACCCGGCAAACTCGAAGTGCATCCTTTGGTGTTGAACAAGGGGAGCAATCCCATATTGGGAAAGGGAGGAAAAGCGTCCGACATGCCCTACGGCGACTATGTCGTCTATGACCAGCGGGGGATGAAACGTCCGGAAAATATATCTATCGGTTCGTGGGATTTGCCCGATTTCGCGGCGCATAATTCGTGGTACACCATCTTTTACGATCCTGCCAAAGGGCTTGCCGGCTACTATGATGTTGACCTGAGCCAATACATATCGACATACCCCGATGGAGCGACTCCGTCCAATGTCACTTTCGAAATAGTCACTCAACCCGCTAACGGGACGTTTGCCTCTACAAACATCAACCAAACATACCGGTTTACGCCGAAAACAGACCCGAACGATCGTACCAAACCCGCAGTAGGGGTGGTGGACATCCCTTCCGATTTCGCGTACAAAATCTCTTTCGTGCAGGCGGGAATACAGTTTCACCACATCATCCACCTGATGGTAGTCATCCGCAACATGCACCGTCCGATGGGCGTGATGGACGAAAATTCCCTCCGGTGCTTCACGAACATGAAGCAGGACAAATTCGTCCCTCAATATAAATTCATATCTTCCGGTGTGAACGACGCCACACACAAGTATGACGCCTTTTCCACGCCGCTGGTCGGCGACCTTAACGGAGACCATAAACCCGAAATAGTGACCCTGGGCTTTGCCGACACTCCGACAGGACAGGCTTCATTATTCGGGGTGGCTTCCTACATTGTTATTCTGAACGGACAAACAGGAAAGGAAATAGTGCGCTATCCGCTTCCCGCTCAATGGCGGGTGAGAGAACCCACGCACAATACCCCCTCGTGGATGGCGCTGGTGGACGTTGACCGGAACGGACAGGCTGAAATCATTGTCGCCTTCGGATATACCGAGTGGGGAAAGAATATTGTGAAATACAACAAGCAGGTGGTGTGCTACGGGGTGAATGCCGAAACCTTCCTGCCTGCAAGTACGGGTTTTCCTGCCGATCATCCCAACAGGCTTACCGAAAAATGGGTAAGCACGGTACGCTATGATCAGTCGAAATTGGGAGTAGCCAACTGGAATAGCATGAAGACTTCCCCGTTGCCTCAAATTGCCGATATAAATGAAGACGGGATACCGGAAATCATCGTGTATAACAAGATATACAACGCGCTCACCGGAGACCTGATGATTACCCTGGAAGACCTTGAACCCAACACAAGCTGGAACAATACCGGCGCGTCGATCGCTCAATACCGGAACTACGCCTACGTGGGACGTAACCGCCATACTACCTACGACAGCGGTACGGCTTCGGACAGGCACATTAATTTCTCGTGCATATACGACCTCAATGGCGACGGGCAAATGGAAATAATTGCCGGCGGAAAGGTGTATCACAACCTGAACACGAAAAACGGCTCATACAGCGTTAAATCGGCTGACGGCAGCGCGGCGAATTTGGGCGTCGGCGACGGCTATACCGCCGTCGCCGACATCAATGCCGACGGGAAGGCGGAAATCATCGTCGTTTCGTATGCGGACAACACCCAGAAAAATCTCAGGATAACGGTATGGGATCCCGGATTTATGGAAAGCAACGGGGCAGGAGGATGGAAGCCGGTGGCGTCGCCCGACGTCAGCCCGATGAAGATACTTGCCGATGTGCGCGTACCGATTGCATTTAACGGACGGGGAGGAACTCATTCCTACATCTCCGTGGGCGACATCGACGGGAAAACGGATGCTGCGGGAAAGAAATACCCCGAAATATCCATACTGGGTCCCCGTTTCTACGATAAGCAGACCATACCGAACCATCCGAATGTACCCGGATTGAGCGGTTTCGGAAGTTACAGCGCCGAAGCGCGCGGATCGCTGATGAGCTGGACGTGGAACGAAACTGCCACCACACCGGCAGAACGCCTGAAAGTGTCGTTCCTGATGGAACATACTGTCCGATCGCTGAATACGGCTTGTACCCTGTTCGATTTCAACAACGACGGTCTGCTCGATATATGCTTCCGCGACGAGCAAGCCGTGCGGGTGATTACAGCCAAAAAGCCTTTTATACGCTTGTCCGACGAGAGCATGACCCTGTTTCATGCATCCGTCAGCGGAAACAACCGCATGCGCACCGGCTACGAATATCCGGTGGTTGCCGACGTCAACGGCGATGCAAGCGCGGACATTATAATAGTGGGCAGTTCGCTCAACGACGATACGAGAGGGTATGTGCATGTGCTGCAAACCGCCTTGTCTCATGCACGCTTCGCTCCTGCTCCGAAAGTATGGAACCAGTTCATGTATTCCCCGCTCAAGATACTGGAAGACCTTGAGATACCGGTAAAAAACAATCATCCCCTGTCGGCTAACCTCACTTATCTGCTGGACAGGGACGTTGCTTCGGGAGCCAAAACCCATATCTACAACAACGTGACGGCACAGGTTCCGGCGTATGTCCTGTATCGTACCGTCAACGCATCCGGCAATGCGATCGAAGCGATAAAAATGGTGCTTCCTCTGCCCGACGCCGTGATCTCCGATCTCCGGATAAACAAAAGCCTGTCGAGGCTGGAGTTTACGGTGAGCAACAGTGGCGACGCTTCGCTGGCAAGCAACCTGCCCATAGCCATTTTCATGGGAACAGACCAGTATGTGCCATCGGGCTATAAGGGAAAGGTACGGCTGAAAGAAGACCTGTTCACCGGCGAAAGCGTTCGGTTTACCTATCCGCTCGGTCAGCAGGAACTGACCAAAAACTTTACCGTCCGTGTTGCCGACTCTACCTGCAACAACACTACCGACCTCTTCACGAAGTATTTCGACGATTGCAACCGGTCGGACAACGTGATGGATGTGGGTGATTTTATTGTCCGTCCCGACGTGGTGACCATCCTGCATCGGGAAACGGCGACAGTGGACGTGCTGGCTAACGACCTGCTGCCGGCAAACTGCAACTTCACCCTGTCGGCAAACGCCATCGAAACACCGGCAGGAACGGGGGTGTTGCAGGGAAGTTTCGGATCGGTGCGTATTGCAGGCAACCGACTGGTATATACGGCGCCCGAACACACTCCCGGCAATATCGTCGAAATCAGGTACAGGGTAACCTGCGGCAATGAAGTACGGAGCAATAAGGTGTACATCTTTGTGGGTGAATCCTGTCAACAGGGATTCAGCGTGTGCCGGGGAACGTCCTACCGCTTGTGTCTGTTGAGCAAGCCTGCCGGCGTGCGCTTTGAGTGGTACAACAAGGATCGGGTATTTCTGGGCAACACCGCTCCTTTCCTTCCGTCGGTATCCGGCAATGAAACGTTTTTCTTCCGCCCGGTGATGCCTCAAGGCGCCTATGAACTGATTTCTTTCCCGCTTGCGCCTGTCGTCATTCGGCTCATCCCGCCCGGCATTACGTTCAAATGGACGGGTAATGCGGATACCGACTGGCACAATCCGATGAACTGGATGATAGACAATAACGGCAAAGCTGAGATAGCCGCATTTCCTCCGGTCAACTGCTCGGACGTGTTTATCGACAAGGGACTGAATAACTATCCCGAATTGCGGCAGCGGGCATACTGCAATAATATCAGGCTTGCTCCCCATGCCATGATTGCAGGTATCCATCATCTGGAATACCGGAATGCGGAGGTGGATGTTGCCGTGGAACCGAAGGACAGGGACAAGTTCGTCATGTTGTCGGCGCCGCTGAAAGACACCTATACGGGCGATTACTATCTTAACGTCACCGGTAACACTATCCTGAGAGGCGACGTATATATGAATTTCTTTCAAACGGGAAACCCCGACTATCAGGGTTCGAAAAGCAAAGAAAACATATTTACTTCGACTTTCGGCAAACTGGATATTCCCCTGCCGCTGGGCAAACCGTTCAACCTGAAAATAGTCGCTACTTCGAACAATAGGGACAAACTGTTTGGCTTTCCGCGGAAAGCAACGCAATATGCCTACAACGACGGCAGCCGTACCTCAACATTGTCGCGCGCCCAATCCGGACGGTTTATCACGGACGGAGCGATGGACGTCAATACCGGCGATCTGCTGCTGCCGGTGGACGGCAACAACAACTACAGTCTGATACAGTTGGTGAACCCGTTTATGGCGTATCTGAAAGTCGAAGCGTTCCTTGCCGCCAATGCCGGCGTGCTGGAACAGGGGTACAAGGTGTGGGACGGAGATGTACACGGCAATTTCATCACCATACTCTATCCGGATGCGGCGCACGAAGACAGATTGCAGATTGCACTTACGGACAGGGATATGGCGGATAAAAACATGAGCGCCGCAAGAATTGCGCCGTTGCACTCGTTTTTCGTCATGAAGTCGGCAAAACAGCCGGTAACTTCGCTGAAAATGTCATCCGCGATGACCACCACGCAATTGCCCGCGCCCGTTGTCAAAAAAATGAGCACGGACGAGCGGCAGATATTGCGTATCAGGGCGAGCGGCAAGGAAACAAGCAATACGACGATTGTCCGTCATCATCCGGGAGCGTATGCCGGCTACGATTCAAGGGAAGATTCCCGAAAACTTTTCAACAGCGAGGCTTATGTGGCGGTATATACATTTACCCCAGACATGGCTGATCCGCTTGCCATTAACTCCGTCGGCTCCCTGTCGGATGATATTCCGCTGGGACTGGTATTGCGGAATACGGACAAAGTCCGGCTGGACTTTCCGAATATGGAACAGTTCGGCAGTCCGGTATGGCTCATCGACCACGAACTGGGAAAGAGAGTCAATCTGCGGAACAATCCGGTATATACTTTCACGGTGCGGCAGCCGGCGGTTCCCGGCGTGGTAGAGTTGAACAACCGTTTCAGCCTGAGTTTTGTCGATAAGGACGCTGCCTCGCCGCCGGCAGACGAAAAAAAGGCGGAAGCCTCCGAAGAACAGGACGTCATTGTAACGGTAGAGGAAGGTAATGTTATTCACGTATATTCCAAGTCGTCCGTGAAGATCATGTCCGCTCAGGTGTATGATGTTACCGGAAAGATGTGGTTCGGTTCATCCGCTCCGGCGCGATCGTACCGGATACCCGTGCCGGCAGGCAGGCTGTATCTGCTAAGGGTGAACATCGGCGGCACAACCAAAACGGTAAAAGTAGTAGTGCGATAAAAGGTGGCAGGGGCGTTGCGCGCAACGCCCCTGCGGGATGGATATGTGCATCACCGGATGCTCATCACGCCTGACGGAATGCCTTGTCGATACACAGCATGGGACGACGTCCTGCGTAACAGAATGTTTTGTGTAGTCGCGGATAGTTTGTATCGCACGGGACGACATTCCGCCTCCCCCAAAAAAATCACTTCTTAACTTCCTCTCCTGCAAGCCCAAGAAGTTTTTTTTAAACTTTTTTTGCATCCAAGAGAACAACTTTGAAAAAATTGTATTATGTTTGCCCCGTCGTTTGACGGTTTTTACTTCGAGGCAAGAAGCAAAAAAAGCAAAAGAACGTTATATTTAATAGAAAATGAAGCCTTTTTCTCACATATTGTTCGCCGAGTGGCTGCCGGAAGATACGGGAAATCTTTCGACAGGTATGGTCGTGTCCGCTGACCATCAGGCGTTCGCATGCCTTGGCGTGACATTTACAGAGAGAGAGAGAGAGAGAGAGAGAGAGAGAGAGAGAGAGAGAGAGAGAGAGAGAGTATATCAAGCAGTTACGCATACATTATATGCGTGCGCGCGTATAGCGATTTTTTTTACAATTTATATAAAGCCGTTACATGTTTTTTGCATGTACCGGCTTTTTTCATGCCCGGAACACGGCGGGGCGAAATGTTTTCGTTCCGCAATGCGACCTGTCCTACCTGTTCCGCCTGTCCTGTTAATCCAATCATCAATAAAATAAATATTCATAATCATTAAAATCAAAAAGTTATGGCAAATATTTTTCACAGGATCAAAGCGATCCTCATTCCGAATCTTTTAACGGAAGACCCGGACGACT
>JAISRX010000158.1 GCA_031273395.1 Bacteroidales bacterium | reverse complement strand
CTTGACGTCGTAGAGACGCGGCATGCCGCGTCTCTACGACGATGCAGTCCCTGCGGGACGGCGCTTTATTAACCGTAAGCGGAGCGGAGCAACGACGTGATCACTAATCATTATCTTTCGAGGGCTACCCTGTCTTATTTTGCGATAATTCCTTCACCCTGAAAAAATATGTCACCATATAAAAAATATGTCTTACTTTTGCTGCTCAATAAAAATTAAAAAGAATATGAAAAAAATTGTCTTCCTGCTCCTGTGTGTTTGGAGCATTTGCGGTTGCGGCGAAAAGCGCCCTGCCGTCATCGAACATCCCGTTTTTGACGTATGGAATAACGCCACCCTTGAGATAAATAAAATAGAAATGACCGACTCGGCAACCGTTTTTTACTTTGACGCCTTTCTGAATCCCGACAATTGGATACGCATCGGCAGGGAAACCTGCATCAGGGAAAGCGGAACGGATGAAAAACTGCCGGTCACGGGATCGGAAGGGATCACTTTGGACGAGGACTTTTACATGCCGGCGTCCGGCAAAGCCTCTTTCAAGCTGTTTTTTCCTCCCCTGCCCCCCAAAGCGGTCAAGATTGACTTTATGGCAAACAATTGTCCCGACTGTTTTCAGATATGGGGTATCCGGTTATTGCCCGGCGCAAAAGTAACATTCGATCCCCTTCCCGAAAACGCAACAGAGAGTGGGGTACAGCCACCGCTTCCCCCTTCTGTAGCCGGTACGGAAAAAACGCTGCTGAGCGGCAGGTTTCTCGGCTATATCGAAGGAATGGACGTAAATGTGGATGTGCTTGCGGATGAATTGTTCATTCAGAAGCAAAGCATCGTTGAATTGCCTGTGGCGGGAGACGGCTCCTTTTCGGGGGAAATACCCGTCCGCATTCCGGGCATTGTAAACACTTCCGCAGGCAATATTTTCCTTGTACCCGGCAAATCTCAGGAAATATATATCGACCTGAAGAAAAAAAGCCGTTACATGTCCCGTTACCGTACCGACAGGGAAGCGGGCGATTCCCTTTATATCCGCACTTCCGGAGAGTATATGAACCAGAGCGAACTGAATGCGCTCATGAAGAAGACGCAGGAGCTTTTTGACTTCGACACGCTTGCGAACGAGGTGGCGGATATGCCTCCCGATGCGTACAGGGAATACCTGTTGGGGATCCTCCGGCGCGAACTGGAAAGGATACCGGAAACAGGAATGTCGGCAAACGCGCGGATATTACTGGCTTGCAGCATGAAGTTCCGGGCGCTCGTGCTGCTTTTGCAGTACGAAGCAGTGCTTGGTTACGTACACGCCGGCAATTCCGGAGAAAAGAACGCCAAACCGGAATGGAAACCGGAAAAACCGGGCATGGCGTACTATTCGTTCCTGTCCGAAACAATGGATCAGCACCTGTCGTATCTTCCCAACTATTCGTTTCTTGCCGGCGTGTTGCGCAATATAGACGTGTTTCGTCCGTCCGCGGAACAGTCGGTGAAGGAAAAGATCAGGTATTTCAGGGAGAGGATCAGCCCGTTGCTGGGATATGACAACGGGTTGCTGTTCGACGTCGTCCACGGGCAATTCTATGCCGACCGGTTGCAGCAAATGTCCTTTTTCACGGACGCCGACAAGAAAGAAATACGCGCAGCATTCCGGCACCAGCCGGCTATAGCCGACGTGCTGATTGCCGAGAACGATTCCATGCGGAAGCAGCTTGCCGTTCTGAAGGACAGCAGGGAGAGCGTGGTGCACGAAACGCCCAAGGTCGGCGAATCCAAAATGCTCGACGCCATTCTTTCCGCTTACAGGGGAAAAGTGGTGGTGGTTGACTTTTGGGCTACCTGGTGCGGACCGTGTATTGCGGCTCATCAGTCCATATTGCCGCTTAAAAAGGAAATGGAGGGAAAGGACGTTGTATTTCTCTATCTCACGGGAGAAACTTCGCCGGTGGCAGACTGGAATAAAATGATCCCGGATATTCACGGCGAACATTATCGCGTAAGCGACGCCCAGTGGAATTACTGGGGTAGAACCATCCCCATCAGGGGAGTGCCGTCCTACATGATATACGGTCGTGAAGGCAGGCAGGTATTTCAATCGACGGGATTTCCCGGCGTTGAAATATTGAAAACGGAAATTGAAAAACAATTGTAGCACGAGCGTTGCACTGAGGAAATGATATGGCAAATGTGCTTATTTTACGGTTTTCGGCGATCGGCGACGTAGCCATGACGGTTCCGGTGATTGACTCGCTGGCAAGGCAGCGCTCCGGCAACAGCTATACTGTGGTGTCGCAGGACTTTTTAAAGCCGCTGTTTGACGGTTGTCCCGACAATGTGCGGTTTATCGGGATTAATCTTAAAACGGATTACAGGGGTATAGCGGGAATGTTCCGACTGTACGGGCATTTGTCCCAATTCCGTTTCGACATGGTTGCCGACCTGCATGACGTACTGCGCACCAAACTGCTGCGCTTTCTTTTCCGTTGCAGCGGCTTGAAGGTACGTCACATCCGCAAGGGAAGGAAAGAGAAACGCCGGCTTACCGCACGCAGGAACAAACAGTTCCGTCCGTTAAAATCTTCCACTGAGCGGTATGCGGATGTTTTCCGCGCTCTGGGACTGCCGGCGGAAGTCCGTTTCCGTTCCGTGTTTGCTTCCGGAAAAGGCGATTTCAGCAGGATAGAAGCCTTTACCGGCGTCAAATCGGGCAAATGGACAGGCATTGCCCCGTTTGCCAAACATCAGGGGAAAATTTATCCCATAGACCGCACCGAGCGGATCATCGCTCATTTTTCCCAAAAGGGCGACACGACGCTCTTTTTGTTTGGAGGCGGCTCGCGCGAAAAGGAAATACTCGAAAAGTGGAGCGTTTTGTATCCGCATACCGTGTCGGTGGCGGGCAAGCTGAAAATGAGCGAGGAGTTGATACTGATCAGTCATCTGGACGTCATGCTTTCGATGGACTCGGCAAACATGCATCTGGCTTCACTGACGGCTACTCCTGTGGTGTCCGTGTGGGGAGCCACGCATCCGCATGCCGGTTTTTACGGCTACCGGCAGTTGCCGCAGAACGCCGTACAGCTCAGTTTGAGTTGCCGCCCGTGTTCCGTGTACGGGAACAAGCCCTGCTACCGGAAAGACGTCGCCTGCCTGACGGAGAT
>JAISRX010000307.1 GCA_031273395.1 Bacteroidales bacterium | reverse complement strand
AAAATTTGAAATTTGAAACCGGACGGCGTATGGTCATCCCGACAGGGCTGCGGGCAACGCCTCCACCATGATGGAGCGGAGCTTCAAGCCTGCCGTCTTTATTTTCGGGAACTTCTTCATGGGCGTCGGATGATGAAACAAATGTTTATTCCAGGGTGATGTTGGAGGTATGCGACTGCCACTGTATGAGCCTGGCGAGGGAGGTGATCCGTTCCCCGTTGATGGTGAAGTTGCTGATGTGCACGTTGCTGATGTTCGAGGCGGCGCTGTAGCCTATCAGCGAGGATATGCGGTCGCCTTCGCGCGAGGAGGTTACGGAGATGTTCTCCATGCGGACGCCGGATATTTTCCCGCGCACCGGATCCTGCGAGTACTGCGATTCGAGTACCCAAAACCCGATCAGGTAGCGGCGGAAATCCTCCACGCGGATGTTCCTGTAAAGAATGTTTGTCACCACGGCACGGTCGCCGTTGTGGATGGTAAACACGCCTTCGTTCATCTGGGTGGGGTTTTCCACGTGGATGAGGTCGATGTTCTCGAAAACGATGTTGCGGATGGTGTCCGCGCTCGTTTCAAAGCCTATTTCCAGCCCGTTGCCGTGCTTGCCGTTCCAGATGACGCAGTTTTTCACGGTCACGTTCTCCACGCTGGCATGGGTCTGGTAGCCAAAATACTTCACTCCCGCCTTAATTGCCACGCAGTCGTCCTTGGTGTGGATAAAGCAGCCGTCCACCGTTACGTTGCGGCTGCTCACCACGTCCACGCCGTCGTCCCAGCCGGTGTTGGAAACGATCTTCACCCCGCGCACCGTCACCCCGCTGCATCCCATCAAGGCAATCGTCCAGTGCTTGCAGTCGGTAACGGTAATCCCTTCCACCAGCACATCAGTGGCGTTGTTGACCTCTATCATACGGTGCTGCTCGCCCGAAAGCAGTTCGCCGGTAAGGATGCCGCGCCCCGCAATGCGGACGTTCGACGAGCCGGCTGCCACGCGAAAAGCGCTCCGCACAATGGCGCCCGGAGCAAGGTACACGGTTTTGCCGCTGCCCACCGACAGAAGGGTGCGCGTGTGTATTTTCCCCCCTTCAAACCAGATGACGCCGGGATCGTTCCTGTCGGGAATGTCCGTTTCGGGCGCGTTGGCGAAGAGCAGCAGCGGACGTTCGATGTCGCCGTTGATTTCAATGCTCAAAAACTGCGGGCGTGCGAGGGTAAACTCTATCCGGTTGTCCGTTACCACATGCGCAATGGCGGCGCTTTCCGGGCGTATCTTCACGCTAGTCACGGCAACGGAAGGGGTAATCGCCACGCGCACTTCCCCTTCAATATCAAAATTAGCCACGTGCGGATAGTAAAAATCCTTCACCCCGTCCTGCCTTTTGGTGGTTTCCGGCACGGGATACACGTAGCAGGGCAGGCTGTTGAGCGTGACCGCATACCTGTCCGACGCCGGCGCGTCGTCGGGATACGGATACAGAATGGCGCCCTTCTGCGGTTCGTCCGGCGCGGGCGGAGCGATCGTGTCGCCGGCTGCGGGAGGCGTATCCGGCGTTTCGGCGCCGCTGCATCCGGAATAAACGAACACCGCACCGAATACCGTAAAGAAAAAGAAAACAAATATCCTGATCATCTTTGAAAATTGAAAATTAAAAATGGAAAATGGACAGGGCGAAACAGGCATTTCGCGTATGACCGTACAACTTTTGCGGAGTATCGCAAACTGTTTGCGGCATATCGCAAATGATTTGCGCCACGGTGCAAACTGCTCGCGCCTTGGAGTAAACTGTTTGCGCCTTGGCGCAAACCACTTGCGCCTTGGAGTAAACTGCTCGCGCCTTGGAGTAAACTGTTCGCGCCTTGGCGCAAATCATTCGCGCCCTGGCGCAAAATGCTTGATGAGCAGCCCGAAATTTCCGCTGCTCCCCGTCGATGTTTTGTTTTTAGCGTCATGTTCTTTTGTTTTGCCGCGGGTTAATATCCGGGGTTTTGCAGGATCACTCCCCTTCCTTCCCTGATGGCGGAGAGCGGCACCGGGAACCTCTCAAAATCATACTTTCCGGGGACGGTTTGCTGCCGCATGTGTTCGATCCTTGCTATGGGCAAATATCCCTTCCTCCCCTTCTCCATACATGCTTCGATGAACTTCCCGCAGCGTATCTGATCCTGCCGCTGATGCCCTTCAAACCACAGTTCGTGGGCGCGTTCCATGAGCAGTTGCTCCAGAAAGTCTTCGGCGCCTGCAAAATCGGAGGGCTGTTTGGGCGTATGGTATGCCCCGAACGCCCGCCGGCGGACGTCGTTCAAGTATCCGACCGCTTCGGTGGTCACCGTGCCGGCGTTGCGCACGATGGCTTCCGCCAGCAGGGTGAGGGCATCCGCAAAGCGGTACATGGGGACGTCCACCGGGCAGGAGGAGCCGATGGTGGTGGAATAGTCGAACTTCACGGGCAGGGCGCCCAGCCGCAGTCCCGTCCGGATGTTTTCCTGCGTTGCGTCGTTCGCCTCGCTGCGCACGGGATGCCCTTCGGCGGTACTTACATACTCGGTGATGATCCGTTGCGTGCGGAGGTCATGCTCCTCAAAGGTGTGGTAGAAATCCCACCTGAGTTTGAAAACACCCCATTTCTGGAGGTTTTGCCCGGGCGTGTCGAAGTCGCTCGGAATGACCGAGGCAACGTAGGTGCTTGCCATGGCGGGGTCGGCAATGCCCGAAAAGATGACTTCGCGGTTCTTTTCCCCTGCTTCGGAAAAGAGCGCGTTGTAGTCGTCCTCCAGCGCGTAGCCGTATTCGGGCTTGAGGAGTTCGCGCCCGGCGGTTTCGGCTTTTTCCCACCAGGGAGCGCCGCTTCCCGCGCTTTCCTTTTCCTTCATCCCGCCCATGAGCATGCAGTATTTGAACAGCACCATGAAGGCAAGTCCGCGCGTAAAGCGCCCGTACTCGGCTCCGTCGCAGCGCGCGGGCAGGGCGTCGTCTTTCAGGGCTTCGGCAAGGTTGCTTTCGATGTACTGCTGCATTTCTTCTTCCGTTGCGCGGCGCACCGCAAGGTCGGCGGCGGGGTTTTGGAGTATTTCTAGCGTCGGCAGCGACACCGGTCCGTACAGGTCGTATGCGAGGAATGCCAGAAAGCCCATCCCGCAGTGTATTTCGGCGTTCATGCGTTTCTTCCGGGCGTCGGTCATCGGCACGTTTTTGATCCTTTCCTTGGTCAGCAGCATTTTGGAAAGGAAGCGCGAGCGGAGGTACAGGGGCGTGTAGTTGTCTTCATCGAGGAAGGGATAGCCGCCCGTGCCGGATTCGTGATTGTCCTGCGCGGTGAGGTCGAAGCCGATGTAGGAGCCGGAATACTGCGAATCGAACTGGTCGGATACGATGTTGGACATCGTCCACCAGCCCGTTACGTCGGGGTTGAACACATGCCAGATGTTGAACACCTGATACACGTTGGCAAGTATCATCGCGTCGGCTTCCTCGGCGTTCGACGGGTAGATGTCGGTGCTTATTTCGGAGTAGGATTCATGCACCAGTGAGCATCCTGCCGTCATGCAGGCGCAGAGGGCAAGCGCCGCAAGCGTTTTATTACCTTTTTTCATGTTTTTCATGTTTTACCTTGTATTAAAATGTGACGTTCAACCCGACGCTATAGCTTCTCACGTTGGGGTAGGGGAAGGAAATGTTGTCGGTTTCGGGGTCCAGCCCCGTCCAGTTGGTGATCACGAAAGGGTTGTCCGTATTGAGGTATGCGTAGCAGCTTTGCGCTATCCGGCGGCTGAGGGGTATGTGGTAGCCGAGGCGGATGTTCCCGCAGCGGACAAAGTAGCCTTTCGCGATGTAGAAATCGCCCACGGAGGAGCCTTTTCCGAGTATGCTGGGTCGTGGGGCGTCCGTGTGGTCGTGCGTGAAGGTTTCGTAAACAAAGGTGGTGACGTTTTCCGCTCCGTACACCTGCGACCATGCGTCCTTGTAGGAACCTTCGCGTGTCATCCCGGTTTCCCCGTAGAAATACACGTTGAGATCGAAGCGCCTGTAGCGGAGTGTGTTGTTTAACCCGAAAACCAGTTGGGGATCGGTGGTTCCCCGGAATACCATGTCTTCTTCGCCGAGGGTGTAGTTCCGTCCGGTGTCGTTGCCTTCGGCATCCACGGGCGCTCCCTCGTTGCGGTTTTCGAGGCGCACCATTCCGGGGATGAGTCCCGTCTGGTGCGGTGGCGCCTCCTCGCCCGGCTGCATGATACCCAGCGAGCGGTAGCGCCACACGGAACGGATGTAATCGTCCTCCCGCTCGTAGGGCTTAGGCTTCCAGTAGGGCGAGCGTTCCTTCCAGCGGTCTTCGTAGCGGGAAAGGGTGAGGGCGGAAGTCCACCCGAAATGGCGGCGGTCGTAATTCACGGAGTTCACGGTAAGTTCAAATCCCTTGCTTTGCGTTTTGCCGATGTTCGCCCATATCGATGTTACTTCAAAATAGGACATGATGGGCTGCGCGTCGAGCAGGTCGCGGATCTGGCGGTTGAAATATTCGGCGGCTACCATGATCCTGTTGTTCAGGAAGCCCAGATTGAGTCCGAGGTTCCATTCGCCGGTGGTTTCCCACGTCAGTTGCGGGTTGCCTATTTCGGAGGTAGCCACCCCGCCCACAATGTTTCCCCCCAGTATGTACACCTTGCTCGAAACGCCGAAGTAATCCCTGATGTGGTACCCTACGTTGTAGTTCCCCGTTTCGCCGTAGGAAGCCCTGACCTTGAGCATGGAGAGCCATCCGCGCGCCGCTTCCATGAAGGGTTCTTCGCTGATGATCCATGCCGCCGCCGCCGACGGGAAGAAGCCCCAGCGGTTTTCGGACGTAAAGTTGGATGATCCGTCGCGGCGGAAGGACATTTCCAGCAGGTAGCGGTTCATGTACTCGTAGTTGATGCGCCCGAACACGGAAGCGATGGAGCTTTTCCATGCGGCGGACGACACGTTGGGTCTGGAAAATTCCCCCGCGCCGATGTTGTGGTACAGGAACCCGTCTATCAGGAAATCCCTGTTGCCCATGTTGGCGTTTTCTCCTTCAAAGAGCTGGTAGGAGTATCCGGCAAGCAGCTTCAGGCGGTGGTTGCCGAAGGTTTTGGCGTAGGTAGCCAGCGCGTCGGCGAGGTATATTGCCTCGTCCATGTTGCCGATGTAGGCTTCGCCGTTGGAATCCATTCCCAGCTTGGTAGTTTTGGGGAAATAGCTGCCGCGCTTCTGGAAACGGCGGTCAGCTCCCGCCTGTACTTTCACTTCCAGCCCGTCGACGGGTTTCGCCGCGAAGTATGCCGAACCGATCACCCTGTCCTTGACGGTGACGTCGGTGATTTCGAGCAGCGACACGGGGTTGGGCGAAATGGAGCGCGCGGGGTCGATGGTGTAGTTGCCGTTTTCGTCGCGCACGGGCAAGGTGGGGTTAAATTTGGCGGCTGACTGCAGGACGCCCGCGAGGTTGTACTCGCCGTCGCGGATAGGCACGTTGTCGTACTTGTTGCGGGAGTAGGTGGCGGTAAGCCCCGCGGAGACGTACTTGCCGAGTTCCCTGTCCAGATTGGCGCGCACGGTAAGCCGCTCGGTTCCGTTGTTTTTCACCACCCCGTCCTGCTTCATCCAGTTGCCCGACACGAGATACTTCCCGGACGCGCTGCCTCCCGACACCGAAAGATTGTGCTGGTGCAGCATGGCGACGGGCTGCGTTACTTCCCCTATCCAGTCGGCGCCGACCGCTCCGGCTACCTCTTCGTCAGTAAATGGTTTTTTGTAGTCGGGTATCTTGGCGGGCGTTTCCACATAGCCACGGTAAATATCCAGCCCGTATTTCCTCAGATATTCCTCGAAGGCGTATTTGTTGAGGATTTCCCTGTACTGTCCGGGGTTGAGTACCTCGTAGTTTTTTGCGATAGTCTGCACGGTCAGGTTTCCGGAGTAAGTCACCTCAAGGCGGTCGTTTTTCCCGCGTTTGGTGGTGACAAGTATCACGCCGTGTCCTGCGCGCGCTCCGTAAATGGCGGTGGAGGCGGCATCCTTGAGTACGGTGATTGATTCGATGTCCTCCGGGTTGATCGCCTCCAGCAGGTTATCGGTGGCGCCGGCGTCCCTGAATGACTGCTGGTGGCTCATGTTGATCACCCCGTTGGCGGAGAGCGGCACACCGTCGAGGACAATCAGCGGGTCGTTGCCTGCGTTGATGGAGGCTTCCCCGCGTATCCTGAAGGAAGCGCCACCGCCTGCCTGAGCGGACTGTTGCTTCACGCGAAGCCCGGCAGCCTTTCCCTGCAATGCCTGCGCAACGGTGGACTTGGAGCGCGCTTCCACGTTGCTCATGTCCACCACCGACACGGAGCCGGTCAGCGTTTTTCGGTTCTGCACGCCGTAGCCTACCACCACCACTTCCTCCATCTCCTGCGCGGCTTCCTCCAGGGCAACGTCCAGCACGGTACGCTCGCCGACGGCTATTTCCCGCGAGGCGTATCCCACGAAGGAAAATACCAGCACCGCCTCCCTGTCCGGCACGGTAACGGAATACTTTCCGCGCGCATCGGACACCACGCCGCGGAGAGCGCCTTTCACCACGACGTTCACTCCCGGCATCTCGTTTCCCTGCGCGTCGGTAATGGTTCCGGAAACGGTAATTTCCTGCCTTTTAGCAGCGGCAGGGATTTCGGCGGCAGGCGCGGCAGGTTCGGCAGCCGTCAGGATAATCGTTTTGTTGATGATTTGATACCGTATCCGGCTGTTGCGGAACAGCCCGTTCAAAACCTCTTCCATGCTACCGCTTTCCACCGCAATGTCGCCGCTCGAATAGAGCGATTCTATATCCTTGCTGTACAGAAAATCAAATTCCGTCTGCTTTTTGATTTCCGTGATCACCTCTTTTAAATTTGCATTGTTCGATTTCAGGCTCAAGCGGACAGGCTGCGCGTATCCGTTCATACAAAGGATTGCCAGTGCCGGAAACAGCATATAAAATATATTTGCTCGTATTTTTTGTATAATTTTACAACTGACGAGTACATTTATCTCAAAAAAAACCATAGCTTTGTCGAGTTTTTTATTACTTAATTACGTTTAAGGGTAAATTACTTTTCGGCAGGAGAGAAGTTGCCGCTTTTCTTCTGCTTTTTTTATTTGACGGGGGTATCGGTTACATAGGCGTTGGGATGAAAAGGTGATTACTTGCTGCTGTCCATATATACGACGGTCTTGTTCTGCACGGTGCATTTAACGGGGATCACCGTCCCGATGATCCTCATCATCTCGTCGACGTCCCTTTCCAGATTTAGCGATCCCACCAGCCGCTGCTGCAGATCGACCCCTTCCCCGATGACCAGTTGCACGTTGTAGTGCCGTTCCAGCGCCCGGATGATTTCCGCAAGCGTCATGCCGTCAAATTCAAACTTTCCTTCGCGCCAGTCCACATACCGGGCAATGCCGACCTCCTTCACGGTAAATTGCCTGCTCCGCCTGTCGAGCGCGAACTGCTGCCCTGGCTGCAACACGCAGAGGGGCGCCCGGCGGCTGTCCAATATTTCCACCGACCCGTCTACCAGCACCACTTCCGATATTCTCCCGTCTCCGGAAGCAAGGACTTCAAAGGAGGTTCCCAGCACTTCCACCGTGTATGCGTCCGTCTTCACCAGAAACGGATGCGCCGCGTCTCTGGTCACTTCAAAAAACGCCTTGCCTTCCAGCGACACGGTTCTCTGTTTTCCCGCAAAGCGTTTCGGGTACTCCATCCGGCTGTTTGCCGAGAGCCACACGCGGGTGCTGTCGTCCAGCGTCACCTGCCGCACCGGCTCGTCCCAACCGACGGCAACCGTCAGCATTTCGGGATGGAGCCTTCCGGAAACGTACCGATATGTGCCCAGTGACATGCCTGCCAGCAAAAGAATGCTTGCCGCATACCGCATGAGCCGCAGGGTGACCTTCCGCGTGATTTCCTTTTCGAGCGTCCGGCGCGAGAGGTATCCGGAAAGCACTTCGCGATACGAACGGCTGACGTGTCCTTCCCCGGAAAAACGGGCAAATCCTTCCTTTGCCGGAAGCATCCGAAAAGCCATCCACTCCCTGCGGTTGGCTTCCGATACATTCAGCCATTCGAGAATTTGCTCCATTTCTTCTTCGGAACAACTGCCGGCTAAATATCTTTCGATTAATTTTTCGTCCAAATGATCCATACTGCATCTGCTATACTTATAATTCGGGCGAAGGGCGAAAAGTACCTATTCCGATTTGTAGTTTTTATAAAAAAATTCCAGTTTTTTTCTCAATGACTTGATACAGGAGTAAATATGATTTTCCACCGTACTGACAGATATTTTCAGGATGTTTCCGATTTCCCCGGCTGTTTTCCGGTGTTCAAAATACAGTCGGAACACTTCCTTTCCTTTCGGGGGAAGCGTTTTAACGGCGCTCTCTATCGCTTCGCGCAGTTCTTTCGACTGTAAAAGGTCTTCTATCTCGTTGCGCGACGTATAAAGATATTCCATCTCCATTTGCAGCATTTTTTTTCCCATGTCGGAGGCATACTGATTTCTGACCGTCCGGCGCCTGATGATGTCTATGCACTTGTTCTGTACCGCCCGGTACAGATAGGCGTTAATGGTTGCATCGAATGTTTTGCCGTTTTTTTCCAGCAGGTTCAAAAAAACTTCCTGTACCGCATCATGGGCTTCGTCGTTCGTCAAAAAAAATGATGCATAGGTAGCCAGTCTGGGATAATACATCCGGTATAATTCCTCCAGCGACATGCTCTTTGTCGATTCGGGAGGCGGAAAAGCGTTATGTTCCGTAACAGGCAAACGACCAAATGTGGAAGAGTATTTTTTATTGTGCATCGGCTCATCATTTTGAAGTGCAATACTACAAAAAAAAATTCGGACAGGGATATTTATTACATCGATTATTATAATTTTGCGCCGTTAAACTTATCATTCATATATGTCAGGACACAGTAAATGGTCAACCATTAAAAGGAAAAAGGGGGCGCTGGATCAAAAACGGTCCAAGATATTCTCCCGCATCATCAAGGAAATCAATGTAGCCGTGAAGGAAGGCGGCGCCGACCCGGAAGGTAATGCCCGTTTGCGTCTGGCGCTCAACAATGCGCGCGGCGCCAACATGCCCAAGGAGAACATCACGCGGGCGTTGAGCAAAGCCAAGGATACGGAAGCCTTGCAGGAAGTTACCTACGAAGGCTACGCCCCGCACGGCATTGCGGTCTTCATCGAGTGCCTGACCGACAATACCCAGCGCACGCTGGGCAACATCCGCGCCGTCTTCAACAAACGCGGCGGCAGCCTCGGCACCAACGGATCGGTGGCGTTCATGTTCGAGCGCAAGGGGATCATTACCGTGCCGAAAGGAACGCTGGACGCCGACGACCTGCAACTGGAAATCATTGACGCGGGAGTGGACGATTTTGAAGTACAGGACGATGTGTTTGTGATCACCACCTCCCTCGAAGGGTTTGCGCCCGTGCAAAAACGGCTTGAAGAACTCGGCGTTGAAGCCGAAAATGCCGAATTGCAGCGGATACCCGCCGAAACCAAGACGATTGATCCCGAAGACGGGGTAAAGGTGCTGAAAATCATCGAAATGTTTGAGGAGGACGACGACGTGCAAAACGTGTTCCACAACATGGAAGTCACCGACGACATCATAGAAAGGATGGAAGGCTGATCCCGCGATTTATTCTTCATTTTCCACAGAAGGCAGGCTGATGATAAAGGTGGTGCCTTCCCCGTTTTTTGTTCGGAAGCTGATGGTTCCTCCGGCGCTCTCGATGATGTTCCGGACAATGGTCAGCCCTACGCCCATGCCGCTTGACTTTGTGGTAAAATTCGGCTGGAAAATCTTTTCCTGCATGTTTTCGGGGATGCCCGTCCCGTTGTCCTTGATCCGTATCCACACCATTCTGTTCAGCTTCAGCACGTCGACGTGGATGCTGGCTTCCCGCTCTTTGGGAATGGCTTGCAGGGCGTTTTTGAACAGGTTGATAAACACCCGCGATATTTGCTCCTTGTCGGCATATATCAAAGCTTCGGACAAACCGTGGTAGTTGGTGTGGAAAGCGCGCTTGTTGTCGCCCGTAGCAAAAAGCGGCACCACGTCGTTGATCCGGGTGATGAGGTTCAGTTGCCGGTTGTGTACGGAGGGCATCTTGGCAAAGTTGGAAAATTCGGTAGCGATGGACGACATGGTGTCAATCTGTTCGATCAGCGAATGGGAGATTTTTTCCATGTACTCTCCGAAGCGTTCGGACTGGTTGTCCCATGCCCGTTTAAGGTGCTGTATGCTGAGCTTCATGGGAGTAAGCGGGTTGTTGATTTCGTGGGCTATCTGCTTTGCCATTTCGCGCCACGCCGATTCGCGTTCCGAACGTGCCAGACGGCTGGCGCTGCGGGCGAGTTCCTCTATGGCGCGGTTGTATTCCTTTACCAGATTTCCGATTTCGTCGTTTTTACCGTAGCGGATCGGTTCGTTTTTTTCCCCCAGCTTGATGTTCCGGAATTTTTCCTGCAAAAGGATCAGCGGATGGGTAATCTGGTTGCTCACCACCACCGAAATGATCACCGTCAGCAGGATGATGATCATGTAGAAATTGGTGATCGCCAGCACCAGACTGGATATTTCTTCCGTAAGGTCGTCCTGCTGCGTGAAATAGGGCAGGTTCAGGAAGGCGATCACATTGTTGTTGTTGTCCACAAACGGTTCGTAGGCAGAGATGTATTTCAAACCGCCGATCGCTTCCTTTTCCAGTATGGAGGCTCGCTGCCCGAAAGTGAGCTTGATGAAGGCGTCCGGATTGATCTGCCTGCTGACAAGTCCCTTGTTGAAAACATCGGGTACGGAGCTGGCTATCAGGCTCCCGTTTACGTCAAAAAGATTGATGTCCGTAAAAAACATGTTCCGCATGTCCATCAGCCACACGGTCAGTTCGTCCCTGTTTTCCGTCCAGTGTTCGTTATGCCCCATCTGGAGCAGTATCACGTTCAGGAGTTCCTTGTAAACGGACTGCATTTTTTCATTGATCAGGTCGTTGTTTTTGTCCTGATACTGCCGGTTGATATAAAATACGGTATATATTCCTATGATTCCGAACGATGCAATGATGCTGATGATCATCGAATACTGTATCCTGTTGCGCAGGCTCCAGCGGAAGACGTGTTTTACCGGCAGCCGGAACAGCAGCGTGCCTACGGATACGATCAGGAAAGAAAGGATGAAAATATAGGAAAAATTGATGATGAAATCGACATATTTGGGCGCATACGAGCTCAGCACTATCATGTTTGACTTGTCGGGGGAATATACCAGATGCTCCATTTCGTCGGCAATCACGGTGTGGTAGTCTCCCTGATCGGGATGGCGGAAGATGTCGCCGCTCAAATTGTAGTTATATATCCCCGACTGGCTGATGCGTCTGTTGTTGCGGTATCGCGCATGGGAATATCCCTTCAGGTTGTTTTCTTTGCCCGCGCGGTTGTCCAGCAGCAATTCCGGGTAGCCGATGTCCGTTCCGCCTCCTATCCACACTTCGATGAAAAGATGCAGCGGCGGGGCGTTTTCCTTTTCTTTCCTGAACCAGCCCAGATAGGAAGCGTATGCGTCGGTTTGCTGCCGGTTGATGTAATAGAACTGCGACCGGGGCAGTTGCGTCCCGTCCTTTTCAATATTTTTCCTGAAAAAATTCACACAGGAAGGGATCCTTTCGCCGGATACGTTCAGCGAATCGCGTTCGCCGCACACCACGCACTGGTAGTTTTGGTAGGTATTCCAGTACGGATTGTAGAAATAAGCCCTTTTGATGTAATCCGTGATTTTTTCCTGATCGCGTTCATACATGATCTCCGTTAAGGCGGTATCGGCAATGATCCTTTCGGAAATGTCGCGAAGAAGAAATTCGCTTGTCAGGTCGTGGGAGGTGGCAAGGTTGGTGATGATGACCTTTTTCTGATCGTCATACTTGATCACGCTGAACCGGCTGATATGCACCGTGGCGTATATGGAAAGAATGAACACCAGCAGGATGAAATGGGAATATCCGTATTTGACGGACTGTTTCAGGCGGATAGTTCCCATGATCAGCATCATGGCGGAAAGTATGGCGACGGAAAAGCTGCTTATATACCATCCGGCAAGCAAACAGACGGTTACCTCCACCGAAAGGATGATCACGTACAGGATGAAAAACCGGTGGAGCCTCATATCGCGCCTGCAACATATCAGCGTTTTGTCCAGCAGCAGGAAACATGCAAGCATCCACAGCAGAATAATCACATATCCCAGAAAACTGTAGCTGTTGAGCAGTATGGTATGGTTTGGTCCCTCGAACATGTCGGTGGAGTTGATCACCAGCGTTTTGATGAGCCAGCCGCTTGCAAAAAAACAGCACACCGCAGCGAACAGCAGGATGACCACGGACAGAAAATATTTCCACCGGTGTTCGCAGGAAGCGGGAAAGCGAAAGTGACGGTAAATTTCGACAACGATAAAACAGGTAAAAATGCTCCACAGCATCAGGTCGCCCAGCGAAGGAAACCATTCGGAGGCGAAATACACGGGGGAGAATATCTCCACTTCATAAAAATAGGAAGGCATCCTCCACTGTTGCATCAGGTAGCGCAACATGACCAGGGCGACAGTGACAAACGGGAGACAGCAATTTTTCAGGCGCGCCTTTCGTATCCTCCGGAAAAGAGCGTCAATCAGCAGAAAAAACACGAGAATTGCAAGGAAATAGGTAACGGCTGGCACCCATGTCTGGTAGCGGTAATGGCAGGTGTCGTCGAAAATCAGCGCCCAGATGAACTGCCCCTTGCTGTCGCAGATCGGGAAATAGCCGGGTTTCATCTCCGGAAAAATCTTGATGTTGGAAGGCAGCCCGAAGTCCTCCTGAAATGCTGTTTGCAGATATTTGTTTTCATCGGTATAGATGTTCTTGATCAGAATCAGCCCCACGATTTTGTACTCCTTCCAGGTATGGACAAAAGAGGCATAACGGCATTTGTTGATGCCGTTATAGGGGATGATGCCGATGTATGGTTTGTCAAATTCCGATTGCCGGTACAGGAGCGCTGCCGGTACGTCCTTGCTTGACCAGTATTGAAGACTGTCGTTCCGGTACACAAAACAGTACAGTCCTTCTTTGGAAATTTCATTCAGGGCATTGTGGAAGCGGATAAAACAGGAATCGGGATGTGAAGTGTCGATGCAGTGTTTGATTTTTTCCACGCACGCGGTGAGTTTTTGTTCCTTTTTGAGAAAAATTTTCTGTATTTTGCCGGCATGATGCTGATTGAATTTTGGAAAAAGGATATTTTTTTCCACTAATTTTGCAAAAAACAGCAGGCACACAAAAATTGTCAGCAGCCGCAACGGTACTCCTGACAAATACATCCTGCGTTTGAGAACGTATAATCGTTTTATTAACGGGAGTTTACGCATCCCGACATTCAATTGGTCATTTCAATCATCCTGTTACAAAGGTAAGAAAAAGAATGGTGAATGAAACAAATTTCAAAAAAAAGACGTATAATTGCAACGTGAAAAGGATCATGAACCGAATACATAAATATCTTTCCGGATTGCTGTATATAATAGCTGTAACGGTAGTTGTAACGACCGTTGTTCCGTCGTGCGGCGGGACGAAAAAATCGGCAAGCATGAGAAAAATCGAACGCAGCACCCCCATGTATCTTAACTCGGAGGGAGAATATACGCCCGATATTCGCTCATCGAAACAGAAAAGCGCCGATGCGGACAGGCTAAAAAAGGAAGCTGCCAAGAAAAAGGAAGCCGATAAAACCTACAGGGAGGCGCTGGAACGTCACCGCTCGATACAGTCGGAGGAGATGCAGCAAAGAATGAAGTCCCATCTGGCAGCCTCCAACAAACAATACAGCAGAAAGAAGGAATTTTTTCTGCTACGGTGGATCCATTCGCTACAGCGGAAAGACGCGGTAGCCAAAATTGAGAAACGACGGGCGAAGGAGGTGAAAAAACGGATGGCAGCCAGCCGCAAAAAAGCCGAAGAAAATTACAGGGAACGGAGTTTCACCCTGTTTAAAGGCAAAGAACGCAAATCGGGCAAAAAAGTCAAACCGTCCACTATCCAGCACGGCGGCGGCGGAACATACAGGGAAGGGAAAGCCTCAAGCGTCAATCCGTCCGACATCCAGCATGGCGGCGGCGGAACATACAAAGAGAAGAAATAAACGAACAGCGGAACAGTTTCCTTTCCATGCCGCAAAGGAGGAGAATAACGCTGCCGTGCCGGTTTCCCGCGACATCCGAAAAAAAAATAAACTTTTTTTCATTTCATTTGTTTGGATTAAATTTTTCAATATATTTGTGCCGTAATTATAATGTCATCAAAACGCGCGTCAATATGTCCGGTTTTTCTCAAATATCCATAGCAAACAGTCCTGCCGGCGCAGGGTTTGACATGATATGCGCCACACGTAACCGTGCGTGCAGTGACAGTTTTTTCCCATATACATATATAGCCGTACCGAATTTTTTCTTAGGCGCGGCTTTTTGTGGGCGCTCATGCGGCAGCGATTTGCGCATTCATTATCCCCTAAACCGAAATTTTTATTTTTTTATTTTTAAACAGTTAAATTATATATATCATGAAGTATTTTAAAAGAAGTATGTTGTTTGTTGCGGTTGCCGTTATTGCCGGAACCGTTGTGTTTACCGCCTGCAAAAAGGATAAAGACGAGGATCCCGCGGGCGTAAGAGTGGCTAAGGCTATGTGCGATTGCTTCAAAAAGACGACCGAGGAGGCGCAGGAGACGTGTGCTGAGGGCGTGTATCTCGCCAATAAAGATATTCTCACCGAAGATGGAGATTTTAAGGATGAGAAGGTGGCGGCAGAGGCGTTTGCGTGGATTTTAACCAACTGCTCCGAAGTGATGGAGTGGGAGTATGACGAGGACGACGAATAGTCGCCTTAGGACAGTCCCTACAGGAAAAAATCCCGGTTTCGTGCCGGGATTTTTTTTTTGCGCGCGGCGGTTTGCGTGACATCCGGAAAAAAAAAATAAACTTTTTATTTATTTGTTCGGATTAAATTTTTCAATATATTTGCGCCGTTATTATAATGTCATCAAAACGCGCGTAAATTTATGTCTGTTTTTTCTCAAATATCCATAGCAAACAGTCCTGCCGGCGCAGGGTTTGATATGATATGCGCCACACGTACCCGTGCGTGCAGTGACAGTTTTTTTCCATATACATGCTGTACCAATTTTTTTCTTAGGGACGGCTTTTTTTGTGCGCTCATGCGGCAGCGATTTGCGCATTCATTATCCCCTAAAAAACCGAAATTTTTATTTTTTTATTTTTAAACAGTTAAATTATATATATCATGAAGTATTTTAAAAGAAATATGTTGTTTGTTGCGGTTGCCGTTATTGCCGGAACTGTGGTGTTTACCGCCTGCAAAAAGGATGAGGAGGACTCCCCGGCAGTAAAAGCGGGCAAGGAATTTTGCGAGTGCTCCGGCAAGACGAACGAGGCGGAGAAGACGGTGTGTTATCTGAGCGTTTTTGCCACTATAGGAGATATTGTCACCTTCACGGAGGGTATTAAGGATGAGAAGGCGATGGAAGAACTTATAACGTGGGTTTCCACTAACTGCTCCACCGTAATGAAGGATATAGGCTACTTGATGGAGCCGGAGGAAGAGGAGGAAGAGGAGGACTCTCCGGGTGTAAAACTGGGTAAGGCGCTGTGCGATTGCTACAACGAGCCGACCGAGGATGAACAGGATGCTTGTGCTGAGGCAGTGTATGTCGATAATAAAGATCTTTTCACCGACGATCTTGAGTTTAAGGATGAGAAGGTGGCGGCAGAGGCGCTTGCGTGGATTTTAGCCAACTGCTCCGAAGCGCTGGAGTGGGAGGATGAGGAGGAATGAGACGGCGAACAGCCTCATTTAGATCATCCATTAGGAAAAAAAATCCCGGTTTCGTGCCGGGATTTTTTTGTGCGCGCGGCGGTTTGCGCGTCATTGCCGCCGTTTTGCGGCTGTTTCCGCGGCAAAAGGGAAAAACCTTGCAGTTTTGAAATGCTTGCCGTACCTTTGCGCGTCAATTTTAAAAAAATTATTCATCATTCCATGCAAAACGACATAAAAAGGATTTTTTCACACGAGGCAGCCGCCGTCATGAATATTCCGGTAACGGACGCCTACGAAAAGGCGACGGAGCTGATTTACCGCTGCGTTCACCGCGACGGGGGCAAGGTGGTGGTCAGCGGGATGGGCAAAGCGGGTCAGATAGCGCTGGGCATTGCCACCACCTTCAGTTCCACCGGCACTCCCGCCGTGTGGCTGCACCCTGCCGACGCGCAGCACGGCGATCTGGGCATACTGTGCGGGAAGGACGTACTGCTGCTGATTTCCAATTCGGGCAAAACGCGGGAGATTGTCGAACTGCTTGCCCTGGCAAGGGGATTGCAGGGCGGCGTTCCGGCGATTGTGATTACCGGCAGCCCCGGCAGCGAACTTGCACGGCAGGCGGACGTCTGCATCGACACCGGCAACCCGTCCGAAGTGTGCGCGCTGGGGCTTTCGCCCACCACTTCCACCACCGTGATGAGCGTGATCGGCGACGCGCTGGTGGTGCTGATGATGAAACGCATCGGGTTTACCCGCGCGGACTACGCCCTGCGTCACCACGGCGGCTATCTCGGCGCGAAATCGCGGGGAGAGGCGCAGTAGCGCGCGCAGGCTACCATGTGGAAAAAGCCGCGTTAAAAATATCGTCCATCAGCTGTTCCATAATTTCGTCCACCAGCTGGCTTTCCACCGAAGTGAAAGCCGTTCCGCTGGAATATTCGGCAAAGCGGGAGAAGGACTTGTCGAAGCTGTTTTCGGGCTTCACCTCGTTGGTAAATTTTATCTTCACGGTCACCGTGAGGCGGTCTTTCGCCGCCATGCCCGTTGCCTGAACCGCCTGCGGCTGCACGTCGTAGGCGGTGATTTCCCCCTCAAACAGCACGTCGGCGCCGCTGTTGACCAGATTGAGCGATGAATTGGACTGTATCTTGTCCTTCAGCCCCTCGGTTACCTGATAGCTCAGGCTCGGGTTGACGATCTGCGCCCTGTTCTCGAAATAGTTTACCTGACAGGTTTTAGCCGGCGCCACCGAGGCTCCCGACATGTTGAAGACCACCCTCCCGCATGATGCGGACAGCAGGGCGGCTGCAAAAAAAACGGCGGCATGTTTCATGATCGTCTATTCCAGATTGGCTTCCTTTATTTTGCGGTAGAGCGTCCTTTCGGAAATGCCCAGTTCCCGTGCGGCGTTGCGGCGGCGTCCCCCGTGTTTTTCCAGCGCCTTCCTGATCAGTTCCGTTTCCCTGTCGGAAAGCGAGAGCGACTCGTCCTCTATCTCCTGCGTGTCCTCTATCTTTGAAACGGCGGGCGTTCTGCGGGGGATCACATCCACGTAGTTTTTTTTGCCGAACAGCGTGGCGTCCGCATCGTCTTCGCCGCCGCGCATGATCTCCCCCACCAGCCTTTTCAGTTCATTGACGTCATTGCGCATGTCAAAGAGTATTTTATAGAGTATCTCCCTTTCGGAAGTGAAGGTTTTTTCATCCTCCCTGTCGTAAATGGCGGGCAGGCGGGAATGTATCTGGGCGGGCAGGTACTGTTGCAGGACGTCCGCGTCGATGACGCGCTGATGCTCAATCACCGAAATCTGTTCGGTAATGTTCTTCAGCTGCCGGATATTGCCGGGCCAGTAGCACGACACAAGTTTCTGCTGCGCTTCGTCGGTGAGCTGGATAGCCGGCATGCGGTATTTTTCGGCAAAATCGGATGCAAACTTCCTGAAGAGCAACCGGACGTCTTCCGGGCGTTCGCGAAGCGGCTGGATAAACACGGGTACCGTATTGAGGCGGTAATAGAGGTCTTCCCGGAATTTTCCCCGCGCAATAGCCTCCTGAATGTTCACATTGGTAGCGGCAATCACACGGACATTGCTCTTAAGCACTTTGGAAGACCCCACCTTGATAAATTCGCCCGATTCCAGCACGCGCAACAGCCGCACCTGTGTGGGCATGGGCAGGTCGGCTACCTCGTCAAGAAAAATGGTACCCCCGTCTGCCACCTCAAAATAACCTTTCCTGCTTTCGGAAGCGCCGGTGAACGATCCCTTTTCATGTCCGAAAAGTTCCGAGTCGATGGTTCCTTCGGGGATTGCCCCGCAGTTCACCGCAATATACTGCCCGTGTTTGCGGGCGCTGTTCTGGTGAATGATCTGCGGGAATACCTCCTTGCCCACCCCGCTTTCGCCGGTAATCAGCACCGACAGATCGGTGGGCGCCACCTGCATGGCAATATCTATCGCCCTGTTGAGCGAAGCGGCATTACCGATAATGCCGAAACGTTGCTTGATCTTTTGAATATCGTCCATCATATTTGTTTTTATTGTCTATCTCACTGTGGCGCCGTTTACAACAGCATTTTCGGGCGCCACGAACACCAGTTTCCCGCCGGCGTCCTCCGCAAGCAGGATCATGCCCTGCGACACTATGCCTTTCAACGTTCGCGGCGTCAGGTTTACCAGCACGCTCACCTGTTTGCCGGTCAGTTCTTCCGGCGTGAAATGCTCTGCTATCCCCGATACGATGGTGCGCCGGTCGATGCCGGTATCCACCAGCAGGCGCATCAGTTTGTCGGTTTTCGGCACCTTTTCCGCTTCCAGCACGGTGCCGATGCGAATGTCCATTGCCGAAAACTCGTCGAACGACACGTCGTTTTTAGCCGGAATTGCCTTGTATGCCTGCCTTTCGTTGGCAATTTTTATATCCACCAGACGGCGCAACTGTTTTTCGACGGCTTCATCTTCTATCTTTTCAAACAGCAGTTCCGGTTCGTTCAACCGATGCCCGGCGGCAAGCAGATCGCTCCCGCCGAGGTCTTCCCACGTTGCGGCAGGCAGGCGGAGCATGTTTCTGAGCCGCGCCGAAGCGAAGGGAAGGAACGGTTCGAAAAGCAATGCCGTGCCTGCGGCAATTTGCAGGGCAATATTGAGGATGGTCTTCACGCGCGTTTCATCCGTTTTGATCAGTTTCCACGGTTCGGTATCCGCCAGATACTTGTTGCCCGTGCGGGCAAGGGTCATCGCTTCCTTCAAGGCTTCGCGGAAACGGCAGTTTTCGATGGCGTTTTCAACGTTTTTGCGTATCCCTGCAATGGCGGAGAGGGTTGCCCTGTCGACGTCCGTCAGCCGGTCGCGCGCAGGCACCGTCCCGCCGAAATATTTATGCGCCAGCACCATTGCCCGGTGGACAAAGTTGCCGTAAATGGCTACCAGTTCATTGTTGTTCCTGTCCTGAAAATCCTTCCATGTAAAATTATTGTCTTTGGTTTCGGGCGCGTTGGCGGTGAGGACATACCGCAGCACATCCTCCTTTCCGGGAAAATCGTTGAGGTACTCATGCAGCCACACCGCCCAGTTTCGCGAAGTGGAGATTTTTTCGTTTTCGAGGTTCAGAAATTCGTTTGCCGGCACGTTGTGCGGGAGGATATACGAGCCTTCCGCCTTGAGCATCGCGGGGAAGATGATGCAGTGGAACACAATGTTGTCTTTTCCGATAAAGTGCACCAGGCAGCTGTCGTCCGATTTCCAGTAGTCCTGCCATGTATCGGGCAGCAGTTCGCGCGTGTTGGAAATGTACCCGATAGGGGCGTCGAACCACACGTAGAGCACCTTTCCCTCGGCGCCCGCCACAGGCACGGGGATGCCCCAGTCGAGGTCGCGGGTGACGGCGCGCGGCTGCAAACCCGAGTCGAGCCACGACTTGCACTGCCCGTAAACATTGCTTTTCCACTCCCTGTGTCCTTCGAGTATCCATTCTCTCAGGAAGGTTTCGTAGCGGTCGAGCGGCAAATACCAGTGTTTGGTGGCGCGCAGCACGGGCGCCGAGCCGCTGAGGGTGGAACGCGGGTGAATCAGGTCGGTAACGTTGAGCGAAGTGCCGCATTGTTCGCACTGGTCGCCATACGCATGCTCGTTGCGGCAGTGCGGGCAGGTACCGGTGATGTACCTGTCGGCAAGAAACTGCTGCGCTTCCGTATCGTAGTACTGTTCGGTTTCCTTTTCCACAAAGTCGCCCTTTTCGTACAGCGTCCCGAAAAACTCGGACGCCGTCCGGTGGTGTATCTTTGAGGTAGTGCGCGAATACACGTCAAACGAAATCCCGAAACGTTCAAAGGCGTCCCTGATGAGCGCATGATAGCGGTCAACCACTTCCTGCGGCGTAATGCCTTCCTTCCGCGCCGTAATGGTGATAGGCACGCCGTGTTCATCGCTGCCGCCCACAAATACGACGTCCTTGCCGCGCAACCTCAGATACCGCACGTAAATGTCGGCAGGAACATACACTCCCGCCAGATGCCCTATATGTATCGGTCCGTTGGCATAAGGCAAAGCCGAGGTCACCATGTAACGTTTAAAATCCTTCATGTATTGCATATTTATTGACAAATCCGTAAAATCCAACGCCGATGAAACGGCATGGAAACAAACGGCAAAAATACGCGAAATATCGTTTACGTAAAATAATTCCCGAAAAAATACCGTATTTTTTTTAGCAGGGGACGGTCGGCAGCATACCATCGACAGCCGACAATGCGGCAACAGTGAGCGTCACCGCAACAGCCGCCGCAGTCCGGACAGCGGAAAAGCACGGAAAAACCTTATATTTGTTTGCGCAGTCGATAATATCGTCACCTTTATTTGACAATGCCTCAGGGATGTTCATGCTCCTTGAAACCGGTCAGGCGAACGGGGTTCCAAACTGTTCGGCAATGAGCTGCATGTCTTTTTGTGCATTGGGTATATTGCGACTTTTACGGAATAAATCACGCAAATCTCTGCAACTTTGCTGCCGTGCAATGTCATTGTCCATCATCGACAGTTTCAGTTTCAGCCGTGCAAGCATCACCTTCAAGGCAAGAAAATTCCACGTAAGCTCGTTGGCTTTGTTGATGATACTGAGCAGGGTATCATCGGGTATTTGATCGATTATTTCCTGAGCGTTCATAAATTAGGATGCATAAACGGGTTCTTGAACGTTTCCCACCGTAACGTATATGGTTGCATGATTCATCAGGTGGTAGGCTATCTCGCCGTAAGTAAACGGACCATGCATGTTTCTCAAGTATTTTTTGAATACTTCGGGCTGAGTGTAATTAGTGATGCAGGTCAGGGAAAAAACGATGTCGCCCTCAAATGAGGTCGGTTCTTCGTATGACAGGTCGATTTCGGCAAAGCGGTATTCCACTCCCCCGTAAACAGGCGCGGAGAAAGAAACATATTTGCCCCGATCGCTTTTTTGATCCCGCAAAAGGTAAACATTCATAATGGTTCCTGCAAAATCTCCGGCAACGATACATTCCACCGAACGGTCGATTTTTTGACTTTCCAGATATTGTCTGAAATTTTGCTTTATCCCGTTGATACAGGCGTTTTCCACCTGCAAACCGTTTTCTTCAAACATGAAAACATCTCCCTTGCCCTGCTTGAAAGGGCTGAAGGTATGCACCTCGGCATACTTGTCGGCAGGCAAGGCAACATGCATCACTACCCCGCTGTTGGAATGAAGGGAACCGTCTTTGCCGCACACGGCTTTGGATATGTCGGGATTTTCGTTGTCGAAGAAATTCTTGGTGATCCACCCGCAGATCACCTTGCAGGCAAAATTATGGTAGGAGGACACGTTGATCGAATATTCTTTCAGGGTATCCGATCCCCACGCCATGATCAGCACGGAAAAGCCGTTGTCATAGGCGTCATCGAAAATATTTGAGATCGTGGACGGGTCGTACACGGAAATTTTTATCTCGCCGGCAATCTCCGACAGGTTATGAACAAAAATTTTATCATGCGACTCCACCAGTTCGTCGGCATGCAATATAAAGCGTGTTGTCGACCCGCCAATCCATTTGCCGGCAGGAAGTTGGGCAAGGAGATCAACATCGCCCGCCAGCAGAAGGACATCGCCTCTCCCTATCATTTCGGTTACTTCCGGAACCGAATACAATCCTTGTATCATAATATTTATGTTAATTTAAATTCCTGCAAAGATAATAATTTAATTGTATCGCAAACATGCAAAATTGTTTTTCGCCTGCATTTTTTTTGCCTCCCGTAATATAATTAACCGAAAAATTGTATCTTGCGGCGTTGAATGACTCATACTTTTTTGTGATGCGGAAAGAAACGGAAAAAATATTTGTATCCCTTGAAACGGAACGTAAATACAGGGCTTTGCTGCGTGCGGGACGGAATGTGTTTCAGGACGGAACCGCCGACATACGCAGGGCTTTCCATTTGGCGCTGGACGCCGGCGACAATGCTGTTTCGCTTTACGGACAACCGACGCTTGACTTCGGTCTTGATCTGGCATTGATTGCGGTGGAAGAACTGGGTTTGCGAAAACCGTCGGTGCTGGCTTCCCTGCTGTATCACTTCGTTTCGTCGGGAGCCGTCAAACTGGAGCAGGTGCAGACATGTTTCGGGGAGAAAGTGGCAGTGATTACCGGTGAGCTTGCCGGCATATCGGGCATTTCCGTGAACGACCCGGTACATCAGGCGGAAAACTTCCGAAACATGCTTCTCTCCATGGTGACCGACATCAACGTGATCCTGATCAAACTCGGCGAACGGCTCAAACTGATGCGCATCATGGATACGTTTCCCGAAAAGGAACGCTACCCGTTTGCTTCCGATACCTTTTACCTGTTTGCTCCGCTGGCGCACCGGCTGGGACTGTACAACATCAAATCGGAAATGGAAGACCGCTCCCTGAAACAGATACAGCCCGAAGCATACAACAGCATCACCCGCAAGCTGGCGGAAACCACCGCCAAACGCAACCGCTTCATCAAGGAATTTATACAACCCATCCATGACGAACTGTCCCGGCAGGAGTTCGATTTCTCCATCAAGGCAAGGCTTAAATCCGTCTATTCGATCTACAACAAAATGGTCAAGCAGCGCATTGACTTTGAAGAAGTGTACGACCTGTTTGCCATACGGGTGATCCTCAATTCCGAACAGCACAGGGAAAAATCCGACTGCTGGCACGTATATTCGGTGGTCACCGACTTTTACCAGCCCAACCCGCTGCGGATGCGCGACTGGATTTCGGTGCCGAAGTCCAACGGATACGAATCGCTGCACACCACAGTGGTAGGACCCGAAGGACGATGGGTGGAAGTGCAGATACGTACCGCGCGGATGGACGAGATAGCCGAAAAGGGACTTGCCGCTCACTGGAAATACAAGGGCGGGCAGGCGGGAGAAGACATGGAAAGATTGCTGGAGCAAATCCGGGAAAGCCTCGATTCGCCCGATACCGAGATGTCCGAACGGCTGGACAACATGAAACTGAACCTCTATTCAAAGGAAATTTTCGTTTTTACCCCCAAAGGCGATTTGCGAAAATTGCCCGTCGGCGCTACCGTGCTTGATTTCGCCTTCGACATACATTCGGGCATCGGCGCTATTTGCGTGGGCGCCAAGGTCAATGGAAAGAACGTTCCCATACGCCACGTACTCCAAAACGGCGACAGAGTGGAAATTACCACCTTTAAAAACCAGAAACCAAGCGCCGACTGGCTCTCGGTGGTGGTGACCTCCAAAGCGCGCAACCGCATCAAAGCCCTGCTGAAAGACGAAGAACACAAAATTTCGGAGCAGGGACGCGAAATACTGGCACGCCGGTTTAAAAACTGGAAATTAACCCTGGACGACAATGCCCTGAAAATCATCCAAAAACTGTATAAGGTAAAAACCTATACCGAAGTATTTGCCCTGGCGGTGGACGACAAACTGGACTTTCCGGCAATCAAGGAAGCGGTATCGACTGCCGAGCGGGAGGAAAAACAGAAATTGCCCGAAAAAATCGACGAACAGGCGGTAGGGAAACTTGCCCGTCCGCTGACGGAAAAAGGCGGCGAAAGGGATTTTATCTCCATCGACGGAAAAACGGGCGGCTGGGACTATAAGCTGGCAAAGTGCTGCAATCCGGTGCATGGCGACCGCATTTTTGCCTTTGTCACCATCAACGAAGGGGTGAAGATACATCGGGAAAATTGTCCCAATGCCAAGCAAATGGCAGAGAAATTCGGTTACCGCATTCTGGAAGCCCATTGGGTCGATTCCGAACAGAGTTCACTCTATCAGGCAGATCTCTGGGTGACCGGTTACGACGAAATAGGAGTGGTCAACCGCCTGACCGATATTATTTCCAAGGAAATGAATACTCCCATCCGTTCCATATCGCTGCAAACCAACGACGGCATTTTTGAAGGTACCATCTCCGTGCTGGTGAAAGATACCAACTATTTGGATACGCTCATCAACAGAATGAAAAAGGTAAAAGGCACTATCAACGCATACAGATAAGGCTTTGACAGCGGATAACGGACAGTGAAGGATGTATGACACGGGTTACGAATAAATCAGTCCGTGCGGGCTTCGTCTTCCCGATTAATTCCCGTCATCACAGGGAGATAAATAAAAAACGACCGGATGAAATGTTGTCTTTCCGTTTTTATGATTATTTTTGGGCTTTAAATTTTCTATCATCATGAGCGAATTAAAAAAGGGAGAGTTTGTTGTCAGCGCCATTCGGGCAGGCACTGTCATTGATCATATTCCGCCTCGAAGCCTTTTTAAGGTGATTTCCATACTGGGGCTGGACAGGATCGGATCGCAGGTTACCTTTGGCAACAATCTCGACAGTAAAAAACTCGGCAAAAAAGCCATCATCAAGATCACCGGCAAGTTTTTCGACAACAAGGAGATCAACAAGATCGCCCTGGTTGCTCCCGAAGCCAAACTGAACACCATCCGCGACTATCAGGTAGTGGAAAAGCGGGTGGTGGCAGTCCCCGACGACGTGTCGGGGATCGTGCGGTGCGTCAATCCCAGATGCATCACCAACCACGAGCAGATTGTCACCAAATTTTATGTTGTTTCCAAAAAGCCCGTCACGCTTAAATGCCATTATTGCGAACGCATGGTGGAACAGGAACAAATGACCATTCTTTAGGAAGCGTCACAAATACTCATTCTGCCTGAAAAGCAGGATTTAATTTTATTTCAACGTTCCGCCTTTCAGTCGGTGTTATTGCTTTTCGCCTCCCGCAGGTCAGCGGCATGCAGGATGAAAATCCGTCCTTTCAGGACAATGGATATGCAAACGATACGGTGATAAGTTATTCATTTTTTATTCCATAGAGTATTTTCATCTGTTTATAATTTCAATTATTGAATCCTTCGCCGCGACATTGTAGAGACGCGGCATGCCGCGTCTGTACATCACCGTAACCGCAGGGGCAGGTCCGGCGCCTGCCCTCAATGAAAACGGCGCAGGGGCGGGCACAGGATCCGACCCTGCGCCGACCCCGCAACCCTGTCGAGGCCATATAATAATGGTGTGCATTTCTCCCGGAATGTAAACGAGGTGATGATATGTAACCATTAACCATTAAAAAATAAAAAAAAAATTGAAAAAAATATTTGGCGTATTAAAATAATGATTACTTTTGCCGCAATTTAATGAATTATAAAGATAGATTTTAATATGTACGCGCATCGTTATTCCCGGGTTAACCCCTTGATTTCCGGCAATTGCCGGGGAGGAATAATAATGTTTACCCCCCCCCCCCCCCATTATTCTCATAATCAGTTAGTTACATCATTTCCCTTTTGCGGGAACACATTTGCCGCTGTCGGGGAAACATCCGGCATCCGGCGGATGTACGCTTTTTTTATCGGGATGTCCCTCCGTCACATTGGGATGTCCCTCCGTCACATTGGGATGTCCCTCCGTCGCATTGGGATGTCCCTCCGTCACATTGGGATGTCCCTCCGTCACATTGGGACGTCCCTCCGTCGCATTGGGACGTCCCTCCGTCTCATTGGGACGTCCCGCTGTCGCATTGGGACGTCCCGCAAACTGTTGCTTTTACCGTTAAATTTTTATATTTCAAATAAATTAATCATCAAAATTCCATATTATGCATAGATCGGATTATATCCCGTCAAGGGACGGGGATTTTTTAGAATGGGTAAAACATCTTTTTACCTACGTTCAGGAGCATGCCGCCGAATGGGGGCTTGACCCGATGGAACTGTCAAACCTCGTGCTGATGGTTTCCAGTTACGAAACGGTGTACAACCGTTATAAAGACCCCAACCGGGGCAGCGCCGACGTACTGGCGAAAAACGAAGCGCGCGATGCGCTGAAGGATGCCACGCGGCAGTATGTGAGGGAACACCTGGAGTACAGTTCCCGCGTGAGCGACGAGGAACGCCGCCACGCCGGACTGCCGGTGCACGACCGCAAACCGACGCCCTCGCCGCCGATTACCGACAGGCCTGTGGCAGAGGTGGACTTCTCCGCGCATCAGCGGCATTCCATCCACGTGAAAGTGGGAAAACTCACCGGTCGCAGCAAACCCGCCCATGCTTCCGGGTTCGAGGGGTGGCGCAAAACGGGCGGCGACGCTCCCGCCAGCGACAGCGACTGGAGCTATGCCGGATTCTCAAGCCGCTCGCCACTCGTGCTCGACTATCCGCAAACCGACGTGGGCAAAACCGTGTATTACCGCTTCCGGTGGATGAACACCCGCAACCAGCCCGGTCCGTGGAGTGAAACCGTCAGCGCCGTGATTGCATGAAAATAAGGAAAGTAATTTTAAATTTTAATAAATAATCAATTTTAATACATTAAATAAACAGTATATATATATATGAAAATAATCAGATTAGATTTTGGAAGATGGCGTGCGCCTTTTGCCGCAAGCCTGATGGCGATCGCTTTTGTGGCGTGTAACAAGGATAAAGACAAAGAGGAAGTGCTTTATCCCGACGAACTGACTCCCGAACCGGCGGCGGTGACCACCAACCTTCCGGCGGCAACCATCGGCTCCGCGTTCGACGTCAACTTCATGGCGGCGCTTGATGAACGCCTGCTCGCCAAGCAGACCGCCATCGACGCAACCACGCAGATCGTGCTGGTTCACAACACCCATCTCGCGGCGATTTCGGCTGCCGACAAGGCGGCGATACTGGAAGTTTATAACCGTGGCGGCGACGTCGTGCTGATTGAACCGGAATTTGACGAGGTGGATGAGTTTTCCGAATTTCTGGAGCACGTCCACGCGGTTCCCACAAGCGACCCGGACCGGCGCTTTGCGGAAATCTACGCCTTCAACCAGCGGAATCAGCACTACATACTGGGGAACCTCCATCCCGATGGCGAACGGACTGATGTAGACCCCGTCCATTACGGCGTCTTCCTGAACCCGTTCATCGAGTGGCTGAACAAAAACGCATCCGACATGCAGTCGAAGGCGCTGGTCAGATACGCGGACGAACTCGCCGACCTGATGAGAACGTTCGACTACCAGACCGTTTCGGTATCATTCCCTATCTACATCTCCGGTGAACTTGCCCACGTTGCCTCGTCCGATGCCGACGTGTTGACGAAATCCGGCGCCATACAGGTCGTGACGACCGCTTATCCCATCCATGCTTTTGACGACCAGGCAAGCCCGGGCGATTACTACCTGATGCACCAGGAAATCACCGTCCCCAACGGCTCGTGGTACAAGGGGAAGTGGACGAACACGCATGGCGGCGTGCACGTGCGCCTGTGCGCTTTCTTTATGCAAAATTTCAGGATATCGAACACCCTGTCAAGCCCTCCCGCAGGCACGGTAGCGCTTAAAACCTCGCCGACCACCACAATCGGATCGACGTCCTACACTTCCGGCGTTTCATGGCACCTCGACGCCTCCGTCACCGGCGGCACTTCCAACGACCATCCGCTGGAAACCGCTACCGTGGGAGGGGGCGTCACGGTGAGCAACTCCGAAACCCGCACCATCTCGGACATGGATGTACGTAACCTGGGCAGCGGAGTTACTACCGCATGGGGACTGGATTTCAACAACCTCGCCTCCTACAACGCGAACATCTCCATCAACGAGCCGGCGGTAGCCTCCCGCAGCACGCAGGTGCTCCTCACCGACTGGATATGGTATTTCCCGGCAATGAAAGACGCCAGCACCACCTCAGCCTGCAATTTCACCATCAGCGTGGACGGCTCGAAGTGGGGAGGATCGCATTTCTACAGCACCGGCGCTGATTTCTCAACGAAGGACTTCACACCCTGGCTCAAACCCGCTTTTGGTATAATATTCTCCGAGTTCGCATACTCAACCATCAGCCAGACAGTTGCTTTCGCAGCGCCCAACCGCACGGCGACGGGACAGCTGAAACTGAAAAACAACGACAACAGCGGTTACCTTTCCGAGATAAAAATATGGAAATCGACCGAAGTCAAGACTGCAACTCCCACCACGATAGCGGGGAGCATCGCCCGCGGCGAAGACGCCCAAATATGGCTGCCTGTCGGCACGTATAAAATGGAACTGAAGATAGGAACCGCTGTCTATCACACCGCAACCAATTTTGCCATCACGCGGGCGGGAGTATACCAGCTCAACGGCGCCACTGATTCTCCCGACTTCACGGCGGGCGCGCTGCCGTAAACCGTGAAAATATATTATCTATAGCCGAAAAATCGGGCGCATTCTATGGAATGTTGCCCGGTTTTTTTTTGCGGGGAAAAAAGGGGGTAGGGGCAGGGCGCGCCCTGCCCCTACGGTTGCGGTGATGTACAGACGTGGCGCGCCGCGTCTCTACGGCGGCATGGGGAGGGTGGCAGGGCAGTCCCGCAGGGACGGCGCTTTATTAACCGCAGTCGGAGCGAAGCGCCACCTGCGGAAGGGCGACGCCGTCCTCAGTCGTTCAGTTTCAGTACTGCCAGAAATGCCGATTGCGGTACTTCAACGTTGCCGATCTGCCGCATCCGTTTTTTCCCCTTCTTTTGTTTTTCGAGCAGTTTGCGCTTACGGGTAATGTCGCCGCCGTAACATTTGGCGGTGACGTCCTTGCGTACCGCCTTTACGGTTTCCCGTGCAATGATTTTTGCCCCGATAGCCGCCTGAATAGCGATGTCGAACTGCTGACGGGGGATCAGTTCTTTCAGTTTTTCGCAAATGCGCCTGCCGAAGTCGTATGCATTGCCCCGGTGGATCAATGCCGAAAGAGCATCCACACTTTCGCCGTTCAGCAGAATGTCCAGCTTCACCAAATCGGCTTGGCGGTAGCCGGAAGGGTAATAATCGAATGAGGCATACCCCTTGGAAATGCTTTTCAAACGGTCGTAGAAGTCAAAAACGATCTCGGCAAGCGGCATCTCGAAATTCAATTCTACCCTGTCGGTAGTGAGAAACACCTGATTTTTGAGCGTACCGCGCTTGTCCAGACACAGTTTCATGATAGCGCCCAGATATTCGGGCTGGGTGATCACCTGCGCCTTGATGTACGGCTCGTCGATGCGGTCGACATGGGTCACGGGCGGCAATCCGGACGGGTTGTGCACTTCAAACGTTTCGCCCTTATTGGTATATACCCTGTATGATACGTTGGGAACGGTAGTGATCACGTCCATGTCGAACTCGCGATCGAGCCGTTCCTGAATGATCTCCATGTGCAGCAGACCGAGAAAGCCGCAGCGAAAACCGAAGCCCAGCGCCGCCGACGATTCGGGAATAAAAGTCAGGGAAGCGTCGTTCAGTTGCAGTTTTTCGATGGATGTCCGCAATTCCTCATAATCGCCGGCGTCCACAGGGTAAATGCCGGCAAACACCATCGGCTTTACCTCCTCAAATCCCGCAATAGCGCTTGTGCACGGGTTTTCCACATGAGTGACGGTGTCGCCCACCTTCACTTCGCGTGCTGTCTTGATGCCCGAAATGATATAGCCGACGTCGCCGGTGTGCAACTCGCCGCGGGGTTCCAGCTTCATCTGCATTACCCCTATTTCGTCGGCGTCGTATTCCTTGCCGGTATTGAAAAACTTGACATGGTCGCCGGCAGAGATACATCCGTTAACGATTTTGAAATAGGCAATGATCCCGCGAAACGAGTTGAACACCGAATCGAAGATGAGCGCCTGCAGCGGCGCCCGGGGATCGCCCTTGGGAGGCGGGACAACCGCGATGATGCGTTCGAGTATCACATCGACGCCCATGCCGGTCTTTCCGCTCGCTTCAATGATCTCTTCGCGCTTGCAGCCCAGCAAATCCACTATCTGATCCTTTACCGTGTCGGGCATCGCCGCGGGCATATCCATCTTGTTCAGCACGGGAATGATTTCCAGATTGTACTCTATCGCTTTGTACAGATTGGAAATGGTTTGCGCCTGAATGCCCTGTGTGGCGTCCACAATCAGCAGCGCGCCCTCGCAGGCGGCAATGGAACGGGATACTTCATACGAAAAATCAACATGACCCGGAGTATCTATCAGATTGAGCGTATATTGCCGCCCGCCATGCGTATAATTCATCTGTATGGCGTGGCTCTTGATGGTAATGCCGCGCTCCCGTTCCAAATCCATATCATCCAGCACCTGATCCTGAAAGTCGCGCTCGGTAACCGTATTGGTTGCCTGCAACAGTCTGTCCGCCAGTGTGCTTTTCCCGTGATCAATGTGGGCGATGATGCAAAAATTCCTGATATGATCCATGATTAGACGATCTTAAAAAATGTGTGCAAAGATAGTCGTCCCTTTCCCGTTTTCAAAATAATTCTGTTTGACCGGACAGGATAATAAAAAAATTTCTATCTTTGTCAAAGATATATCTGTAAAAATGGACTTAACCTCAAACCGAAAATTGCTCAAACACACAGCGCTCCTGATAGCTGAAAACAAGGAGCTGAAAGAGAAATACAGACTGCTTTCCGAGTCATACGACCAATTGTCGGATGAACTGGAACAGTACAGGCAAAAACACGCGTCAAAGGAAGCCGACGCGGACAGTTCCGGACAAACCCGCTACAGGACGGCAACGGTGCTTTTTGCCGAATTTAAAGGTTTTTCGGACATCATGGCTGAAACCTCCGCCAACATTGCCGAACAGATGGATAAACTGGACATGTATCTGTTCCTTTTTACCCAGATATCCGAAAAATATCATCTGGTAAAAGTACAGAGTATCGGCGACAGTTTTATCTGTGTGGGCGGTGTTTCCGAAAAAAACAACGCCAACCCGATTACCGTCACCCTGGCGGCGCTGGAAATGCTGTATATGCTGGAAAACGACGCACAGCAGGCATGGAGTGTGAATATCGGCATCCATACCGGAGCGGTGACCGCACGCATCGAACGCAAAAAACAGACTGCTTACAGGGTTAAGGGCGACACGGTGAATACGGTGAGCCGGATGGTGGCGGTGGGACAAAAAAACACGGTCAATATTTCGGCTACGACCTACGAAATGATCAAGGAACTGTTTGAATGTACCTATGTTAACCTGTTGCCGGTGAAATACAGGAACAAACTGGAGTTATATACCGTCAGGGGCATCCATGCGGGATTTGCCTCGGACAGCAAACGGTATCTTCCCAACGATGCGTTCCGTACGCGACTGCTCCTGTTTCGCTTCGGCGATTTGCAGGAATACGTACTGGACATGCTGGAAAACGGTCTGCCCGCATATTTGTACTACCACAATGTAAAGCACACCGTGGATGTGGTGACCGAAAGCGAACTGATCGGATGGGCGGAAGGGCTGAACGATCAGCAATTGCTGCTGCTGAAAACGGCGGCGCTTTTCCATGATACAGGACACCTTGTTTCGTATGCCGACCACGAGGAACGAAGTACGGAAATTGCCCGGAAAACGCTGCCCGCATACGACTATACACCGGACGAAATCAACGAAATTTGCCGCATCATCATGGCTACAAAACTGCCTCCGAAGCCCGCCGACATACTTGAAGCCATCATTTGCGACGCCGACCTCGACTATTTGGGTCGCACCGATTTCATTCCCGTATCGAACGCTTTGTATGAAGAACTGAAAGCCCAGAATAAAATGCCCTCGATCAACGAATGGAACAAAATGCAGTTGAAATTTATCAGCGCCCATCAATATTTCACCAAAACAGGACGCGAATTGAGAGAAGTAAAAAAGCAGGAACAAATCGAACGAATCAGACAACTGATAAGTGAGGATAGAGCGTGAGAAATCGGGAAGCGATTGATTTGACTCAGCGGGGCAATTTGTTGTTTCGGAAATATTTACTTAGTTTTGCAGCATTTCTTCCATATTTATTTTTTTGAATTATGCTTCGAACAAGTATCGCTTTTCTTCGCGAATTGATCGTCAATAATCACAAGGAATGGTTTGACGCTCATCGGGACGATTACCTGAAAGCCAAACAGGAATACGAACGGTTCATCGACCTGTTGATCGGTGAAATTCGCCTCTTTGACCCGTCTATCGGAGGGGTAACGGCAAAAGAATGTATTTTCCGCATTTATCGCGACGTGCGCTTCTCACACGATAAAACGCCGTATAAAAACCATCTTGGCGCATATATCGCCTCGGGCGGACGGAAAAGCGTGTTGTGCGGCTACTATTTTCACATCGAGCCTGCAAATGCCGGATATTTGGATCATTCCATGTGGGCAGGCGGAGTATATAATCCCGATGCGGCTACCCTGAAAGCCATCCGCACGGACATCTACGAATTTACCGACGAATACAAGGCGATTATCCGGCACAAGGATTTTGAAGCCGCCTTCAAGTGGTTCGACGGAGCAGCGGTGCGCACCGTTCCCAAAGGATTTCCCAAAGATTTTCCCGACATGAAACTGATACAGCCGAAAGATTACTCATTCTACAGGAAAATGGACGAAGCGCTGCTCACCGGCGACCGCCTGCTGGAGGAAAGCGTGAAGGTATTCAAAAAAATGCTGCCCTTCAACCGGTTCATGAACCGAGCCATCCTGTTTCATCAGGAAGAGAGCAGGCAATGATCCGGTTACCGGACGGTTGCCGTGACCGTGTAGGTTCTTGCATACCCGTTCTCAGCCTTCACTATGGAATTGTAGATAAATAAATATATCATTTATCTTTGACATAGACGCTTCCTCTATGATGGTAACCTCTCCCATCAGCGTTCATTGTGAGGTACTGCCTGTATGGCAGGTGCTCCCCCCTCTCCATTTTGGAGAGGGACCGGGGGTGAGGAAAAATCCCCGTCTCCCGTAACAAGGGGTTTAAACCCCCTTGCTGTTCCCCAAAAAACGAAATAAACAAATGACACATTCGATTGCGCAGGGTCAATAAAATGAAGCAGAGAGGGAAGGACGGGAGGAGACCGGGCATGGAAATACCATGCATCAAAAAAAGATTTGCGCCCGTTTTCGGATATGGGCTGCCGAAGTCATCATCTTTTATTATTTTTGCATGGAATTTACATATATACCCATTCAAACAAAAAATATGGCTAATAGCGTCATTCTGGAAAAGTTAGAAGCGCTGAAAGTTCGTTTTGAAGAACTCGGTCAGCAGATTACAGACCCTGAAGTGATCGGGGACATGAAGCGTTATGTAAGGCTGAACAAGGAATACCGCGATCTGGAACCGCTCATGGCGGTGCATGACGAATACCGCAATGTGCTGAGCAATCTGGACGAAGCAAAAAGGATACTCCAAAGCGAAAAAGACGAAGAACTCAGGGAGATGGCAAAAGAAGAAGCGGATATGCTCGGCATGCGTATCGTACCGCTGGAGGAACGTGTCAAATTGCTGCTGCTTCCGTCCGATCCGGAAGACGACAGGAACGCAGTAGTGGAAATACGCGCCGGGACGGGCGGCGACGAAGCCAGTATCTTTGCCGGCGATCTTTACCGGATGTACAGCCGTTTTTGCGAGAGCAAGGGTTGGAAAACGGAAGTAACCGGCATGTCGCCGGGAACATCGGGAGGGTTTAAGGAAATAGTGATGAGCGTCACGGGCGAGAAGGTTTATGGAACGCTTAAATACGAGTCGGGCGTGCATCGCGTGCAACGGGTTCCCAAAACGGAAACGCAGGGACGGGTGCATACCTCGGCGGCTACGGTAGCCGTGTTGCCGGAAGCGGACGAATTTGACATAGAACTGAACATGAACGACGTTCGCAAGGATACATTCTGTTCATCGGGACCCGGCGGGCAGTCGGTCAACACCACCTACTCCGCCATCCGGCTGACGCATATCCCCACAGGCATTGTGGTGCAGTGTCAGGATGAGAAATCGCAAATCAAAAATTTCGACAAGGCGCTGACGGAATTGCGCACCCGCATCTATAACCTCGAATACCGGAAATATATGGACGAGGTGGCTTCCAAACGGCGAACAATGGTCTCCACCGGCGACCGTTCGGCTAAAATACGGACATACAATTATCCGCAAAGTCGCGTTACCGACCATCGCATCAATCTGACCCTGTATCATCTTCCTTCCGTCATGGACGGCGATATTCAGGAACTGATCGACAAACTGCAAATGGAAGAAAACGCCGAAAGAATGAAAACGATTGATGATTGATCAATTAAACATGCCATATCCCGTATTCAATGATTGACAGGGAAGCCATAAGCCGGATTTTTGAAACGGCACGCATCGTCGAGGTGGTGGAGGAATTTGTTTCGCTCAAGCGTCGCGGCGTCAATTTCATCGGATGCTGCCCGTTCCATAACGAGCGGACGCCGTCTTTTATCGTCTCGCCCGCCAAAAATATCTATAAATGTTTCGGATGCGGCAAAGCGGGTAATGCGGTGAATTTCATCATGGAACACGAGCATTTGAGCTATCCTGAAGCCTTGCGTTACCTGGCAAAAAAATACCATATCGAAATTGTCGAAAAGGAACAGACTTCGGAAGAACGCCTGTTGAACGACCGGCGCACAAGCCTGATGATCGTTTCGTCGTATGCCGCCCGCGTGTTCCACGAAAACCTGTTCGACAGCAGGGAGGGCATTGCCGTCGGGATGAGCTACTTTAAGGAACGGGGATTTCGGGAGGATACCGTCAGGAAATTTGAACTGGGATACAGTCTCGAAGCGCGCGACGCCTTCACCCAAAAAGCGTTGAAAGACGGTTACAGGGAAGAGTTTTTAGTGGAAACGGGACTGTGCATCAAGGGGGAACACGGTGTTTTCGACCGGTTTGCAGGGCGGGTGATGTTTCCCATCCACAGTCTGGCAGGAAAAACCATCGCTTTTGGCGGGCGTGTGCTGAAAACAGATAAAAAGACCGCCAAATATCTCAATTCGCCCGAATCGGAGATTTATCACAAGAGCAAGGTGCTGTACGGGATTTTTCAGGCAAAAAGCAGCATCGTCCGCAACCGGAAATGTTTTCTGGTGGAAGGTTATACCGATGTGATTTCCATGCATCAGGCGGGTATTGAGAATGTGGTGGCGTCCTCCGGGACTTCGCTGACAGTGGATCAGATACAGCTCGTCAAGCGTTTCACGGAAAACATCACCGTGCTGTACGACGGCGATCCGGCGGGCATCAAAGCCTCGCTGCGCGGGATAGACATGATCCTGCAGGAAGGCATGAACGTGAAAGCCCTGCTGCTGCCCGAAGGGGACGATCCCGATTCGTTCTCCCGCAAACACAGCGCCACGGAACTGGAAGCATATCTTAACGGCAACGAAATAGATTTCATCCGTTTCAAAACAAAATTATTGTTGGACGATGCTCAGGGAGACCCCGTCAAACGCGCGGAACTCATCACCGATGTGGTGCACTCCGTTTCGCTCATCCCCAACGCCATACAGCGGTCGGTGTACCTGAAGGAAGCTGCCGGCATGTTCGACATGGACGAACGGATGCTTGCGGAAACCGCCGACGCAATGCGGACGAAGCGGGAGGAGCATCGATGGACACGGGACGCCGACCGCCCCGCTGCAAACCTTCGGGATACGCCTTCCGGAGAACCCGTTGCAGCTACGCCGGAGGAAACCGTCGATACGCGGCAGGCAACCCTCCGTGAAATAGAACCGGCGGAGAAGGACCTGATCCGGCTGCTGATCAGTTACGGCAACAGGACACTGTTTGCCCTTGACGAAGAAACCGGTGAAGAAGAGATAACCGTGGCAGGCTACCTGATCGACGAACTCCGTTCGGACGATCTGGAATTGCAGCATCCGGAACTGCGCAGGATTTTTGAAGAATACGAACGGTACCGGCAATCGGCGGTCGTTGTTGAAGATACCTTGTTTGTCAATCATCCCGATCCGGAGATCAGCCGGTTGGCGGCAGGACTTATCGAGATAAAATACGAACTGAGTCCGATTCACGAACGGAAAGGCGCACATGTCAAAACGGAAGAAGAAAACCTGCGGGACGTGATACCGCGCAGTCTGCTGGTATATAAACACAAAAGAGTCATTCTCCTGCTGGACGAACTTTCCGTCGCCATGCAGGAGTCGATGACCGGCAATGATGCGGAACGGTTTGAAGCGCTTCATGCCCAATACAACGCATTGACCGAAATAAAGATGAAACTTGCCAAAGCGTTGGGGAAAAGGATTTTTTAGACGGGATGCTTTCAAACCATCCCCGTATCTTCCGACAGGTCGTTACCTTGTGCGGCGGTTACCGCAAGATAGTCGCAACGTTCGTTTTCCGCATTTCCGGCATGTCCCCTCACCCAAACAAACCGGACATGATGCTTGCGGTATATTTTCAGAAAGCGTATCCACAGGTCGGCATTTTTTTTCCCCGCAAAACGTTTTTTTTCCCAGGCAAATACCCATCCCTTTTCTACCGAATTGACCACGTATTGCGAGTCGGTATGTACCACCACATGACTTTCGGGAATTTTCAGCGCTTCGAGCGCGACAATTACAGCCGTCAGTTCCATGCGGTTATTGGTAGTGTGCCGGTATCCCTGCGAGAGTTCCCTGCGATGAGCGCCGGCAATGAGCACCGCGCCGTATCCGCCCCGACCGGGATTACCCAGCGAAGAACCATCCGTATATATCGTGATTTGCATTTTATATTTTTGAACAAAATTACTGTTTTTTTTGTTTATACGATAAAATAACGCCTAACTTCATTAAATGCGAAAAGAGCGGTTCTCCCGAACGGCCCTTTCTAGTTACTAACTACTAACTACTACAAAATTATGAAAAAAAACTGTTAACGCTCCGGCGAAAATCGTGCCAAACTGATAGGGCAACGACAGGTTTATCGTGTTTTTAATTTTTTTTAACATTCCAAGCCGAATGAAGCCGGATGATACTCGTCGCCGGCATGGGTGAAGAAATCAGGGTCAACGCATTAAAACCCCGTTTCATGATGGAACAGGATGTTAATGCGTTGACCCTGCCATCAAAACCGGCATATATACTGCATTCGGTTGAGTTTTGAGTTTTCGTACCCCGCACTGCGCTTCGCTTGTACGGGGTTATCAAAAGGCAACCCCTGTCGGGGTTGCGCACAGCCCGGCATAGGCGTAAAACGCCGCAGGCGTTACCC
>JAISRX010000176.1 GCA_031273395.1 Bacteroidales bacterium | reverse complement strand
GATGCCGTTTGAGGAAGGACGACATATCGTCGGTCTTGAGTATATTCCGGCAGATCAGGTGCCGGACAATCCTGCAAAGAAAGATTCCATCGTTAACGTCAAATGCAAAGACAATGACGGCAGACATTTCATTGTGGAGATGCAGGTATATTGGAACGATTCACACCTAACACGAATACTCTCCAATGCATCAGAGGATTCTGTACGACCGTTAAATGCGAGCGACCACAACCATCAGTCGCTGACTGTTTATGCACTGGGAATTATCAACGCGGTGTAAACATTTTATGGGACATTCTATGTCCCACATGGGTAATATAGGGACTTTGCCGTATGGGGCAGGAGAGGGGAGAGGGTCTTCCCGGCACTGGCTTATCCGCAATTTATATCTCTACCGCTATTAGCTCCGGTGCAGCATTTTTGTAGGGATAATAAGTCATGCCCATATCAAAAATCCATTTCCGGCGGTGTGCGTTTATCCTGAGTGCGACGGGATGATACACCGGCGTCATATACTGCTCTTCGCTGCCTGACACCAATGCTCGTTCCACCGTTTGCGGTGATGACAAAACAGGGCGAGAGAGGGGAGAGGCTGCAATTTATATCTCTACCGCCATTACCTCCAGTATGGTCTTTTTGTCGGGATAGTAAGTCATACCGGTATCAAAAATCCATTTCCAGCGTTGTGCGTCTATCCTGAGTGCGACGGGATGATACAACAGCGTCATGCACTGCTCTTCGCCGCCGGGCGTCAACGTCCGTTCCGTCGTGTCGGTAATCAGGCAGGAACGGTGTTGGGGAAGCATTTCGATGTGCGTCTGTTGCACTTTTTTGCGGAAGGCGATGATTTCCTCTTCGTCCGGCAGGAAAAACAGACGGAGATAATCAATGAGCAGTATGTCCAATTGAGTGAGCACATTGCAGGAAACGACAAAATCATAGGCGGACAAATCCGGCGCGGCGTCCGGGCAAATAACGTCCAACGGCGGTCGCTGCCTTTTGTTGCGGTACTTCTGCGCATACCGGTAAACGGGCAAGGCAAATCCCGATATGTCGCAGGCGAGCAGTTCCACGTTTCCCGATTTGGCGGCTTGCCGTTTCACCGTGCGCGGATGCCGGACGTCCGTCAGGGTCACCCTGTCGAACATTCCGGAGAGTTCCTGCAAAGGCACGTCCAGCAACCACCCGCTGCCCAGCACGATTGCCGACTGCCGGCGCTTGTTCTGTGCCGCAGCGGTGATAAACCGCCGCGTATGCTGCAAATGCTCGTCCCATCCCTGACGTTCGCGCCGGTAACGCCGCAGGATACCGCTCTGATCGCCGTAATAACCCATGCGCCGGAAAATGCGCCTTCCGGAAAACAAAGCGCCGAACATCGAAAAAACGTCACTGCCCATTTTGGTATAAAAATATAAATACGAAAATACGGCAGAAAGGTTTCAAATGTTTTTTGTACTTTTGTGTTTCAAAATAAAAAAATCCAGATGCCAAAAATGAAGATACGTTTCGTTGCAGTTGCCGGTTTGTTGCTGCTGATCATTGCAGTGGGCTGTTTTTACGCCTTTTCCTCTTCCTCCGCCTCGTCCGGTGGGTTGGAGTGCATGTACGGCGACAGTCTTTCCGTTCGTTTGTCCGGTTCGCCGGCTTTCCCCAAAGAGGTTGCCTTTGCGGGAGAGCAGATGCCGCTCCGTTTTTTTGATGTGCGCGAGAGCCTCGAACGCGAGTTGATCGTCAATGCGAACTTCCATTCCAACACTTTGCAGTACCTGAAACGCAGTCACCGCTATTTCCCCGTGATAGAGCCGCTGCTTGCCGAAAACGGTATTCCGGACGATTTCAAGTATCTGTCGCTCATCGAAAGCGATTTCCTGAACAGGGTATCGCCCAAGGGAGCCAGCGGTTTCTGGCAGTTCATGAAGGACGCCGCCATTGAGTACGGTCTTGAAATCAATGCGGAAGTGGATGAACGCTATCATCTCGAAAAATCGACCGTTGCCGCCTGCAAATATCTCAACGAGGCATACAAACTGTTCGGTAACTGGACTATGGCTGCCGCATCCTACAACATGGGAAAAGCCGGATTGAGCAAGCAGGCGAAACAACAGCAAAGCGACAGTTACTACGATCTGCTGTTGAACGAAGAAACCATGCGCTATCTGTATCGCATAACAGCGGTGAAACTGATACTGGAAAACCCGGAAGTCTATGGTTTTCACGTTCCCGAAGAGGAAAAATACCAGCCTGTTCCCTTTACCGAAGCGGAAGTAAAGACGGCAATCGGCGACTGGGCGCAGTTTGCGGCGGAACACAACACCAACTATAAAATACTGAAGCTGTTAAACCCGTGGCTGCGGGACAATAAATTAGTCAATGCCGCACGCAAAACCTACATCGTCAAAATCCCCGCCGCAGAAATCCGCCAATCATTGACGGCTGATAACTGCCAATGACGAAATTCATCGGAAAACTTGCGTGTTCGCCTTGTACAAGCTGTTTGCACCATAAATTTTTGCAGTATGAAATACAATCACGTTCGCGAAGAAGAAATAAAAAACAGCATAGCAACAGATTTCTTTCCGAAATTCGATTGCGATAAAATTATCGGTTTCATTGATTTTGCGGTAAAACGCAAACGTCCTGCGAACAGTATTGATTTCGCCGACGAATATCTGCTTTGGGCGGAATCAAAAACAGGCTGTCAGGATATTTATGCCATGTTTACGCAACTTGTTCTGACTGTCGGCAAGGCGCGTACTTTCGACAAAATAATGCCTCCGCCGTTTCCGGGTTGCTTCGACGGCGAAAAAATTGCGTCTGTACCTTATTCCGAAATTCAGAATATCTTTTATCTGAACGATTTCAACTGGAAAGTAGCTCCCTCGAATACCAGAACAAAAGAATTTCGGCAGGTATATCATCAGCTCAAGAAAGTGATTGACACGGATTGAAGCGGTAGAGGCACATTCCAAAATCATAAGGGAACGAATTAAAACTGAATTTCTGCTATATATATACTGCATTCGGTTGAGTTTTGAGTTTTCGTACCCCGCACTGCGCTTCGCTTGTACGGGGTTATCAAAAGGCAACCCCTGTCGGGGTTGCGCACAGCCCTGCATAGACGTAAAAC
>JAISRX010000125.1 GCA_031273395.1 Bacteroidales bacterium | reverse complement strand
TTTTGCGGCTTCTGCCATCATGTCGGAGGTGGCAAGCCCTCCTTTCAGTATTCTCCTTTCTTTGATGCCGACGCGCTGCATGATCCATTCGTCGGAAGTGTCCACCATCGCGCTCAACTCCTGATTGGTTAATCGGTATTCGGGAACAAAAACTTCTATCCCTTTAATGGCTGCTCTAATTTTGTTCATCTGGTTTGAAATATTTTTTAATTTTCGACGGCAGGTCGGCTTCCACAACATCCTGTGACAGCAGTATCATATTTTTAATTGCCACACTGTTGGATGCACCATGTCCGATGATCACATTCGAATTGATACCCAGAACGGGAGTACCTCCATAATTGTCGGGGTTGAACAACTCGAAGAAATTGTCCGTAATCCCCCTCCTTTTGACGATGTGGCTGAACCCTTCGACTGTTTTCAGGATAACGTTACCCACAAAACCATCGCAAACAATTACATCGGCTTTCTCCAGAAAAATTTCGTATCCTTCAATGTTGCCGATGAAATTATAGTTTTTTGATTCGCACATTAACCCGTATGCCGACTTGGTCAATAAATTGCCCTTTTCGGCTTCCGCGCCGATATTCAACAGCGCCACTTTCGGATTGGGGATATTGCATACGAACTCGGCATACAATGATCCCAGCAAACCGTACTGGCTCAATACATCGGGCTTGCAGTCGGGATTTAATCCCACGTCCAGCAGCACATTGACTTTCCCGTCTATTCGCGGAGAGGCGACGGCAATTGCCGGACGGAGGATTCCTTCAATGGATTTCACGGTGTACATGGCGCCTACCATCATGGCGCCGGTGCTTCCCGCGCTGGCAAAGACGTCTATCCTGCCGGCGCTGAGCAATTCGTATCCTATGTAGATACTCGAACGTGTTTTTTGTGAAAAGGCTTTAGACGGATGATCGCCCATCGTAATGGTGTCGGGGGCGTCAACTATTTCAAAACAGGCAAGATCAAACTGCTCGCGTGCGCAGATAGTCCTGATGGCTTTTTCATCGCCGATCAAAACCAGCCTGACGCGCGGGTGCAAATAGGCATGCGCTGCTATTGCTCCCAATACGGTCACTTCGGGGGCAAAATCGCCTCCCATAACATCTAATCCTATTCTCATAGCGGAATATCCTTGTTCACAAATAAATACGAACCTCCGTCCGATAAAATTTATTCACGGAACACAACGGATCATGCCACTGCGGCGTCTTTCTCTATGGCTAACTTTCCCCTGTAATAGCCACATGAAGGACAAACCCTATGGTACAATACCGTGCTTGAACAATTGGAACACTTGACAACAGTAGGCACAATGGCTTTGTCGTGTGTTCTTCTTTTATCCCTTCTCTGTTTCGAATGTCTTCGTTTTGGATTTGGCATTTCTTTTTACAATTAATTTTCAAAAATATGTTTTAAATCATTCCATCTTGGATCCCCGCCGGAAGCATTTTCCTTTACAAGGTATGTTTCCAGCCGTTTGATCATTTCTCCGTCGCACATGCTTTTTCCTGTCTGATCGTCAGGATGAACCCTTCTTATCGGAAGCGCCAGATGTGCATATTCATATAAATAATGTGTCATGTCCAATTCATTTTCATCATGGGAAAGGATCACCACATCATCACCTTCCGAATCATCTTTGACGGAAAGGCTGTCAAACCTCGCATACAGCTTGGCTTCCGTTTCAATATCCACCGACAGGGGGTGCAAACATCTGTCGCACTCCACTTCCGCCCAGCCTTCCATCACAATATCCACTTCCAGAAACTGCGGATGCTTCCCCAGGGTAACTTTTACCCTGATGTCGGCGTCATTGATTTCGGAAGCTGCATACGCGGCAAAGAAATCTTTGCCGACAGTCCATTCAAACGAATGAGTACCGGCGGATAACCCTTTGAAGGGTATCAGATATGGATCATGATCGTTCACCTCGCATAAAATTCAGGCTGCAAAGGTATGAATTAAATCCGAAATTATGCAATACCGATTAAATCTTTTTTTAATCACGGAGCAAATTGACGCGCTGAATAACGGAAAAATGAGAATGGAAAACGGAAAATCGACCATTCGTCCCTGATTTCCAATTCCCGGCTACTGGTAGCTGATCTGCATTCCGTGGATGTTCCGGTAGAGTTCCAAAGCGTAAAGATCGGTCATGCCCGACACAAAATCCAGCACCGACTGTATGCGCGTATATGGCTGATCGCCGGTGTTGCTGCGGAACTGTTCCGGCAGCAGCGCCAGCAGTTTTTGGGCATAGTGCGATTGCGGATGCAGCGCCGCGCCGACAAATTCGTTCAGCAGCGCGCCCAGAATGCGATAGCCGGCAAGCTCCACCTCTATCACCGAGGGATGATTGTATATCCGCTCAACGGACAACGCCCTGCACCGCTTCATTCCGGCGGCAGAGGCGCCTTCCAGCGAATCGACCAGCGAACGGTGGAACTGCCCGTTCATGATTTCGGCATAATGACGGAGAAACGCCGCCACACATTCGTTCACCAGCTTGTTGATGAGCATGGCGCGCAGGTAGGATACCCGTTCGTTGGCGTCGATCACGGTATCGAATATTTCGCGCGTCATTGAAAAAAACGACCGGTCGCTTTCCGAACCGGAATCCCAGAAAGCCGTCAGGAGTTCCTGCGTCTCTGTGCCGGAGAGGATTTTCAGTTTGTGGGCGTCTTCCACATCCATGATCTGGTAAGTAATGTCGTCGGCTGCCTCCACCAGATAAACCAGCGGATGACGGCAATAGCGCTCCGGCGCGACGGCAAGACGCAGCAATTCCTGTTCGCGGGCAAGTTCTTCAAAGGTTTCTCTTTCGGAAGCAAAATAGCCGTACTTGTATTTTTTTTCATCGGCGGCGTCCGAACCGTAAGGATATTTCACCAGACTTGCCAGCGTGGCATAGGTCAGGGCAAATCCTCCTTCACGTCTGCCGTTGAAGCGGTGGGTCAATACGCGGAAGGCATTGGCGTTTCCCTCAAAATGCGTCAGGTCGCGCCATTCGTGGTCGTTCACCATGCCACGCACCGATTGTCCTTCCCCGTCGGAAAAATACCGTGAAATGGCTTTCTCGCCCGAATGTCCGAACGGCGGGTTGCCCATGTCGTGCGCCAGACATGCGGCGGATACGATGGAGCCGAACTCCGGGAAAAAGTCGTGCCTTTCCCCTTCGGGACGTTTTTCCAGTTCCACAGCCAGCAAATTGCCCAGCGAGCGTCCCACGCTGGCAACCTCCAGACTGTGCGTCAGCCGGTTGTGGACAAAGATACTGCCCGGCAGGGGGAAAACCTGCGTTTTGTTTTGCAGACGGCGGAAAGGCGATGAAAAAATAATCCGGTCATAATCGCGCTGGAACTGCGACCGCGCCATGCTTTTGGGAACATGGCTGGCGCTTCCCAGACGTTTTGCCGAAAGAAGAGATTTCCAATTCAATAAATATTCCATAAATACATCCGGTATGAGGTGCTGATTTGCCGTGTATCCATCAAGGAAACAGACAATATTTTTTCAACAAAAATAATACTTTTTCCGATATGGTGAAAATAATCGCAAATTTTGATACCTTTGCCGCTTCGGTCACTTAAAGCAGTTTTTCGGGTATATGGATGACAAACAACATCTTCTTGACAGGAGATATTTGGAGATGACGCGCATCTGGAGTCAAAATTCATATTGTTTGCGCCGCAAGGTAGGCGCATTGCTGGTGAAAAACCAGATGATTATTTCGGACGGATACAATGGTACGCCCTCCGGATTTGAGAACGTATGCGAAGATGAAAACCATCGCACCAAGCCTTATGTGCTTCATGCGGAAGCCAACGCCATCACCAAGATTGCCAAGTCGAACAACAGCAGCGACGGCGCTACGCTGTACGTTACCTCATCGCCCTGTCTTGAATGTGCCAAACTGATCATACAGTCGGGCATCAAGCGCGTGGTGTATTGCGAAAAATACCGCATCGACGACGGTATCCGCCTGCTGGAGCGCGCCGGCGTCGAAGTGACTTTTATCGAATGTGATTTTCCGATCCGTCAAATTGAATAATATAATGATAACAAGGGACAAAAAAATAAATTTCATCATCTTTGCGCTGGCAGCGATTGCATTGCTCCTGCTGGGCGTCAACGTCGGGATACGGCTGGGCAAAAGAACCTCTGCCGTTACGTCCGTCAATCGCAGCCTGTTTTACAGACCCGACAACAAGATAACGCAGACCCTCGACCTGATCCTCAGTTCATACGTGGACAGCGTTTCGCAGGGGAAGCTGGAAGAAGATGCGATTGCAGGGATGCTGGGTACGCTTGATCCCCATTCGCAGTACATTCCCGCAGCCGCTTTTGCATCTGCAAACGAACCCATTGAGGGCAACTTTTCGGGCATCGGCGTGCAGTTTAACATGCTGAACGACACCATCACCATCATCAATACCATACCGAAAGGACCGTCGGAAAAAGCGGGTATTCTGGCGGGCGACCGGATCATTCTGGTGGAAGGAAGGACGGTGTCAGGGGTGAAGATGGCAAGCGACGAAATCGTGAAAATGCTGAAAGGGAAAACAGGGACGAAAGTAAAGGTGAGCGTCCTGCGCAGGGACGAACCCGACCTGCTGGAGTTTGAAATCACGCGCGATAAAATTCCGCTCTTCAGCGTGGACGCCGCCTACATGCTCACTCCCGAAACAGGCTATGTGAAGGTGCATACCTTTTCCAAAACCACCATCGAAGAATTTGCAAAAGCCCTTGAGCAACTGAAGGAACGGGGGATGAGAAAATTAGTGCTGGACTTGCGCAACAATGCCGGTGGACTGATAGACCCTGCCATAGGCATGGCGGAACTGTTCCTGCCGGAAGGAAAACCGATCGTTTATACCGAAGGGAACGAACGTCCCCGCACGGATTACCGTTCCAAAACACGGGATACCACTTACGTCCGGACGGAACTGGCGCTGCTGATCAACGAAAGTTCGGCTTCGGCAAGCGAAATCGTATCGGGCGCCCTGCAGGACAACGACCGGAGCGTGATCATCGGGCGGAGAAGTTTCGGGAAAGGACTGGTGCAGGAACAGTATCCCCTGATTGACGGGTCGGCGGTGCGGCTTACCGTAGCGCGCTACTATACCCCGACGGGACGCTCCATACAGAAACCCTACAACGACAAAAAACAGTACTTCGACGACCTGAACGAACGCTACCGGCACGGGGAAATGGAGCAGGCGGACAGCATCCGTTTCAACGACTCGCTGAAATATGTCACCCCGGAAGGTAAAACGGTGTACGGCGGAGGAGGCATCATGCCGGATATTTTCATGCCGCTGGATACTTCCTTTTATTCTCGGTATTACGAACGTGTCATGCGGCGGGGACTGGTGTATCGTTTTGCCTTCGAATATACCGACCGGCGCCGGAAAGAGCTGGCAGCATCGCCGGATGACGTCGCTCTGGAAAAGAAACTCCGCAGCGACGGCGTGATGGAGCAGTTCATACGGTATGCGGAGAGGCAAAGCGTTGCCCGCAACGCCGGGGAACTGAAAATATCCGGCGCCGCCATCGAGGACATGCTCATTGCCTACATCGTGCGCAATATTTTCGACGAAACCGCTTTCTACCGGATCATCAACCGGCAGGACACGATGATACAAAAAGCCGTTGAACTGTTGACGGAGAACCGATGACAGCAGGCGCGCCGCTGAACCTTCGCGAAGGATACGCCGGCAGCCCGCAGCTATTCCGCTACAGCGAACATCAAAAATATTTCGGAACAGGAATTACAAAAACATCATACCATTCAACAAGCCAATGACGCCATCGTTAGTACAAAATGACCCCTGGTTAAAACCGTTCGCCGAACACATTGCCGGACGGAAAATACGTCTTGAAAGGAAAGAAAGGGAACTCGCGGGAGGCTCCTCCCTGTCCGGCTTTGCCACCGGCTACCTGTATTTCGGGCTGCACCGCACAGCCGACGGATGGGTGTTCCGCGAATGGGCGCCCAACGCAACAGCCATTTACATGATAGGCGACTTTTCCCGATGGAAGCCGCTCGACGACTATGCCCTCAAACCCCTCAAGGGGGGGGTATGGGAACTCGAACTGCCGGAGAACAAATTGCGGCACGAATGTCTGTACCGGCTGCTGGTGTGCTGGAAGGACGGCAGGGACGAACGCCTGCCCTCCTACGCCAACCGCTGCCTGCAGGACGAGCAGACCAAAATGTTCAGCGCGCAGGTGTGGAACCCTCCGCAGGCATACCGATGGAAAACAGCCGCGCCGGAAGGGACGCACTGCGACGTCCCGCTGGTGTACGAAAGCCATGTGGGAATGGCAACGGAAGAATGCAGGGTAGGCACCTTCCGCGAATACCGCGACAAAATCATCCCCTACATTTGCCGGTCGGGCTACAACACCGTGCAGTTAATGGCGGTGCAGGAACATCCCTACTACGGCTCGTTCGGCTACCATGTCTCCAATTTTTTTGCGGTATCCTCCCGCTTCGGAACGCCCGACGATTTCAAGTCGCTGATAGACGCGGCGCACGAACAGGGTTTGAGGGTGATCATGGACCTGGTACATTCGCACTCGGTGAAAAACACGCGCGAAGGGCTGAACCTTTTCGACGGAACGCCCTACCAGTATTTCTACGGCGACCACCGGCGCAACCATCCCGCATGGGACTCCCTCTGCTTCGACTACGGCAAAAACGAAGTGCTGCATTTCCTGCTCTCCAACTGCAAATACTGGCTGGAAGAGTACCGCGTGGACGGCTTCCGCTTCGACGGAATCACCAGCATGCTGTACACCCATCACGGGCTGTCGCGCGACTTTACGGAATACGCCATGTATTTCGACGGCTCCGAAAACATCGACGCAACCACCTACCTGATGCTCGCCAACAAGCTCATCCATCAGGTGCGCCCCGGAGCAGTCACCATAGCCGAAGAAATGAGCGGAATGCCCGGCATTGCCACCCCCATCGACGAGGGAGGCGTGGGCTTCGATTACCGGCTGGCTATGGGAACGCCCGACTACTGGATCAGGATCATAAAGGAACGGAAGGACAGCGAATGGAACGTCGGGGAGATATTTTACGAACTGACCCGCAAGCGAAGCGACGAAAAAACGGTTGCCTACGTAGAATCGCACGATCAGGCGCTGGTGGGCGACAAAACCGTATTCTTCCGCCTGCTCGACAGGGAAATATACACCGGCATGGGCGTTGCGGACAACACCCCCACGGTAGATCGGGCAATAGCCCTGCACAAGATGATCAGGCTGGTCACCATTGCCACCGCGGGAAACGGCTACCTGTGCTTCATGGGAAACGAATTCGGGCATCCCGAATGGATTGATTTCCCGCGCGAGGGGAACAACTGGTCGTACCGGCACGCACGCCGGCAGTGGAGCCTGCTGTTCAACCCCGACCTCAAATTCCGCTTCCTTGCCGAGTTCGACAGGGAGATGCTGGCGCTGGCAAAGCGCGAACATTTTTTCGACCATCCCGCCGAACTGCTGCTGGACGACCAGCCACGCCAGATACTTGCCTTCCGGCGGAACGGGATGATCTTCGTATTCAATTTCCACCCCGAACAGTCCTTCACCGACTACGGCATCCCCACCGGAAGAGGGAAGTTCCGGATCGCGCTGAACACCGACGCCCTGCGCTTCCACGGCTTCGGGCTGGTCGACGACGAAATGGAATATTTCTCCGAAAGCATCCTTGCCGACCGCCCCATGGAAAACACCTACCTGAAGGTGTACATCCCCTCGCGCTGTGCGCTGGCGTTTGAGCCGCTGCCGGTGAAAAGCATCTATTCCCTGTAGCCTCCCGCCATGATACACATCGGCAACGCCATTGTTTCCCTCGACGTTCTTGAAAAACGCTTCGCATGCAGCCTCCCCGCGTGCAGGGGGATGTGCTGCGTGCAGGGGGAAGCGGGAGCGCCGCTGGAAGACGGCGAAATACCCGTTCTGGAAAGCATCTACCCGAAGGTGAAAGCCTGCATGACCCCGGAAGGCGTCGAGGTGGTGGAAAGGGAAGGCGTTTTTGTCATCGACCGCGACGGCGACAGGGTAACCCCGCTCACAGGCACGGAGGAGTGCGTATTCGCCTGTTCCGAAAACGGGATGACCGTTTGCGCCATCGAAAAAGCCTGCCGCAGGGGGGAAACGGATTTCCCGAAGCCGATCTCCTGTCACCTCTATCCCGTCCGCATTACGCGCTACAGCGACTTTGAAGCGGTGAACTACCACCGCTGGGACGTATGCGCCGGCGCGCCGGAACTCGGAAAGGAACGCGGCACGCCGCTCTATGTCTTTCTCAGGGAAGCGCTGCTGCGGAAATACGGAGCGGAGTGGTACGCACAGTTGTGCGTCGCCGCGGAATATCTGGAAAAGAAACGCAGGCGGTAATATTTTCCTTTTTTTTGCGCGCCGGCACCTTCCTCACCCCCTCTCCGGCATGGAGAGGGGGGTGAGGAAAAAGAAATTGAAGATATAAACAGATGAAAAAATGGGTCATCCTTTTTTGAGGCGCTACTGACTTCATCAAATGTTGTTTCATCTCCCGTCAGGGAGAACATCATGCATCGCCGGAGGTGAAGCGCAGTATAACCCGTGGACACGGATACCGCATCCTGTAGTGCAAGCTACAGCAGGGACGACACTTTATTCACCGTGAGCTTCAGAGTTCAAAACCCCTGTCAGGATTTACAGGATCAGCGTAGGGGCGACCCTTGCGGTCGCCCTGATACGGTTGCCCTGATACGGTTGCCCTGATACGGTCGCCCCGTCCCCGTCATTGTTTTCGGGCGGGGGCAAGTCCCCCGTCCCTACATTCATTCGCCTTTTTTGCAGTTGCGTTCTTCGTGCTGCGCTACCAGCGCATGGTAATGCTTCGCCAATTCGTTCAGTTCGGCAACAAACGGGGCGCAGCATGATCTATTTTCATTTTATTTGGTATTTAATTTAACATATTTATAATGGTGTACGAAAGAAAACGGCAGAACCCGGTAAAATTCTGTAGAACCCGGCAGAGACGCACCATTGTGCGTCCGAACAGCGCTGTGGCAAACCTCCGCGCGCTGCAAAAGTCTGTCGCTGTGCAGCGGCTGACCTTCGCTTGCAGCGAAAGTTTGCCGCCGGGTAGCGGCTGATCTTCGCTTGCAGCGAAAGTTTGCCGCTGTGCAGCGGCTGATCTTCGCTTGTAGCGAAAGTCTGTCCGGAGTGTCGGGGCTGATCTTCGCTTGCAGCGAAAGTTTGCCGCTGTGCAGCGGCTGATTTTTGCGCTTAACAAAAATCTGTCCGGAGTGTCGGGGTTGATTTTCGTACCGGACGGGTTCCCTGTCTTCTCCGTGCCGCCGCCTCCACAAGCGTGGGTACAATAAAAATCCGCACATATTGAAAAACATGTTGCGGCTTTATATGAATTTTGAAAAAAATTGCCATACGCGCGCGCAAACACCATAGCCATCGAAAGATTTTTTGTATCTTCGGGCAACGCTTCGGCAAACAATATCTGAGAAAAAGTCTTCATTTTCCGCTTTTAACAACGTCCTGTTTTTTTGCTTTGAACCTCAAGGCAAAAATTTTAAAACAACAGGGCGAAAATAGCAATTAATTTTTAAAATTGTTTTCATGCTGCAAAAAAAATCAAAAAAAAATCTTTGGGTTGCGGGAGAGGCAATTCCGATAGCGCACCCTGTACTGCTGCATCGCTGTAGAGACGTGGTGCGCCGCGTCTCTACATTACCGCGACCGCAGGGGCAGGGCTTGCGTCTGCCCTCCATGAAAACGACACAAGGGCGGGTACAAGCCCCACCCCTACCCCTGCCCTCCCCCCTGACGGGACATGAACCCATATTTGACGAAATCAACAGCGCCTGAAAAAAAGAATTAGCCTGAAAAAGCGGAATTTTCCATTTTCCGTTTTCCATTTTCAATTCTCCTGTTTATCTTTGCGGCGGATTACATATTATAATAAATTGAATTTTCCGGTAGTTTTCATTGTTGCGGCATTTCTTGTGCTGCTGGCAGTTCCGTTTGTTCCCGACAAAAGGAAGGGACATGCGGCGCTGGGAGCCTCGCTGTGGATTGCCGTCCTTTCTTCGGCAATGTCCATCGCCGCGCTGGCAGGCAGGGAGGTCAGCCAGACGCTTTCCACGGAAACCGTCTGGGGTGAAGTTCTCCTTGCCGTCGATCCGCTGTCTGCATGGTTTATCATGATGATCAACCTGATTGCCGTTCCCGGAATATGGTATTCGCGGGGCTACCTGCGCGGGTATGCGCCGTCGGCAAACCTGAGTCTTCACCGCGTGATGCTGGTGTGGATGCACCTGTCGATGATCATGGTGTGCATGGTGCAAAGCGGGCTGGCTTTCCTGTTCGCATGGGAAATCATGTCGCTGTCGTCGTTTCTGGCGGTCATCTTCGACAACCAGCAACGCAGCGTCCTGCGCGCGGGACTGAATTACCTGGTGCAGATGCACATTTCCGTCATCTGCCTGACTATTGCCTTCCTGACGGTCTATCAAAGCGAAGGCGGATTTGAATTTTCACGGATCGGCGACTATTTTTCCTCGCACGGAAACATTCCGCTGTTCCTGCTGTTTTTCGCCGGGTTCGGTTTCAAGGCGGGCGTCGTCCCGTTGCACACGTGGCTGCCGCACGCCCATCCGGCTGCTCCCTCGCACGTGTCGGGTATCATGTCGGGAGTGATTGTAAAAATGGGCATCTACGGTATTTTTCGCATCGTGAGCCATCTGCAGACCGATTTGCTGCAGATCGGAAACACGTTGATGATCGCCGGCATGATCACCGGCGTGTACGGTATTTTGCATGCCTGCGTTCAGCGGGACGTCAAGCGGCTGCTTGCGTACTGCACCGTCGAAAACGTGGGACTGATACTGACGGGTATCGGGCTGGGCGTCGTCGGGCAGCACGCCGGTAATGGCTTCCTGATGCTGGCAGGCTACGGCGGCGCGCTGTTCCATGCACTGAACCACGCCCTGTCCAAGTCGCTGCTTTTCCTTGCCGCCGGCGCGGTTTACCGCTCCGCGCATACGCGCAACATGGACAGAATGGGCGGACTGTTCAAAATGATGCCGAAAACGGCAACGCTGTTCCTCGCCGGTTCACTCGCCATTGCCGGACTGCCGCCGCTCAACGGATTTCTCTCCGAATTTGTTCTCTTTTCGGGCTTCATCAGGGGCGTCATGCTGCCGGGGATCACCGAAAGCATCATCATCGTGACGGGCATAGCCGTCATTGCCTTTATCGGCGGCGTGTCGGTAATGACCTTTACGAAAGCCTTCGGCGCCATTTTTCTCGGCACGCCGCGCGCCGCCCTTCCTCCCGACGGCGTGGAAGAACCCTCTGCGGCGATGCTCCTTCCGCAGTACCTGCTGGCAGCCCTTGCGGTACTGGTGGCACTGATCCCCCTTGCCGTGTTCGGCGTGGCGTCGGAGGTCGTTTCATCCGTTTTCTACATCCGGAATCCGTCGCCGGAGATGCCGGGATTTGCTGCGCTGTTGCAGAAAGTCAGTCTGGCGGCGGTGATGTTCGTCGCCCTTGTGCTGGGGGTGCGCGCGCTGCGCAACATGGCGGCGCGCCGTCTTCCCGAAAGGGAAGGCGATACGTGGGCTTGCGGAAGTCCTTACACAGGCGCGCGCACCCAATATACGGCGAGCGCCTTCACCAAACCGGCAGGCAAACTGTTCGGTTCGCTGCTGCCCGTCCGCAAAAAGTATTACCGCATCGCCAAAAACAGGATATTTCCCGAAACGGCGCGCTATGCCTACTCATACGGCGACTGGGTGGAAACGATGATTTTCCGTCCCGCGGGAAAGCTGCTGAAGCGTTTCTCATCTATCCCGCTGCACCTGCAGGACGGGCGTTTGCAGTGGTACATTCTCTACGGGCTGCTGTTCATTCTGGCAATGATCCTGCTGAGCTGGCTGAATTTGATGGGAACATGAAGACTGCCGGCAGACAATGCGGAAACATGCCTGCGCGTGCGCCTTCAAAAGTTACATTTTTGAAGGATATGCCCGTAATCTGTTACATTTTTGTAACTTTTCCGGCAAGGGAACATCCGTATCCCGCCTGCTGCAATCAGGACAGTATTCCGGCTCGATTATTGCCTGCCGGTATGTCCATACCCCAAGCGAATGGCAAAACATAAAACAAACAGCGTCCCGTCCGAAGCGGCAATACTTGTGTTGCTGCTGGTCATCCTGACGGCAACCGCACTGGCGTCCTTTTCCGTGGGACGCTACAGTATCGGTATTTTCGACATCCTGCGGTATGTCTTTTCGGGGACTTTCCTTGACGAGAACGTTCCGGTGGTGATTACCGAAGTGCGGATGCCGCGGATCATCGGCGCCATACTTGCCGGTGGCGCTCTGTCGGTATCGGGCGCTGCCTGTCAGGGGCTGTTTCGCAACCCGATGGTCAGTCCCGACATACTGGGGGTCAGTTCGGGAGCGGGCTTCGGCGCGGCAATCGCCATTCTGCTTTCCATGAGCCTGATGTGGATACAGGTATCGGCTTTCCTCGCGGGAATACTTGCGGTCTGCACGGCGCTGTTCGTCAGCCGGATCATCGGCAGCGGACACGACAGGATACTGATGCTGGTACTCTCCGGCATGATTGTCGCTTCGCTTTTTTCCGCGCTCATTTCGCTGATGAAGTACATCGCCGACAGCGATTTCAAGTTGCCCGACATCACCTTCTGGCTGATGGGCAGCCTGTCGGGTGTGAGCATGAGCGACGTCAGGCTGGCGCTGCCGGTGACGCTGATTGCCATCGTGCCGCTGTTTCTCTCCTCATGGAAGCTGAACGTGCTTTCCTTCGGCGAGGAAGAGGCAAAAACGCTGGGGGTGAATACCGCGCGGCTGCGGACAGTGATAATCTGCTGCACGTCGCTGCTGACGGCTTCCGTGGTCTGCATCACCGGAATGATAGGATGGGTGGGACTGATTGTTCCCCACTTTGCACGGTTCATCACAGGTCCGAACCACAAAATCCTCCTGCCCGCGTCGTTCCTGATCGGCAGTACGTTCATGCTGCTGGTGGACGACCTTGCCCGGTCGATCTCCTCCCTGGAAATCCCGCTCGGCATTATTACCGCGCTGGTGGGCGCACCCGTCTTTCTGGCGCTGTTGAAAGTATCATCCAAAAGGGCATGGCAATAAATGATGGAGAATGGAAAAGATGAGTGGCATGACACTTGAAGCAAAAAACGCCACGCTGGGCTACGGAAAAACGGCAGTGCTGAAAAACGTCTGTTTCGAACTGAAAACGGGACAGGTCACCTGCGTGCTGGGACGCAACGGATCGGGTAAAACCACCCTGTTCAAATCGCTGCTGGGCATACTTCCCCTGCTTTCCGGCGAAATACTCCTCGACGGCAAACGCACGGACAAATGGAGCCGGCGCATGTTTGCCCGCATGGTGGGCTACGTCCCTCAGGCACATGCCGTCCCTTTCCCCTACACCGTGTCGGAGGTGGTGCTTTTCGGACGTACCGCCCATCTCTCCCGTTTCGCTTCGCCCGGAAAAAAAGATCGACTCATCGCGGAAGAATGTATGGAACGCCTGCAAATAGGGCATCTCAAAGACCGCATTTTTACCCGGCTGAGCGGAGGAGAACAGCAACTTGTCATTGTGGCGCGAGCTTTGGCGCAGCAACCCCTCTTCCTTATCATGGACGAGCCTGCCTCAAACCTCGATTTCGGCAATCAGATCAAACTCATCAACCGGATCAACGACTTTAAAAGCAGCGAACTGGGCGTCCTGATGGCGACCCATTCGCCCGACCACGTATTCATGTGCGACGCCGACGCGCTCATCGTTCATGACGGCGGAATATGGAAACACGGCTATTGCGGCGATGTGATGGCGGAAGAGGTTTTGAATACCATATACGGAGTGGATGTATCCGTCTGTTCGGTAAGGAAACATGCCGGGGGGCAATCGTGCACAAAACATACATGCCCGAAATCAGGGACAGGACAACCACACCGAATTTACAATGATAAAAAATGACGGGCGTTTTCAGGTAAGGCATTGTACAAAAATAAACGATACATTTATTCATATTTCGTTCCTACGTTGCACCCGGAACTAACGCTTGGTTACGCTCGGAACTAACATTTAGTTGCGCCCGGAACTAACACTTAGTTGCGCTCGTAACTAACGCTTAGTTGCGCTCGGAACTAACATTTAGTTGCGCTCGGAACTAACACTTAGTTGCGCTCGGAACTAACATTTAGTTGCGCCCGGAACTAACATTCAGTTGCGCCCGGAACTAAGGAGTTGTCTATCAATAAACGGATCATTTATTGACATAAATGCGTCATCCGGGATTGTAATCTTACCCGTCGTGTACAG
>JAISRX010000302.1 GCA_031273395.1 Bacteroidales bacterium | reverse complement strand
TCCGTTGCCTGTCCCCTTTGGTTAGTTTTTTTTCACGGTAATCAAATAGATATAGTTGCGGAATAGCTGCCCGTTCATCAGAAAAATATCGAAAATAAACAGCGTCTGCATTGAACTTGGCTTTTGCTGTTTCCAATGCAAAAATGATTTCAGGAGAAAAATCTTTGGTAACAGCTTCATAGTTATTTGTCGATAACACGCCGCTCTCCCCTTTTTTCAATGGAGAAAACGCAGTATCTATGATATTATCTTCAAATAATGCCTGCATATAATTTTTTTTGCAAAGTTACAAATAAATTTTCGGTTCTCATCACAATCCCTCATAATACCCCCTTATCTTCTCCGCCATCAACTTTCTCCCCAGTCTCAAAAACTCCTGATAATTGCGTATTTCTATCGCTGACACTCCCGTCTTTCAGCCGCACATTGGGATTCTTCCATGCGATAAGATACCCTACCGGATAGCCCTGATACAGGCTGTCCATCAAGTCCCGCACCTTAGAACCGTCCCACACAAACGGTCGCTGGATTTCCGGAATAGCGATCTCTCCTGCATTCACCCAAGCTAAAACGGTTTCTATGAGTTGCTGATTTACCGAATACTTCTGCATGTAATTCATTACTTTTATGCAGCAAAAGTAAGGATAAAATTCCGAATAACAATTAAAAATCAAGAAGTCAGTTCAGTTGTTCTATGAAAATAAGGACTTAACCGACTGCCCCACAATGAAGCATGGCGATTGGGGGGATAACCGAAGCGCGGTTGGAGATGATTCAAATCCGGTTACCCGCTTGCCGGCGTTTCAAAAAAGATTTGCTTCCGTCCGTCGGCTAAATCTTTTTTTGAGGTACTGTGAATTTTTCAGGTACATTTTGCCCGATTATCTAAATAATCAACTTGTCATAACACTATCCCCTTTGGCTAATCAACGAAGCAACGGGGCTATCCGAAACGTGATGCATCCCGTCCATCTGTCACAAACACGCTATTCGGCTACTGCTTTAATCCTCCGCTTCAAAATCGCGGCAATCGGTCTGTGCCGGGTCAGGAGTTCCGAATTTACAATAGAGTTTAAGTCAATTTATTTTCGTATCGAAACGGCGTATTTTTCAGCTTGAAATTGTGCAGAGCAGAGCCGTGCAAGTGGGAAAGCGGCTGATCTTCGCACTTAACAAAAGTTTGCCGCTGTGTAGCGGCTGATCTTCGCGCGTTGCAAAAGTTTGCCGCTGTGTAGCGGCTGATCTTCGCGCTTAACAAAAGTTTGCCGCTGTGTAGCGGCTGATCTTCGCGCGTTGCAAAAGTTTGCCGCTGTGTAGCGGCTGATCTTCACGCGTTGCAAAAGTTTGCCGCTGTGTAGCGGCTGATCTTCACGCGTTGCAAAAGTTTGCCGCTGTGTAGCGGCTGATCTTCGCGCGTTGCAAAAGTTTGTCGCTGTGCAGCGGCTGATCTTCGCTTGCAGCGAAAGTATGTCCAGAGTGTTGGGGCTGATCTTCGCTTGCAGCGAAAGTATGTCCGGAGTGCTGGGGCTGATCTCCGCTTGCAGCGAAAGTATGTCCGGAGTGTTGGGGCTGATCTTCGCTTGCAGCGAAAGTATGTCCGGAGTGCCGGGGATGATCTTCGCTTGCAGCGAAAGTATGTCCGGAGTGCCGGGGCTGATCTTCGCTTGCAGCGAAAGACTGTCCGGAGTGTTGGGGCTGATCTTCGCGCTTAACAAAAGTCTGTCCGGAGTGTTGGGGCTGATCTTCGTATCGGAGCGCTTCCCTGTCTCCTCCGTACAACCGCCTCCACAAGCATGAGTGCAATAAAAAGCCGCACATACGGAAATTTCTTAACCGGAACTCGGGTTTGAAGCACGCGAACACCTGATGACAGGGCGCCGCAGCAACAGTTGCCGAACGATTTTTTACATCTTCGGACAGCAATTCTACAGACAAATATGTGAGCATTGAATGAGGTTGCTTGCGGAGGGTATATCCGAGGCTGCCAAGGCGATATATCGTATTGTTTATTGCTGACATGCCTGTCGTGGCTACCCAAGGCGCGGCAATATCCCTAATTATTCCAGAGAGGGCTTGGATAAATGCCCCTTGTTGTTAAGGTTTTCAGCCGGTCAACCACATACGAACGGTCTTCCTTGTAGGTGACGCCAAACCATTCGGCTGTGCTGCTCAACACTTTGACGCTTGCCTTCTTTTCCCTGATCAGTTCGCTGAGTACGGTAGGGATATACAATTCCGCCTTCAGGTTATTGCCGTTTTGCCGGATGAATTTCCCGAAAGATTCTTTCAGGTCTTTGAAATATGCAGGCGTAAATCCCCAGAAATTCATGGACACGATTTGCTTGTCGGGCAGCGGGTGGTTGACTTCCTGTGCATCCTTGTAACAGATTACACTGCCGATGCGTTTGATCTGGGTACATTCGGTAACTTCCAGCAAAAGATCGTTTTCGTCGGTTTTGCAAATGCCCCGCGACACAAAACCATAGTCGGACAAAGTGCGCGCCAGCTGATAGCCCACCATGCAATAGGCGGTATCTTCATTTTTCTGTTGCGTCAGGAATGAAGCCATTTGCCTGAAGGCGTCCGCACCGTAGAAATCGTCCCCGTTGATCACGCAGAACGGCTCCTTGACGGCGTCGGCAGCCATCAAAACAGCATGCGCCGTTCCCCACGGTTTCACACGGTCGGGATGATAAGCAGCCCCTTCCGGAACATTCTCAATCTCCTGAAGCACATATTCGATATTTATTTTACCGCTGTATTTCCGGTAAAACACTTGCTTGAAGTCGTCTTCAATGCTTTTGCGGATCACCATTACCACTTTGCCGAAACCTGCCTGTACGGCGTCATAGATGGAATAATCTATGATGGTTTCTTCGTTGGGACCCAAGCCGTCGATCTGTTTCAATCCTCCGTAACGGCTTCCCATGCCTGCCGCCAAGACTAATAAAGTCGGTTTTGCCATTTCAACTGAATATTTTTATATGAAATAATTATTTCGTTATCCTGATTTATGCGGACAAAAGTAATCAAAGTTTTTTTATTGTGAAAATGCAAAATGGAATTTTGCTTACCGATGTTGCGGACGCAACCAGTCATTGACGGTTTTTACCGGGTTGAAGGTTTCGACCGGCACTTCCACAAATACGGTATTCCATTGCGCCATAGCGCCGTTCCATAACCCCGGCAGTTCCTGCGCTTTCAGTTCAACGCCGTCTTTGGATTTCACGGAAATAAAACCGGTATCGGGGTCTCGGTAACGGAGCAGGTCGAAATGCTTTCCGTCCGCATCATTGACCGCGCACACCAGATCTACGGGATTGAAATGCGTGGCTTGGGCGGCTATTGCCTTTTGCTGAGGATCGTTCATGTTGATCTGCGATGACTCGGCAATTTGCAGGGATACCGATCCGTCGGCGTTCCGCACCCAAAACGGACCGCCTCCCGGTTCTCCTTCGTTCTTCACCATGCCGCATACCCGTATGGGACGGTTGAGTATTCGCAAAAAGTATTCCTTCCGCTTTTCGGACGATCCTTCGCATATACCGGCAGGCGGCAGGAAAGAAAGTTCTCCGCGAAGGAACGACAGGATTTCATCAAGCAACTCCCTGTCGGCTTCCCCGTTCCGTATCCGGCGAATGTACCCGTAAACGGCGTCCCGGAGATGTATCAGCAGCCCTGCCAAAACTTTTTTCCCGGTAATGGTGGCGGATTTCAACCGGTCGGGAACTACATTGTCGATGTTTTTGATATGGATAATATCCGTCTCCAGCTCGTTGAGGTTTTCGAGCAGCGCGCCGTGTCCTCCCGGGCGGAACAGCAGGTTGCCGGCGCTGTCGCGCATGGGGCAGTTGTTCCGGTCGACGGCGATGGTATCCGTTGAGGATTTTTGTTGCGAAAAGCCGATGTGATAGGTCACCCCGAACTTTTCGGCATATTTTCCGGATTTTTCCTTCACAAGCGCTTCAAATCCGGGCTGGTGTTCCGCTGAAACCGTGAAATGCACATGTACCGTTTGATCCGCGTTGCGTGCATATTCCGCGCCTTCCGCCAAATGTTCCTCCATTGCCGTGCGAGCGCCGTCAGGGTAGCGGTGGAAAAGCAGCAGACCTTTCGGGAGGTTGCCGTAATTCAAACCGCTTGGAAACAGTATGGCTTCCGCAATCCGCCGTTTTTGGGAAATGTCGATGCCCTGCAGTTTCAACACGGGTTGCAGGGCTTCGTAGAAGGCAAAGTCGGTCAACCGGTCGAATACTTCCTTTACGGAGGCGCTCTCTTTGCTGCCGGAAGAGGATATAAATTCGTACAGGTCTTTGAACATGCGGGTAGCAGCGCCCGATGCGGGTACAAATTTTATCATTTTCCCGTTTGCCGACTTTTGCTCAAAAAGCCGCTCGAATGACCTTGCCGCCTCGCCGGACAGCCTTCCGACCCCATCGCCCGCGGTAGCCGCCCGGTCTATTTGAAGGTACGGGAAACCCGTTTGGAAACAATTCAGCTGTCTTTCCGCTTCCTGAAGGCTAATCCCTTTGGAAGACAATTGTATGATATCTTTTGAAGAAAACATGATGATGAAATTTATTTAAAACCATCCGAAACGCACGGACAGTGATGATGCAAATCCCTGAAAATTGACGTTTTCCATGTAATGGAAATCAACGCCGAACAAATATTGATACGCAACGCCGAAACATAATTGCACGAACGGCGTCACGTTCAGTTTCAACTGCAACGCGGGAGCGATGAGATTGATCCTGTCGCGCGAGAGTATTTCCCTGGTGGTGTTGTCGCGCAGCAGCAAATATCCCCATCCGACGTCTGTCGTAACGGAATATTGCACCATCCGCCTGGATAAAAAGGAGACGCCCGTAAATATGCCGCCGTGGGATAATCCGAGTTGCTTGTCTTCATAATAATTGTCATCCCTGTGATCCAGCGAATGAAATTCGATACTTCTGCTTCCGTATCCTCCGAAAAAAAAGTTGTTCAGTACCAGCGCCAAATCCCCGCCCGCATGTCCCCTGTAAGATCCGACAAAGGGCATGACGCCTCCGCGAATACTCCCGAAGGCGCTGATATGGGCGTCTTCGCCGAGCAGGGTTTTCATTTCCGCCGGCGGTTGCGCTCTCAACCATGCGGGAAACAGCAATATATACAACAAAATCATTTTTTTCATGTCCTGCCGTCTATGGTTACAGCGTTCCTTTTGTGCTGGGCAGTTCAAAATGGTATATGTCCCGCCGGACGGACATTTTCAACGCCCGCGCCAACGCCTTGAAAGTACCTTCTATCTTGTGGTGTTCGTTTTGTCCTTCCGCTTTGATGTGGAGATTCATCCGCGCGGCGTCGCTGAGAGACTTGAAAAAATGCAAAAACATCTCCGTGGGCACATCTCCGATTTTTTCGCGCCGGTATTCCGCTTCCCACACCAACCACGGACGCCCTCCGAAATCGAGCGCTACGGTACACAGGCAATCGTCCATCGGGAGGCAAAACCCGTAACGTTCCATGCCGCGTTTGCTGCCCAGCGCGGCATACAGCGCTTCGCCCAATGCAATGGCGGTATCTTCTACGGTATGATGTTCGTCCACCTCCAGATCACCGTGCGTGCGAACGGTCAAATCCATGCCCGAATGTTTCCCGATCTGTTCAAGCATGTGATCGAAGAACTTCAATCCCGTGCGGATATCGCATTTGCCGTTCCCGTCAAGGTTCAGTTCCACGCAAACGTCCGTTTCCTTCGTGGTGCGGCGTACTGTGGCGCGGCGTTCCTTCGCAAAAAGGATTTCCGCCACCTTATCCCAGTCGGTGGTAGCCAGCATGCACGTTGCCTGCAAGTCGGGACGCCCGTCGAGAAGATGCTCGTCATTGAGCAGGATTGCCTTGCATTGCAGGTTTTTAGCCAGCTCTACGTCGGTCAACCTGTCACCGATCACTATCGAAGACGCCAGATCGTACTCCGGCGTCAGGTATTTGCCGAACATGCCGGTGCGCGGCTTGCGGGTGGGGGCATTGTCTTCGGGAAAGGAACAGTCGATCAGTACATCGTCAAAAACAACCCCTTCATTGGCAAAAGCCCGTATGATACTGCGGTGAGCCGGAAGAAAGGTTTCTTCGGGGAAAGACGCCGTTCCCATCCCATCCTGATTGGTTGCCATCACCAGTTCAAAATCAAGGTGTTTCCGGATAAAATACAAATTGCGGAATACTTTGGGATAAAACTCCAGCTTTTCCAAACTGTCCAGCTGATAATCATCCGGCGGCTCTACCACAAGCGTCCCGTCTCTATCGACAATCAAAACTTTTTTCATGCAAGGCGTACATTGATGTTGCTGCAAACGTATATGAAAAATTCGAGATTTGCAAGTAAAAATTGTCCCGATTTACTGTTCCTTTTGGCTGTTAAGCCCGATTTTTCAATCAGGATAGACGTCATAATATTCTTATTGACATAAATTTATAGCGCAAAGAGAAATATTTTTCCTTCTATTTTTGATAAATCTTTTGCACACCCTACCTGCAGGGTGGGGTGTAAAAAAGACGGGATCTGAATTTTCAAAACTTCCAGTCCGCAGGACTTGCATATCAATAGAAACCGGCATTAGCCACCATCTCCCAACCCCGTAGCGGGTGGAACACCTGCGGCGTTCTTTTAAATCGGCAACTTTTCTCACCGAAGGTAATCGTATTATACTGCATTCGGTTGAGTTTTGAGTTTTCGTACCCCGCACTGCGCTTCGCTTGTACGGGGTTATCAAAAGGCAACCCCTGTCGGGGTTGTGCACAGTCCGGCATAGACGTAAAACGCCGTAGGCGTTACCCTTTGATAACCCCGTATGAAATGCGGGGTACGACAGGCTAAAAAATACAAGACTATAACCGAGTGCAGTATATCTATTGATATTTATTCCCTCCGGGAAATTTTGGAACGCAGCTGTTTTTATCGAAATAGCATCTTTTTTACACCCCACCCGCAGGGACGTCAATATGATGCTCTCATTATACATTATTTATTTTGCATCCCTTAACCCGTCGCAAGCCGTGTTCCGCTGTTGCAGCAGCACCTGCTCTATCGTTGCGGGAAAATGCGCGTGTTCCAGCTGATGGATTCGTTCGGCGAGCGTTTCGGGCGTATCTCCGGGCAGCACTTCGCACTTTTCCTGCATGATGAGCGCGCCCCGGTCGTAGTTTTCATCGACGTAGTGAATGGATATTCCCGACTGTTTTTCGCCGTTTGCAATCACGGCGCGGTGAACATGTTCGCCGTACATCCCCTTTCCGCCGTACAGCGGAAGCAGCGCCGGATGAATATTGATAATCCTTTGCGGAAACGCCCGGATGATTTTTTCAGGCACTTTCCAGAGAAATCCGGCGAGGACGATCAAATCCGGCGCCAGCGCTTTCAGACGATCAAGAATTTCGTCCGAATGATAAAATTCGTCCTTCCCGAACACGAGGGCGGGAATATGCAGGTTTTTCGCCCGTTCCAGTACGCGGGCGTCCGCACGGTTGCAGTATATTCCAAGTATGCGGAGGGTATCTCCGGTCGAAAAATATTCGGCGATCCTTTGCACGTTCGATCCCGAACCGGATGCAAAAATGACGATTCCCTTCATGCGCCCTCAGTCGGTTTTGCGGTGACTGTTCCGCACCTTCGCTGCTCCTGTCGGAACAGTACGCGACAGGAGCGTTAAAAAATAATTTTTCATTTGCGAGATGTAAATTAAAAAAACATGCAAAAATAGTTTTTTTTCTCATAAAAACATTATACTTTTACGGCATTTAATTTTGTTGTGTGATATGGTAACAGATCTGAAGTATTTGCAACAGATGACAGGAAACAACAATGAGATAATGAAGGAGATGATTGAACTGTTTCTTGCACAGCTTGCCGAAACGCAGGTGGAGTTCGACTCGTTGCTGGTAAAGGGTGAATGGTTGGAATTAAGTCGTTTGGCGCATAAAATGAAATCATCGGCTCTCGTGATGGGGATTGAGTTGATGGCGAACGAAATGATTGAACTGGAAGTTTTGGCAAAAGAAGCGACGCATCCCGAAAAATGCAGGGAATCCATTGCCCGGTTTAATTCGTTAACCGACAGGACAAGGGAGGAACTGGAAAATTGTTTGGCGTCTTTAGCGTAATCACATAAATTTCGGAATGATATGGTAAAAATTAACCGGGTAGGAGAAGTATTTGAGGTAACATTCGATGAGATGCAGCAACTGAATATCTTTGTGAGCGATTCCGTAAAACCGCCCATTCTAAAGTTGTTTGAAGAACAGCAGGGCGCGAAAGTGCTGATCAATATGAAAGGCGTCCATTTTCTTGACAGTTCGGGGTTTGCCACCCTCCTGTCCATCTCCAAGGAGGCTGAAAAAAGCAACGGGAAACTGGTCTTCTGCAATATATCGGCGTCGGCGCTCCACCTCTTTGAAGTATTACACCTGCATTTGTCCTTTCACATTGTTGCCGAAAGGGAAGAGGCATTGCAGTGGCTGCAATAGTTATGTAATTTCTTAAATCAATATATAAATATGAAAAAGACAGGCTTATTATTGTCGTTATTATTTGTTGCGAAAGCGAGTTGTTTCACCGTGTCGGCTCAGGATACGCCTGCGTGGGCAAAGGAAACGCGCGACCGGAAAGAGCAGCGCATGGCATGGTGGACGCACGACCGTTTCGGCATGTTCATCCACTGGGGCATTTATGCGCTTCCCGCACGCCATGAATGGGTAAAACGGAATGAAAAAATCTCCGACGAAGCATACCAGCGTTATTTTGAACGTTTTGACCCGGATCTGTACGATCCGAAAGAATGGGCAGCCAAAGCAAAAGCTGCCGGAATGAAATATGTAGTGGTTACCACCAAGCATCATGACGGGTTTTGCCTGTGGGACAGCAAATACACCGATTTCAAGGTCACCAATACTCCTTACGGGAAAGACCTGATCAAGCCGCTGGTGGACGCCTTTCGCAGCGAAGGACTGCGCATAGGGTTTTATTATTCGCTGATAGACTGGCATCATCCCGATTTTCCCTACGACCGGCTGCATCCCAACGGACCGTCCGACCCGGAAGCGCGGAAAACCGCCAATGAACGGCGCGACCTGAAAACATACCGGCAATACATGAAAAACCAGCTAACCGAGCTGCTCACGCAATTCGGCGCTATCGACGAGTTGTTCCTCGATTTTTCCTATCCGGGCGAAAACGGCAAAGGTCATCAGGAGTGGGATTCGGAGGGACTGCTGAAACTGATCAGGCAACTGCAACCCAATATCCTTGTGGATAACCGTCTGGACCTCGATCACACGGACTGGGGATGGGATTTTGTTACCCCCGAACAGTTCATGCCTCAGGAATGGCCTGTGGTTCGCGGGCAGCGCGTTCCGTGGGAAACCTGCCAGACATTCTCCGGATCGTGGGGATATTACCGTGACGAATACACGTGGAAAAGCGTACACCAACTGGTGGTGATGCTCATTGAAATAACCTCCAAGGGCGGCAATCTGCTGCTCAATGTAGGACCCACCGCGCGCGGGGTGTTCGACGACCGCGCCAACGAGCGTCTCGCGGGAATAGGCAAATGGATGTATTACCACCACCGCTCGATATACGGATGTACACAAGCGCCGGACAACTTCAAAGTGCCGCAGAACTGTTTGTTAACCTATAATCCTTCCGCCAAAAGGTTGTATGTCCATGTGCTCGAATGGCCCTTCAAGTCGCTGCATCTTCCCGGTTATGAGGGCAGGTTCAAATATGCGCAGTTGTTGAACGACGGTTCGGAGATCAGGTTCCACACCCAAACGCAGGCAGGAAGTCACACTACCGAGAACTCGAGGGAAGACGACGTTATCCTCAGCCTGCCCGTAGAGCGTCCCAATGTGGATGTTCCCGTAATCGAACTGTTTTTGGAATAGGGTTGTACCGCTATTTTATTGAACTGGCTTATAAAGGTACTCCCTTTTGCGGGTGGCAATTGCAACCCAATGCCTTGACGGTACAGGAAGAACTGGAGCGCGTATTGAGGCTGCTGTTACGCGAACCTGTCAGGCTAACCGGTTCCGGACGTACCGATACGGGCGTACATGCGTCTTATTTTGTGGCGCATTTCGACTCCGTGCGGAACGATTTGCACACCGACAGTCGTCTGGTAGAAAAGATCAACCGCGTGGCGCAAAGGGAAATAGCCGTTTATCGCATAACGTCTGTTGCCGCCGGGGCGCATGCCCGTTTCGACGCCCTCCGGCGGACGTATCATTACCGTATTGCTACCGGGAAAAACCCGTTTACCGCCGATATGGCTTATCACCTGTACCGTCCGCTGGACGTGGAGAAAATGAACGAAGCGGCAAAAATACTTCCCGAATATACCGATTTTACCAGTTTCAGCAAACTTCACGGCAACGCGGCAACCAACCTGTGCCGGATTGAGCAGGCGTATTGGACGGACGAACCCGAAATACGCGAATTATGCTTTGTGATCACAGCCAACCGTTTTTTGCGCAACATGGTGCGCGCTATCGCAGGGACGATGATTGAGATAGGTTACGGCAAACGGCTTCCGGGCGACATACGGCGCATCATTGAGGCGCGCGACCGGAACGCAGCAGGAACATCCGTCCCTCCGCAAGGACTTTATCTGACGGATATCGCCTATCCCCCCGACGTATTTCAATCCTCTGTCTTTCCCTCCGAAGCCGCAGGAACTCATCCTCCTTTCCCGCGCAACATGAGTTCGCAAGTGATTGTTTGTAAGTAAATTATACAGCAGTCGGCGTCATGGCGGAATGACATAGCATCTACATTCCTGTAAAACACAGCCTATGATTATTGACCGGCACACCATAAAAGAAGGGGAAAAGTCAAATGAAATCACCGTCATTTGAGATGCGTTTGCACTGTCTCCAAAATATCCGACAAAATCGAATTTTTTTTTTGCTCATTGCCGTCCAATCGTCCCGTCCGACGTTCTTCTTCAGGCTCTTCTTGCGTCGGAATCCCTATTCGGCACAAAAAAAAAGAGTGGCATCTTCACGACGGCACTCTTCCTAACACAGAAACTAACTACTTAATTATAAATAACTTAAAACTATCAAAAAAAATTATCTTACACTAAATTTTACGCTACCGTAAAATTCCTGTTCGTTTTACGGGTGCAAAAATAAATAAAAGTTTCTGTTTATGCAATATTTTTTTGTATTTTTTTTTCTATTAATGTAATGTGCATAAAATAAACATGTTCCACGCTTACAAATTATGTTAATTTTGTGTGCAATCGTTTTTTTCGTATCAAGAAGACAAATATTTTGTAGGAATCTTCCGTTTTTATCCGAATTTTACCTATCTTTGATAGCATATTCATCCATTATTTTGTTGTTGTAATATATGGAAAACGCTTTTATCAACAGAGAATTAAGTTGGTTGTCATTCAATGAACGGGTATTGCAGGAAGCATCCGATCCGGATGTCCCATTAGTGGAACGGATCAAATTTCTTGGGATTTTTTCCAATAATATGGACGAATTTTTCAAGGTGCGCGTAGCTACCATCAAAAGAATGATCGACCTGAAACTGGATTCTCGAAAAATGCTGGGAGAGAAACCTAAAAAGCTCATCCAACAAGTGCAGTTCAAAGTGATGCGGTTGCAGTCCAAATCACAGCACATATATCTTGAGATCGTAAGAGAGCTGGAGCAGGAAAATATTTATATCATCGACGAAACACAACTTTCGGATGAGCAACAAGAATTTGTATCTGCCTATTTTCACGAAAAGATACTCTCAGCCATCTCGCCGATTATGTGCAGCAACGTGGATAAGTTGCCCTATTTGGAAGACGGGGCTATTTATCTTGCATGCAAACTCACAGGCGCCAACAATAAAACGGAATATGCCATTGTCGATATTCCCACCACCGTTTTACCTCGATTTATCCGATTGCCTGCTATCGGCGGCAAGCAGTACATCATTCTGCTCGACGACATTATCCGTTTCAATATCAGGGAAGTATTCGCCATTTTCAAATACGACAAATACGAAACCTATACCATTAAATTAACGCGCGATGCGGAACTGGATATTGACAATGACCTGACAAGGAGTTTTCTGGAAAAAATATCGCGAAGCGTGAACCGCCGGCGTACCGGACAGCCCATGCGATTTGTGTATGACCGGAATATCCCGAAAGATTTGTTGAAATTTCTGGTGGGACATCTCGAGTTAAGCGACAATAACCTGATACCGGGAGGGCGTTATCATAATTTTAAGGATTTCATGAATTTTCCGAATGTCGGCGGAACGGATCTGGAATACCTCCCTGCCCTTCCTCTGGATCACCCGCAGATACGTACCGGAAGCAGTATCCTGAAAGCCATTGACGAGAAAGACATCCTGCTGCATTTCCCCTACCAGAAATTCACCGACTACATCAACCTGTTGCGCGAAGCAGCCATTGATCCGGAGGTCGGGAAAATTAAAATCACGCTGTACCGCGTTGCCAACAATTCACGGGTAATCAGTGCATTGATCAATGCCGTACAAAACGGGAAGGAAGTCGTTGTGGTGATTGAACTGCAAGCGCGATTCGACGAATTTTCCAATATTTACTGGGCGAGAAAACTGGAAGAAATCGGCGCAAAAGTATTGTTCGGCATCACTGGACTGAAAGTTCACAGCAAACTGACCTCCATCACCAAAAAAACAGGGCGCAGCATGAGATATTACTCGGTGGTCGGTACGGGTAACTTTCACGAAGGCAACGCCATGGCATACACCGACGTAGCCCTGCTCACTTCCAATCAACACATCGGACGCGAAGTGGAAAAACTTTTCGATTATTTTGAAAATCCATTCAAATATCCTGTATTCAAGCATTTAATGGTTTCTCCGCAATTCATGCGCCGGAAAATATACAACATGATTGACAACGAAATCAAACAGGCAAATGCCGGACAAGAGGCATGGATCATGATAAAAATCAATAATCTGGTGGACGTCGACGTCATCAACAAACTCTACAAGGCAAGTCAGGCAGGGGTTTCCGTCAAGATTGCGGTGCGGGGTATCTGCTCGCTTGTTCCGGGAGTGAACGGGCTGAGCGACAATATAGAAGCGGTAAGCATCGTAGGTCGTTATCTGGAACATTCCCGCATTTTCATTTTCTGCAACGGAGGCAACGAAAAATATTTCATATCGTCGGCAGACTGGATGTCGCGCAATCTCAACGCACGGATCGAGGTGGCAACTCCGGTATATGACGCCGATATACAAAAAGAACTGAAATTCATCGTGGAGATGCAGCTGCAGGACAACGTGAAGGCGCGCATCATTGATCGTCAGCAGAATAACAAACACAAACGCAATGACCGTCCCCCGTTGTCGTCCCAAATGTTCCTCTACGAACATTACAAACAGATGCTGGAAGAAAAAAACGGCGCAAAAAAGGACTAAGGAACCGTCAAAAAATAATGATTACATTATCACCTCATTGCGAACTGCGAGGCACGAAGCAGGGAGCAACTCAGGCATGTCAAAAAATAAAGGCGACCATATTATCGGCATGCTCGAGACTGCATATCCCTGCAAGGTGCGGGACTTTTCCGTATGAGGCTTGTTCGGAATTTCCTCTCCCGCAAGCAAAAAAAGAAAAAAATCTTTAGAAATGCGAAAAGAACTTTTTATCGCACATATCCGCTGAAACGCTGCCGAAAGATACAAAAAATCTTTTGACAGGTACGGTGGTGACGCCCGCTAAATGGGCGATCACGCCATTTCTCGTATCCGATAGAAAGTAGATCAGCAAGTTAGGTAATATATACGCGGCGCGTTACATAATGCCGTCACATGGTTTTTGCATGTTGCGGTTTTTTTATGGCTACCCGCGGACGGCTGCCCCGGTCTCGCGGGCTTGCGTCCGAGTTTCGCGGATCGCCTGCAATATACCGAAAACAAAAAGTCGGACCCGTAAAAATCAGGGGCGGGTGCATTTTCTGCCGGCATATTACTGTTTGGTACGAATAGCGGCTTAAAATATTAATTCATCGAATAAAAAAAAATGTATTTTTTTTGGTTTTATAGATCATTCATTTTCTTTATTTTACACTAACCCGGAAAAGAAATTAAGCAATTTTAACAAAAAAATGATGGCGGTATTGTTTTTTAGCAGTATATTTAAAGTCGTTTTTATAACCTATAACCAAATCTTAATATCATGTTGTACATCACGTTTAATGAACTTAGAAGGATAAAAGATGCGTTACCCAGCGGCAGTATGAAGCATATTGCCGACAAGCTGAGCATCAGTGAAGACACTGTCAGAAACTACTTTGGCGGTTCGCACTACAAGTCGGGAGACAGTGTCGGAATACATGTGGAACAAGGTCCGGACGGAGGGATTGTTACCCTGGACGACGTCACGATTCTTGATCTGGCAAAGGGGATCATTGAGACGCATACGTTATCCTGAAGCAGACAGGCGGAAAAATTGAAGAGGGGGACAAAACGGATTGCCCCCCTTGTATATGTTCGGTTTCATGAGATATGAAGGGTTCGCTGTTTTATAAGGTATTCGGACTGATTACCGCAAGCGGTTTTTGTGCCTCTTTGCAAGCGCAGTACGAGCCGCCCGACGGTATTTATCCCGATGCGGTTTTTGTCGAAACGATAAAAACCGTGCGATGGCACAAGCCGGAATGGGAGATGGTTTATCCCGTTATCCGGATGGACGATGAAGAGCCATTGATGTTGTCGTTCGACGAATTGACGCAGACGGCTAAAAATTACGCATACAACATCATTCACTGCGACGCCGGATGGAAACAGTCGCGGCTGGTACATGCCGATTATATGGAAGGGTTCACCCTGAACTACCTTACCGACTACGAATATTCGTTCAATACGCTGATCCCTTACGTACACTACCGCATCCAGATACCAAACAGGGACGTGGCGCTGAAATTGTCGGGCAATTATGTGGTGATGGTGTTTGAGGACGGAGAAGAAGAACACCCGGTAATGTGCAAGCGCTTCAGTATAGCGGAATCGTTAGTGACCGTTACGGCAACAGCCGGTCGTGCGCGGCAAACGGCGTATCAGGAAGCATGGCAGCAGGTTGATTTCCTTGTGCATACGCTCAATTATCCCATTGAGAACGCCTATCAGGATGTGCAAGTGACTGTCCTCAAAAACGGGCAGTGGCATACGGCGCTTACAGGTATCAAACCGCTGTTTGTGAGGCAAAACGAATTGGATTACCGGCAGGAAAAAGCCGCATTGTTCCCTGCCGGCAACGAATACCGTCCGCTGGATATTAAAAGTACCCGCTACACTTCTACCCGTATGAACGCCATTGTGTTTGAACAGCCCGCGTATCACTTCTATCCCCAGCCCGATGAACCCCGCAATACGAGCCGTTATCTGTTTCACGAAGATTTTAACGGGAAATATTCCATACAGTCGGAAAAAACCACCCGGCATGACGTTGCCGCCGATTATGTGTACGTGCATTTTGCCTTGCAGACGCCGCAGCGCTTTGAAAACGGGCAGGTGTATGTGTCCGGAGCTTTCTGCAATTATGCCTGCGCGCCGGACAACGTAATGGCTTACGATCGGGATAAAAGGCAATATGAAGCCCGCATCCTGCTCAAACAGGGTTACTACAACTATCAGTATGTCTTCCTTCCGTTCAAAAATCCGGTAATGGACGATATTTTTCTGGAAGGAACATTCAGCGATACGGAAAATGACTATATTATATATGTATATCATCGGGGACGTTTGTCGAGGTATGACCGGCTGATAGGCTTCACCGTCGTTAATTCCCTGCACAGATAAACCGATACGCGATTCATTTGTTATAAACAAGTAATATTCACTGTCATGAAAACAATAGTATATCGATTAAGTATTTGTATGGCGCTTCTGTGTGCGGGCGCTTGCCACAGCACATCGCGGAGCGGAAAATCACAGGGCGACGCCGCGAGCGCCGAAAACGCCATCACCGGTAAATACTGGCGATTGATTGAACTCAACGGTCGTCCGGTAACGCAGGCGTCGCAACAAAACGAACCCCGCCTGACGTTTCGGGAGGAAAACCTGCAAATGGACGGAAACGGCGGATGCAATTCCTTTCGGGGAAACTATGAACTCGGAGAAATGGGACGGATCAGGTTCTTCGGCGTCGTTGCCACTCAAAAAGCCTGTTTGCACATGGAAACGGAGAAGGAACTGTTCAAGGTCTTTGACATGGCGGACAATTACGCCTTGTCCGCGGACGGGAAAATACTGTCGCTGAACAGGGCAAGAATGGCGCCCTTAGCCCGTTTTGAAGCGGTGTACATGCAATAGTTACCGGGGCTTTTGATATTTTCTGAAAAGACTTTTCCATTTCATGACAAAAACGCCCCAGAAAGCCTCGTTGAAAATACCGCCGCTCATTTTGGAAGTTCCGGCTTTGCGGTCGCAAAAGATGATGGGAATTTCCACCAGCCGGAAACCGTACTTCCATGCGGTAAATTTCATTTCTATCTGAAAGGCATAGCCTTTGAAGCGTATCCGGTCTAACGGGATGGTTTCGAGAACGGCGCGGGTATAGCACTTGAACCCCGCCGTCGTATCGTATATTTTCATCCGGGTGATCCACCGCACGTATTTTGAGGCACAGTATGACATCAGCACCCGCGACATGGGCCAGTTGACCACATTCACGCCTGTGACGTACCGCGACCCGATAGACAGGTCGGCGCCCCCCACCGTGCAGGCGTCATGCAGCAACAGCAAGTCTTCCGGATTGTGGGAAAAATCGGCGTCCATCTCGAAAATGTAATCGTAGCCGTTTGCCAGCGCCCATTTGAACCCGCTGATGTAAGCCGTCCCAAGACCCAATTTCCCCGACCGTTCCAGTAAAAACAGCCTGTCGGGAAATTCACTCCGGAGATCGCGGACAATGTCCGCCGTGCCGTCGGGAGAATGATCATCCACCACCAGTATGTGGAAATCGCGGGGCAACGAAAAAACCTTGCGAACCATCCGCTCGATATTTTCGCGCTCATTATAAGTCGGTATGACTGCTATATTCTTCATTTTTATATTTTTCCGGACAATATGTTGTGTAAAAACCAACAAGATATATATCTTTGCAAAGATGTTCCAAATAGATGAAAGTTGCAAGAGCAAAATATTAATTAAATAAATTTAACAAATGACGCGCCGCCTTTGTTTTCATAAAAATGCCTTGAGATGCAGTATTGATCTCCCTTCGTCCAAGAGTATTTCCAACCGCCTGTTGCTGATTCGCGCCTTGAGCCGCGACAAATTCGATATTCGCGGGCTGTCCGGAAGCGACGACACCCGCGTGCTGGAAGAAGGACTGCAAACACCTTCCGAAACGGTCGATATAGGACATGCAGGGACTTCGATGCGTTTCCTCACCGCATATTTTGCTGCTACAGGGCAAGCGAAAATCGTTACCGGATCGGACAGGATGAAAGAAAGACCGATCAGCGAACTGGTGGACGCCCTGAATCAATTGGGCGCAGACATTCAATACGCCGGACAAAAAGGCTATCCGCCGGTGCTGACTTCCGGCAAACCGCTTTCCGGCAGCTCGGTACGCATCAGCGGGAACGTCAGCAGCCAGTTCATTTCGGCGCTGCTGATGATTGCCCCGACCCTCCCGAACGGGCTGACCGTGCATATTACGGACGATACGGTATCTTCCTCGTACATCAGGATGACGTTGAACCTGATGCTGCAAGCCGGAGTAAAGGCGGAATGGAAAGACCGCAAAATCATCGTGCCGCCGCAGCAGTACCGTTCGTCGGGGTTTACCTGCGAACGGGACTGGAGCGCCGCCTCCTACTGGTACGAAACAGTCGCTCTGGCGGACGACGCGGAGATACTGCTCAAAAACCTTTCCGAAGAAAGTATTCAGGGTGACGCCGTTGTTGCCCGGATATTCAATGAATTGGGTGTAGAGACCTGCTATTTGCCGGAAGGCGCCCTGCTGAAAAAATACCCCAAACAGACCTCCCGTTTCCTTTTCGATTTTCTGAATGTCCCCGATATTGCACAAACCATGGCGGTTACCTTGTGTTTGAAAAACATTCCTTTCCGCTTTTCGGGAATCAAAACGTTAAAAATCAAGGAAACAGACCGCATTGCCGCATTGCGGAACGAATTGCTGAAACTCGGTTTTTCCATTGAGGAAAACAGGCAGGGAGTGATTGAATGGGACGGAAAATATACCATCCCGCAGAACGATATTTCCATCGCTACCTATCATGACCACCGCATGGCAATGGCTTTTGCGCCTGCTGCCATTGTCTTTCCGGGAATACGGATTGAAGACGCCGAAGTGGTAACGAAATCCTACCCGAATTTCTGGAACGATCTGAAATCGGCAGGCTTTGACAGTTGACGGTTGTCCATTGGCGGGATGAATCGGGAACGGACGCCGGCTGTTTCCATCTCCGGCATTGTCCCCCTCCCGTTTCTTTTCCGGCTATCGTCTCAGCTGCGGTATTTGCAACATCCCGGCAGAGCGTTATACACTTCGTCGGCTGCCTTGTCCTTGTCGGTGTCGTGTCCGACCTTTGCAAGAGCTTTGCTGACGGCGTCCACCGAGGTTTTTGCAGCATCATAATGGAAGTGCAACTCTTTTTTGTCGCTGTCCCAACTTGCGGAAGAAACGCCTGCAACGTCCCTGGCTGCCTTTTCGATACGGACTTTACACATTTCGCAGGCGCCACCTACTTTAAGGGTCGCGTGAACGTCGTGACTTTTCACTTCGGCGGAAGTGGCAGTCGTGGTGGTTGTCCGGTTGCGGGAACCTGAATTTGAACATGCGCCGCTTGCTATAAGAACTGTTACGGCAAGCGAAAAAAATAACTTTTTCATTTTACTTTTTTTTAAAGATTGATACTAAATTTATTTATTCATCGAATTTTCTTTTTGTCACCGAATTAAACGGATTGAATGAATTTGAAATCCTGCGGATTTTTTTATCCACGAATTACACGAATTACACGAATTACACGAATTACACGGGATGTACGACAAAAATCCCATCGTCGATAACCTCGCTCCAAACTTCGCTTTCGATTTTGCTTGTGTGTGGCAATCGAAGGATTTTTGTCAACCACTCGTTGCGAAGGTGTTTGCGGCGTCACAAACCGGATCACAAAACATTTCGGAGTGGTTTGCAGCGTCACAAACCGGATTACAAAACTTTTCGAAGGGGTTTGCAGCCTTGCAAACCCCTTTACAAAACATTTCGAAGGTGTTTGCAAGGATGCAAAAACCCCTCTACAAAGCATTTCGAAAGTGTTTGCAGCTCTGCAAACACCTCTGCAAAACATTTCGAAGGTGTTTGCAGCTCTGCAAACACCTGCTACAAAATATTTCGGAGGTTTTTGCAGCTCTGCAAACACCTCTGCAAAATATTTTGAATCGGTTTGTGACACTGTAACAGGGAGTTCTGTCGTACACCCATTACACGAATTAAAATCCTGCGGATTTTTTCGCTTCGCCGTTCGTAATTCGTAATTCATAATTCATTACCTGTATTTGCAACAGTCCGGCAGGGCGTTGTACACTGCTTCGGCGGCTTTATCTCTGTCGGTATCGTGTCCGGCTGCGGCTATTGCTTTGCTGACGGCTTCGACGGAAGTCTTTTCGG
>JAISRX010000055.1 GCA_031273395.1 Bacteroidales bacterium | reverse complement strand
CCCTGTTCACGGGCGCAATCCTGCTTGGCGGATGTTCGGAGGATTTCCTGAAACCCGACCCGCTGTCGTTCTACGAGCCTTCCGCCACGTTTAGCGCCGAAACAGGCTTGCAGGCGGCTATGGCTATATGCGACCGTCACCTCAAACTCTACTGGGCGACCGACCATAACGAAATGCTTAGCCTGGGAACGGAATATATCTTCTCCGAATTGATGGTTGCCAGCGCGACCGACAAGCGCAGCATGCTTTGCGATGTTGCCACCATGCTCACGCCTACAAGCGAAACGACGTTGCAGAACCTCGACCGGACAAACAGCATCTGGTACTTCTGGCAGGAAACCTACAAAGGCATCATGTACGCCAACACCGTTATCCAGTTTGTGGATGCGGTGGAAGGGCTGGACGAAACGACCAAAAACATCTATAAAGGCAGGGGATACTTTCATCGCGCCTACCGCTATCTGGCTTTAGTGTTCCAGTTCGGCGATGTGCCGCTTGTTGCCAAGGTGATAGAGGTACCCAAGCAAAACTACCGCAGTACCAGGCGCGACGCTATCCTGCAAATGATTACGCAGGACATGGAGTTTGCCGTACAGTGGGTGCCCGATCAAAAAGACATGGACCTGACCGGCATGGTAAACAAGGGCGCCTGCCGCATGTTGCTTGCCAAATGCTACCTGGCGCTGGGAGAGTATGCCAAAGCCAAAGAACAAACCGACATATTGATTGAGCAGTCGGGCTATTCGCTTATGCAAAACACCTTCGGCACGTTCAACGACGGCGGAGAACCGGCTACCTGGCCCATCACCCGAAATGTCATCTGGGATTTGCACCGCGCCGAAAACAAACTCATTTCCGCCAACAAAGAGGTCATCATGGGTATGCCCAATCGCGGTTCGGATGCGGAAGCATTCGTCAAAATGCTTACGATGCGCATCCTCTATCCCTTTCTTTTCGACGGCAGGTTGAAGACAAAGGACGGCAAGCAGGCATTGATGAATCTGAGGCGTAATCATGCCGATTATGATTCAAGATATGACTACATGCGGGCATTCGGACGCGGCATTGCCACATTCCGTCCCACCTGGTTTCAGACCCATGCGCTGTGGGCGGTGAACGGCAGAGTGGACGCAACCGATTTGCGCCACAGTTCGGAAGCAGGCAACTGGGTACGCATGGAGGATTATCGCGTCAATAACAAGGCGTCTTCGGAATTTGGAAACCCCATCACGCTTTTCGATGACAACGGCGTACTGCTGTGTAGCGACACGATTCGCCGCTGGTACGACGTGCCCCATTACATATTCTATCTGGACGACCCCGTGAACGACGCCAACATCAGCGGTTCCGACGGCAACAGAGGCGCGACCAACGGCGGCAACGCCGACTGGTATCTCTACCGTCTGGCGGAAGCGTACCTCCTTCGTGCCGAAGCCAAATACTACCTGAACGAGAACGACCCGACCATTAAGGACGACTTGAATGCACTGCGGCAAAGGGCTAAATGCACGGAACTCTACACCGGCGCCGTTACCATCGGCGACATTATGAACGAGCGTGCCCGCGAACTGTACTGGGAAGAATGGCGCAATGTGGAACTGACCCGCGTGTCGCTATGCCTTGCCCGTAGCGGCAAACCCGACGAGTGGGGCAATACCTACAGTCTGGATAACTTCGACAAGCAGAGCGGTACGGATGCCGGCGGAGGCAGTTACTGGTATCAACGCATTGTGCGCTACAGCATGTACAACAAAGGTCCCGTGCAAATCGACGCCACCGGCAACAGCAATCCCAACTATACGATGGACAAAAAGAACATCTACTGGCCCATCCCCAATGCGGCAATTACCGCCAACAACAAAGGGGAACTGAGCCAAAACTACGGCTACGACGGCTATGACCCCGCTACACCCAAATGGGATAAATGGGAAGACGCCGTAGCAGACGAAGACAGGACGACCGATTAAACTGCAAAATTTTTGCTACCTTTGCGGAAATCTTTGCGACCTTTGCGGTAAAAGATAAATGTTATTTAACCGCAGGGGGCGCAAAGAAGGCGCAAAGTGCGCAAGGCTTACAAACCTGAGTTCTGTTTAAGAAATAGTCCGTTAGGACTTGTATATCAATAGAAAACGCTCTTATCCTGCTGCTTTTTGTCCGTAGGACATCCATGTGAATCCCCTACGGGGAATTTTCAGGAGAACCATATTGTTTTTTCTATTGATATGTATGCCCTAACGGGCAAATCGCTTAATTTTCGGCAATTTATCAATTATTCTTATCCGAAACTCGGGTTACAGGTTAAAATTTCGCATCACTTAGTAAATTATAAACATTGAATTATGGACTGTAAAATGTCCCTTTGGCGTGGTTTAACATTTAACGATTAAAACATAAACAAATGATACATCACATGATAAAAAACAAAAACATGGCTGTTTGCACATCCTTACTGGCGTTGGGAGGATGTACGGCAGCACAGTCCGCTCCCGAAGACGACCGGCAACCGAACATTATCTTCATCGTGTCGGACGACCATAGCGCTCCCTTTTTGGGTTGTTATGGCGACCCGAACGTAAAGACGCCAAACATAGACCGTTTGGCAAAAGAAGGAATTTTGTTTCGGAACGCCTACACGACCGCTCCGCAAAGCGTACCGTCGCGGGCGTCGCTGATGACCGGACGCTCGGTGGTGGACGTGCGTATGACCCGTTTTTCAGCCCCCTTGCCGGCAGATGTTGTCAGCTATCCCGAATTGTTGCGGACGGCAGGATATTATACCGGGATTTGCGGACGGACGTTCCACCTCGACGGCTCCCGCGTTCCACCCGAAACGGAAACCGTTTTTCAGGAATACGCTCTGCGGACATTTGAAAAAAGGGTTGATTATCTTCGTCAGGGACAGAGCCGGGATGCGCTGGGACAATTCATCGAATTTATTGAACAGGCGCCTGAAAACAAACCGTTCTTCATCCAGATCGGATATAACGAGCCGCATCGGAGTTTCGATGCAACGGAGTTTGAACCGGTTCCTTCCTCGCTCGAACTGCCGACCGACTGGCCGGATATTCCCGAACTGCGAAAAGATTTTGCCGGTTATTACGGCGAAATACAAAGACTGGACGTTTACGTCGGACAGCTTTTAGACGAAATCGACAGACGCGGACTGACTGAAAATACGCTGGTCGTCTTCATCGGCGACAACGGCGGCGCACTGTTGCGCGGAAAAGGAACGCTGAACGAGTTAGGTCTTCATGTGCCGCTCTTAGCCCGCCAGCCGGGAAAGATCAATCCCGGAAGTGTTTCCAACGCATTGATTTCGGGAGAAGATATCGCGCCCGCGTTTCTGGAAATAGCCGGAAGCGACATCCCTGCCGAAATGACAGGCAAAAGTTTTGTGCCGGCATTTACGGACAGTTCATTCAGCGCACACACGTACATCTTTGCGGAAAGAGGCGCCCACGGACACGGATTGCCGAACAACAGCGCCGCGTTTGATTTGGGACGCACCGCTTTCTCAAAAGAATACAAGCTGATATACAATGCGCTGTGGCAACTCCCGTATAGTCCCGTAGATTTTGCCGGTCAACCTTTCTGGCAGAAATTGCAGGAGCAAAACAGGAACAGAACGCTGGACGCCCGCTACCGGCAATTATTCTTCGCGGAACACCGTCCGATATTCGAGTTTTACGACCGCATAAACGACCCGTGCGAACTGAATAATCTGGCCGGCAATCCGGCTTATGCGGAACAGGAACACGCGCTGAAAGCCGAATTGCAGAAATGGATGATCCTAAACCGGGATTTCCTGCCGTTACCCATACCTCCGAAATAAATATAAATTATAAATAAAAATTAAGAACAATGAGAACAAAATTAAACAGTAAGTATCAGGGGCTGCTATTTTTATTATGCGTCCTTTTCCCTTTCCAGGGCTTATTTGCCCAAAACGATTTAGCGGCTGATTTCCCGAAAGGCTATACGCCCAAAGAAGTCGGCAAACGCCTGGCATACCATTTTACGGACGACAGGCATGACCTCTACGGAGGTCGGTGGATTCATTATGCCGAAGTATGTACCTGGAACGGAGCGCTCCGGTATGCCGTGATAACAAAAGACCGGAAACTCGTCAAACTTTTGCAGGACAAATTCGAGCCTTTGTTTTCTACGGAAAAAAAGTTGTTGCCCATTATGAATCATGTCGATTTGAACATGTTCGGAAGCCTCGCGCTGGAACTCTATCAAATAACGAAAGACAAGCGCTACCTCGATTTGGGTCTGGCTTATGCCGATACCCAGTGGGAAGCGCCGGAGAATGCCAGGCCGGAAGAAAAAGCCTGGGCGGAGAAGGGATATACCTGGCAAACCCGCCTGTGGATTGACGACATGTACATGATTACCATCCTCCAGACCCAAGCCTGGAAAGTAACCGGAGACCGGAAATATATCGACCGGGCAGCGAAGGAAATGGTCATGTACCTGGACGAACTGCAACG
>JAISRX010000175.1 GCA_031273395.1 Bacteroidales bacterium | reverse complement strand
TTCCTGCTCCATGCCTGCCGCTGGTCATACGCCAGACGTTCCCAGTCGTAGATATCCTCATTTTTGACGGAAGGCGTGAAATTCTTCGCCGTAATGCCCAGCGCTTTCTGTTTCGCCAGACGCTGTTCGCGCAGTTTGTCCCATCCGGCGTCATATTTCCCTTTGTATTTGGCTATGTCTTCCGGCAGGGCGTGCAGGGGCCAGTGCGGCGCCGTATAAGCCAGGTAAAGGAAAAACGGCTTGTCTTTGGCGCTTTCTTCCCTGATCAGTTCCACGGCTTTGTCGGTGATGACGTCCGTCGCGTAATACGATCCCGCTTCGAGCGGGTATTCCTTCCCGTCAAGGTGGTAGGGATGCTTTCCCCCCCCGTTGTAATCGCCCTGGTCAAAATAACTGCCGTTGTCGGCGTGAAAGCTGCGCTCGAATCCCCGTTGCCACGGGAGGCTTGTCCCCTTCCCGTCGACGTGCCACTTGCCCGACGAAATGGTGGTGTACCCTGCCGTTTGCAACACTTCCGCCAGGGTCAGCGATTCGCGGTTGATGTAGCCCTGATAGGCAGGCAGTCCGAGATCGTTGGCAAAATAGCCCACGCCGGCTTTGTGCTGGTACTGTCCCGTGAGGAGCGACGCCCGCGTGGGCGCGCTGATGGAATTGTTGTAAAATTCGCAAAGACGCAGCCCTTCCGAAGCCAGACGGTTTAAATGGGGCGTTTGTATTTCCGAACCGTACGCGCCCAGATCGGAATATCCCAGATCGTCGGCGAGGATGAGGATGATGTTCGACTTCCGGTACGGGCTGTTACTGTCCGTTGAAGCGCAGGAGGTGGAAACGGCGACTGCTGCGCCGAGAAATAAATGACTGTTCGATATTTTCATGATATGGTTGTTTTAGGGGTTATTTACGCGATGGGGTTGCAGTGCGTGAAGGCGGTCGTGAAAACGGATCGCTGCCGGCAAGTATGGAGAAATCCGTCACATCGTTTTTTGCCGCCCACTGCGCATATTCGTTTTTGAGCCGTTCCACCGTTTCGGGATGCTGTGCCGCCACGTCGTGGTTTTCAGCCCTGTCGGTTTCAAGGTCATACAGTTCGTATCTGTTTTCGGGATAGATGGACACGAGTTTCCATTTCCCGGAACGCACGGCTTTGTTGCCGGCGCGTTCCCAGAAGAGGGGTTCGGTTCTCTCTGCCCTGTCCGCTTTTCCCGTCAGCACGGGGAGGAGGCTTTTCCCCGGAAGGGGATGGACGGGCGCCCCGCTGAAGGTTTCGGGATACTGCGCTCCGGCAAGCTCGTAAAAGGTGGGCGCCAGATCAATGATATGCCCCACGCCGTCCGTTGTAACGCCTGCCTTTATCTTTTTCGGGAACCATGCAATAAACGGGCTGCTGACGCCTCCCTCGTAGGGTTTGCCCTTATAGTTGCGCAGCGGCGAGTTGCCGGTTTGCGACCAGTTGCTGTTTTGCAGTTCGTAGGAGCCTGCCGTCCCCACGGGACCGGTGGTGCGGCGCGTGTATGCGTACAGTCCGTTGCCGCCCTGCGCGCCGTTGTCGGAGATGAAGATGACGAGCGTGTTGTCGTCCTTCTTCAATTCCTTCAGTTTGTCCAGCACGCGCCCTATCTCCCTGTCCGTCCGGTCGATCATGGCGGCGTACACTTCCTGACGGCGCTGCCAGAACTGCTGCTCGTCGTATGTCAGCCTGTTCCAGAGCGGGACGGTTTCGTCTCTCGCTGCTATCCGCTGCGCCGGATACGTAACGCCTTTTTCAATGCTGTTGCGGTATCTGACGTTGCGCAGGGAATCCCATCCGGCGGCATACACGTCGCGGTAGCGGGCAATATCGTCCGGACGGGCTTGCAGGGGCCAGTGGGGAGCGTTGAACGCCAGATACAGGAAAAACGGCTTCCCTTCCCTGTCCTGTTCGTCAAGGAACTCAAGGGCATTGCCGGCAATTTCCTCCGTGAGGTATTGTCCCTGTCCCAGCGTTGCCGGTTCATTGTTTTTGATCAGCGCTACGGGGTCGTTGCCGGATGTTTCCTGACTGTAGTAACTGCTTGCCCCGCCGATGAAGCCGAAGAATTTTTCAAATCCCCGCTGGTTGGGCCACTGGTCTTTGTCGTCGCCCACATGCCATTTTCCGGACATGAGGGTGCTGTAGCCCGCCGCTTTCAACACTTCGGCAAAGGTCAGGGATTCTTTGTTGAGAAATCCCTGATAGGCGGGCAATCCCAGATTGACGTTGAAGAAACCGATCCCTGCCCTGTGGGGATACTGTCCGGTAATCAGCGAAGCCCGCGTTGGCGCGCTGATGCCATTGTTGTAGAACTGCCGGAAACGGACGCCTTCCCGCGCCAGACGGTCGATATTGGGCGTTTGTATTTCGCTTGCCCCATAAGCGCCGACGTCCGAAAAACCGAGATCGTCCACCATGATGAGGATGATGTTGGGGCGTTCGTCTTTGGCTGCCTCGTTTCCCGCAGCCTGCAATCCGCAGACAAGCAGCGTCCCTGCCGCGCTTGCGGTTAATTTACCGCTTACTGTTGGTATTTTCATTTTACTGTTTTTTATGGTGATTGAATATTTGTTTTTTATGATTGGATGATTCTTACAGAGGGATAATTGCCTTCTCGCGGATATCCGCCAAACCTTCGCGGATATCCGCCGAACTCTCGCGGATATCCGCCGAACCCTCGCGGATATCCGCCGAACTCTCGCGGATATCCGCCGAACTCTCTCGGATATCCGCCGAACCCTCGCGGATATCCGCCGAACCCTCGCGGACATCCGCCGAACTCTCGCGGATAATCTTCGACGGGAGAGAATTACCTCCGGAGAGAAAGGGCGTGTAATTCGGATAATTCGGGGCGTCCCAAAAATCCTTCGGGGTGCTCCCAAAATCCTTCGGGGTGTCCCCAAAATCCTTCGGGGTGTTCCCAAAATCCTTCGGGGTGCTCCCAAAATCCTTCGGGGCGTTCCCAAAATCCTTCGGGGCGTTCCCAAAATTCTTTTTGGAAAAATAAAATCCTAATTTGCCGTATAATTTATCCATTCCGGATTTTGTTTCAGTATCGGATTGAGATCAAGTTCGCGCTGCGGTACGGGAAAGCGGACATGACGCGGTGCGGCGCTGTTTTTTCCTGCTGCCTTCAGCGTTTTGACGTAATAGTCCGCGCCGCGTCGCGACAGGTCGAACCAGCGCTGGTACTCGAATACAAGTTCCTTGCGGCGTTCCTGAAATACGCTATCGCGGAACTGCTCTGCCGTCAGGTTCGGGCTGCCGTCTTTCAGTTTCGGCAGTCCCGCGCGCACACGCACCCGGTCAATGGCGGCGTAGGCCTCGTCGGTGGGCGCGCTGTTCTCTTCGTTCAGCGCTTCGGCATAAATCAGCAGCAGTTCGGCATAACGGATTACCGGCAGATTTTTGGACGAACTGTTGTACTGGTCGCCCACAGCCGCCGGATCATAGTATTTGTGAATGTGGGGTATTTCCAGCGTATATAACTGTCCGTCGGAGGGACTGATCATTTCGGTGACGAAAGTAACCTTTTTCCGTTTGTCGAAGTCGTTGAAACTTGCGAAAAGCCCGCCCTCTATATGCAGCGCGTCGGCATAGTCGCCGTTTACGCCGGGTATCTCGTCGCTGGTAGGCGCCGAACGTCCCGCCATGCAGTTTCCCACGAAATTGGCATATCCCTTGAACTGAACCGAAAAGATATGCTCTTTCCCGTTCTTGGTGGCGACATTGAACACGTCGGCAAAATCGTCAAACAGATCGTACCAGCCCAAGCCGATGACTTCCTCGCTTTTTTTGCGGGCGTTTTCCCAGTCCCGTTGCGTCAGATAGACTTTGGCAAGGAGGCTTTTTGCCGCGCCTGCCGTGGCGCGCCCTGCATCCTGCGCGTCGTATTCCGCGGGAGCGGGCAGGGCTTCGGCGTCTTTCAGATCCTGAATGATCTGCTCATACACCTGCGTTTCGGTGGCTGCCTCCACGTACAGCGCTTCCGGCGTCAGGCTGCCTGCTTCGTGAAGTTGCAGGGGTACGCCGCCGAACCAGCGTACCAGATTGAAATAATTCAACGCCCGCAAAAACTTCGCTTCGCCGACGGTGCGCCTGCGGATGCTTTCCGAAATGTTGTCGGGGCTTATCTGCTCGATGCGGTCGATGGCTACATTGGCGCGATGGATGGCGTCGTAACTTTGCCTCCACAATTCCTGCATCCTGTCGTTGGACGGGTCGTGCGTCAAGCCTGATATAGCCCTCACATGCGGATTGCGCGCTCTCGGTCCGGCTTCGTAATCGTCGGTAGCCATTTCCATGCCTATTTGCATCAGGCTGTTGTAAAGCGTTTGCCCGGTTCCGCTGTTCAGTCCCCGATAAATGGCATTCACCGCCGAAACAGCGTCCGCCTCGTTCCGGTAAAAAGTGTCTGCCGATTGCTTCGATTCGAGCGCTTCCTCCAGATCGACGCACGAAGATAATGAAATAAGGGACAATATAATGATATTTAAAACTGATTTGTTCATCTTATATGGATTTTAACTGTGAATAATGATTAAAACGTGATGCTGACGCCTGCATTGAAATTTCTTGCGACGGGATAAACGCCGGCGTCGGTGCCGCGCTGCACGGTAGCGTCGTCGCTTGCCGACACTTCGGGGTCAAAGCCGCTGTATCTGGTGAATGTCAGGAGGTTTTGCCCCGACAGATACACGCGGACATTTTCCAGTCCGATGCTTTTCACGATCTTTGCAGGCAGCGTATAGGCAAGGCTTGCCGTTTTCAGACGGATAAACGAGCCGTCTTCCACAAAGCGGTCGGAAAAAACAGGCGCGGGGTCTAATTTCGCCCTCGGTATGACGGCGCTCGGATTGGTCGGCGTCCAGCGTTCCAGCGCCGAGGCTGCCGCGTTTTGCTGTCCGTTGAACAGTTCCAGCGATTGCCGGTTGGCGTTGATGATTTCGTTTCCTGCCGATCCCTGAAACAGGAACGACAACGAAAATCCTTTATATTCCAGCGTATTGGAAATGCCGAAAATGAAATCGGGCTGTGCGCTGCCGATGATGGCGCGGTCTTCGGCGGTGGTGAACGAACCGTTGCCGCTGACGTCCCTGTAGAGGCGGTCGCCGGCTTTCGGAGCGACATTGCCCGTATAGACGCCTTTCACGGCTTCTTCGCCGGTTTGCAGTATCCCGTCGGTAACGCAACCGTAGAAAGTGCCCAACGGTTCGCCTACCTTTACCAGATAATTGTCGCTGATGTACGAATCGGCGGAGTTGCCGATTTTCACCACTTTGTTGCGGTTGATCGACAGGTTAATCCCCGTATTCCAGTTGAATTTTCCTTTGACATTCTGTGAATGGAGCGTGATTTCCAGCCCCCTGTTTTCCACCGAACCGTAATTTTGCAGCGACGACGCATAGCCCGTTGTCCACGGCACCTGCACGTCCAGCAGCAAATCGACGGTTTTCTTGTAATAGGCGTCAACAATCAGGGAGAGTCGGTTTTTGAAAAACCCCGCATCCAAGCCGAAGTTTGCCTGATAAGTGGTTTCCCATCCCAAATCCCTGTTGGGCAGGCGTTCGGGCAAAAAGCCGGTGACAAGGCTGTTGCCGAACAGGTAATTTTCCGGCGCAAGCGTGGACAGCGACTGATAACTGCCTATTTCCTGATTGCCCGTTTTCCCGTAACTCAGCCGCACTTTCAGGTCATCGACAACGGATTTCGCCCCGCCGAAAAAGTCTTCGTTGCTCACAGCCCACGACACGCCCGCCGACGGGAAATATCCCCATTTGCGTTCTTTGCCGAAACGCGAAGACCCGTCGCCGCGCAAACTGACCGAGAGGTAATATTTGTTGTCATAATTGTAATTGATACGTCCCAGCCACGACAGCAGCGCCGATGTTTCCACATCCGAAGAGGGCGTCAGGATCACCGCGCCGCTTTGCAGGTTATTGTAACTCAGGTAATCGTTCACAAAATTGGACGCCCCGGCGCCAAGCAGTTCATTGCGCGATTCCTGCTGGGTAAATCCGGCAAGGAAAGTGAAAAAATGCTTTTGGGCAAAACTTTTGGAATAGGTCAGCGTGTTTTCATTCAGCCACGAATACGGGTCAGCCGCTCCTACCGTAGCCAGCCCGTCGGAAAAACCGCCTTCGTAAATATAACTTGGTATGTACCTGTATTCCTTGTTGCTGTTGACGGTAGCGCCTGCCAATACCTTCAGCGTTAAATCCTTGATGATGGCGTATTCGGCAAAGGCGCTTCCGAGTACCAGATAGTTCCGCGTTCTGTTTTCCTGTTCGAGAAGCGAAGCAACGGGGTTGGCAAATATGTTCTCAAACGGGTTTTGCAGGGTATATTCGCCGGTTGCGGGATCATACACGGTGGCGGTAGGCGGCATGATCAGCAGCGAGGAGATGAAGGTGTTCCCCCAGCTTGACGTGGCTGTTCCTACGCCCGGTGCTATGTTCGCATCCGAGCGCGACGCCGTGAGGTTCAAGCCGACCTTTAACCGTTCATACACCTGCGCGTCGATATTGGTACGGATACTCAAGCGTTTGAAGTCGGTATGGCGCACAATTCCTTCCTGATTGAAATAGTTGCCCGATACGGCATACCGTGTTTTGGCGTTGCCTCCCGTAACGGAGAGCTGGTGGTTTTGCACAAGGGCGGTGCGAAATGCTTCATCCTGCCAGTCTGTGCCGTCGCCGAGTCGATCAATTTCGCTCTGCGACAGGTATTGGTTTGGTCCCCTGTCGGGATAGGCGTCATACAGGGCGTCGTTGCGGAGAATAGCAAAATCGCGGGCATTGAGCAGATCAATTTTCTTCGCCAGCCGCTGTTGCCCAACGCTAACGTCGTAGGTTACCTGCGCGTTGTCGCCGCTTTTGCCGCGTTTGGTGGTGATGATGATCACCCCGTTGGCGCCGCGCGAACCGTAGATGGCGGTCGCCGCCGCGTCCTTGAGGACGTCGATAGACTCAATGTCTCCGGGATTGACGGACGCCAGCGGATTGATGCTACTTCCGCTCACCACGCCGGCGGAATATACATTATTATAAAACGGAAATCCGTCCACTACATACAGCGGCTCGTTACCGCCCTGTATCGAACTGCCGCCGCGCACACGGATGCTCACTCCGCCGCCCGGCTGCCCGCTCACCTGCGACACCTGAATGCCGGCAGCGCTGCCCTGCAACACATTATCAACAGACGACGCCGGTATTTGCCGGATGGTTTCAGTGGATATGGAGGAGATGGAACCGGTCAGTTCCTTTCTCTTCTGCGTTCCATATCCCACCACCACCACTTCTTCAATGATATTGGCATCCTCCGGCAGGGTGATGTCAATCACCGTTTGGTCGCCCACGATCACCTCCTGCGCGATATAGCCGATAAAGGAAAACACCAGTACGGCGTCGCCGTCAGGCACGTTGATGGCGTATTTCCCGTTTGCATCACTGATCACTCCGGTGGCAGTGCCTTCCAGCACCACGTTTACCCCCGGCAGCGGCGAACCGTTTTCGTCGGTTACCGTACCGGTAATGGCAACTCCCT
>JAISRX010000130.1 GCA_031273395.1 Bacteroidales bacterium | reverse complement strand
CGTTTTGCGTCTATGCAGGGCTGTGCACAACCCCGACAGGGGTTGCCTCTTGATAACCCCGTACAAGCGAAGCGCAGTGCGGGGGACGAAAACTCAAAACTCAACCGAATGCAGTATATCCGACACAATTACAGTTTTATTTTTTTCTTCCCGCAGTTTTTCCCACGGCGGGGCGGCAAAACAAACGCCCTGTCGTCGCTGAGCCTGCAAATCCCTGCAAATCCCTGCAAATTCCAAAGATATGATTTTTATTTTCCCGCGCAAATTTGCGGACGGTTTTTATTCCCGATCCCTGTGATCACCTGCCGTCATTCAGGGCTGATCCATGATCCCGAAGATCATTTTCATTTGCGCTGCCGTTAATTGTCCGGGGGCTGTCGGGCGGGTTTCGTCAATGGCTGCAAAGGTAAAGGGCGCCCCCAGCAAAGGCGCGGCTATGCGGGTGATACGCCCGGCGCGTCCCATGGCAAAGGCGATCAGGCGCCTGTCCTGTCCGTATAACGACATGATTCTTGCCGCATCGGCATGAGACCGGGCGGTAACGGCTATCTTCACCCAGTCTGCCCCCATTTCCACCGACCGCTCAATGATGCCGTTCAGCGTGCCGGTATCCGGCGTTGCCGAAAAATCGTGATATGAAACAATGACTTGCGTACCCAGACGTTTGGCAAGTTCCGTCAATGCCTTGCGGTATCCTGCTTCGGCTTCATATTCGATGTCAATATATGTGGCGCCCGCACGGACGGCAGCCGACAGTTGTACCATCCGGTCGTGTTCCGTATATGATCCGGGACGGCAGGTGGCTATCCATTGCCGGCAGTGCAGGGAAAGCAATTCTATTTTCCCGGGATCCAGCTGCATCAAATCCAGGCGGATTTCCACCAGCGGCAGGCGCGCCGCCAGCTGCATGCACTCCGCAAAACCTGCTTCGCCTATGCTGACGCATATTCTGCCGTCTGTCTCCTGCATGTCCGGGCGGGTCATTCTTCCGTAATTTTATGGTTGAGGCACATCATCGCCGGCTGCCGGTTCGATCTGTTCTTTGTAATACCGGATGGTTTTTTCCAGTCCGTAGTAAAGCGCGTCGGATATTAGGGCATGACCTATGGAAACCTCTTTGATGGAAGGGATTTGAGCGATGAAATAGCGCAGGTTTGCCAAACTCAGGTCGTGTCCCGCGTTGACTTCCAGTCCGCACGAAAGGGCAAACAGGGCGGCTTCGCGGAACGGGCGGATGGCTGCCTCTCTGTCTTGTGCATATTGGCGGGCATAGGGTCCGGTGTACAGTTCTATCCTGTCCGTTCCCGTTTTGGCGGCGTTTTCTATCATCCGGAGGTCTGTGCCTGTAAAGAGCGAAGTGCGTATGCCCGACTGTTTCAATCCTTTCACTATGTCGCTCAGGAAACTGCAATGGGTGACGGTGTTCCATCCGGCGTCCGAAGTGAGCGCTCCGGCTTCATCGGGTACCAGCGTTACCTGATGCGGCTTCACTTCAAGCACCAGACGCATGAACCGGCTCACGGGGTTTCCTTCGATGTTAAATTCGACGGCGAGCCTGCCGCGCAACAACCGCACATCTTCATACCGTATGTGCCGCTCGTCCGGGCGCGGATGCACCGTGATCCCGTCCGCGCCGAATTTCCCGCAATCCAGCGCCACCTGCACCACGTCGGGAATATTACCGCCCCGCGCATTGCGAATGGTGGCTACTTTATTGATGTTTACGCTTAATTTGGTCACAGAGGATACATTTTCGGTTTTTTCACTGTTCATTGTTTGCCGCCGTGTCGCAAATGATTTGGTTATACAGCAGGTCGTCCTGCGTTTCCCGCCGGCGGATCAGGTAATCCCTGCCTTCATGCACCATCACTTCGGCAGGACGGGGACGCGCGTTATAGTTGGACGCCATGGTCATCCCGTAGGCGCCGGCGTTGAGGAACACCAGAATGTCGCCTTCCGATATTTCGGCAATTTTGCGGTTCCATCCGAAGGTATCGGTTTCACAGATGTAGCCTACCACCGTGTAAATGCGCGGCGTCCCGTTGGGTTTGGACACGTTGACGATATGATGGTAAGCGTCGTAAAACATCGGGCGTATCAGGTGGTTCAAACCGGTATTGACGCCCGCAAAAACCGTTGATGTTGTGTGTTTCACCACATTTACCTTAACGGCAAGGTATCCCGCCTGACTTACCAGAAACTTGCCCGGTTCGAATTTCAGGGTCAGTTCGCGTCCATATTCCCTGCAAAAGTCATTAAACCGCTGCGAGAGGGTGGAACCGAGCAGTTCGATGTCGGTAGCATAGTCGTCCGGCTTGTAGGGGACTTTGAACCCGCTCCCGAAATCGAGGAAATGCAGGTCGGGAAAATGCTGCGCCGCGTCGAACATGATCTCCGCGCCTTTGATGAAAACTTCCACGTCCAGTATATCGGAACCGGTGTGCATGTGCAAGCCTTCGATTTTCATCCCGTAGGTATCGACAATTCGCTGGATGTGCGGAATTTGATACATGGAAATGCCGAATTTGGAATCGACATGTCCGGTAGAAATTTTCAGGTGACCGCCTCCCATGATATGCGGGTTGATGCGAATACTTACCGGAACGCTCGAACCGTATTTCAACCCGATCTGTTCCAGAATGGACAGGTTGTCGATATTGATGTGTACGCCCGCGGCGATGGCTTGTTCAAATTCATCAACGGAAACGCTGTTGGAGGTGTATATGATGTCTTGCGGATCAAATCCGGCTTTGATGCCTAATTGCACTTCCTGTATGGAAACAGCGTCCAGCCCCGCGCCCAGCCCGCGGATATAGCGCATGATGTTGATGTTGTTGAGCGCCTTGCATGCGTAATGTATCTGCAACCGCGTATCTTCAAACGCTTTGGACAGGCGCTGATATTGCCTGCCGATAACAGCGGTATCGTAAATATACACCGGCGAGTCGTATTTTGCTACCAGTTCCGTCACGCTTAATCCGCCAATCTCGTATTGTCCGTTATTGATTTTCACTTTTTAAAAATTTATATTTTTATCGGGCTGCAAAAGTAATTATTTTTCATCAATTCCGAAAATACATTTATCTGTTGAAGTTGCATTACGCTCTTCGGGAATGGCAAATAAAAAACTTGGGAACGTGAAATAAATAATGTATCATGGTTTTGATGCCGAAGGCATCGTATGTTTATAGAAAAACGATGTTGTGTTTCCATTCGACCCCGTCGGGGTCGTACAACAAAGGGTACAT
>JAISRX010000126.1 GCA_031273395.1 Bacteroidales bacterium | reverse complement strand
CCTACGGGCAATCGTTTTGTGGGTTATGCACGGTTCTACAGATATGAATGTCCTGCGGGCAATCGTTTTGTGGATTATGCACGGTTCTACAGATATGAATGTCCTACGGGCAATCGTTTTGTGGATTATGCACGGTTCTACAGATATGAATGCCCTACGGGCAATGGTTTCCCGTAGGGAAAGAATATCAATAGAAAAGCAACATATACCCTCTCCTTTGTCCGTAGGACATGAACAAGCGACCATTTGAAATGCACCCGCCCCGTTGGGGGTAAGAACAAAAAATAAAAGAATCAATAATAACAACAAAATGAAAAGGAAATACAAATTTTTATGGATAATCGGGCTCGCCGTTCTTTTCGGCGCCTGCCGGCCTGCATCGCCGCAGCAGGTCGTCAGCCTGAACGGAGAATGGCAAATTGCAAAAACCGGCGGTGCGCTGCCGGAGGTGTTTCCCGCCACCGTTCCGGCTTTGAATACGACGGTGTGCGAAAACACAGGGGAATTGCCTGGTTCCCCCTGTTGGACGAAGGAGGCAAAATCAAATGGATGAGGAACCGTCATTACGCTCCTTCCTCGCTCACGATCCGACCGACACGTGCATATCCGGAATTTAACATCCGGAAGGGCGTACCTGTTTACACTCAATTTGAAGAAGATAACGAACATTTTTTGTTTGTTACCCGCCCCGATTTATTTGTCGATACATGGAAAACTTTTTTTGATTGAAACATCACCTAAAAACAAACCTAAACCTAAACCTAAAATGAACATCATGAAGAACATTATTTTTCTCGTATTCGTCGGTTTCACCTTGCCGGTATTTGCACAGCGGCAGGTAGATTACCGTTATGCCCCGCAGTGGCATGTATCGTGCATCGGATTGCCCGATGATACCTGTAAAACGCAGGTCGGTCCCCTTGGTCAGCTGCTCGCTGATTATGCAAAGGGCAAGTTCTTTAACTATGTGGGCGGATATCGCACCGCAGTTCAATTTCTTGCCGATGAAGGTCAGAAGTTTACCGGTCAGCGGCTGTATTCCGCGCGGGTACCTGTGGTCATTACCGAATCCACGTATGCGGGAATGACTGTTTTGCAGGAAGCATTTGCCGTGGCTAAGGATTACATCGCCAACCGAACCCCAACGCGCGAGGGAAACAGGGAAGACGTGATACTGACCACCGTGAGCAACACTACCAACCGTACGCAGACCCTGCATCCCGTCCTGATTGTCAATGCCGATTACGAGCGGAAAACCGAAGTAACCGACCGTGTGGCTGTGATCAATAACAGCGCGCAGGTGACGGTCAGCCTGAAGCCTGTTCAGGTGCGGCATAACCTGGTTGATTTCAAAACGCTGATCACCCTGGAACCGGTGCCTGTTGCGCCGGGCGAAACAAAGCAAATGGCGGTACTTTACGACAACGGTCGCCCTTCCGTATTAGCCGCTCGTTTTAAAAACGATGCAAACGACCTGCTCCGCAGTATCAATGACATAAAAGCCGAAATGATTGCCTACTGGGAAACCGGAACGGATATTCCTTACGGTCACCTGTCCGTTCCCGACAGGGAGATACAAAATCTGGTCGATGCTTCGCTGCGGGGTATCTGGCAGGCAAGGGAAATCAAAAAGGAGAAGATCGCCTTTCAGGTGGGACCTACCTGTTACCGTGGTTTGTGGATTTCCGACGGAGCTACGCTGCTGGAAACCGCTACGCTGTTCGGTCGTGGCGACGCCGCCCGCGATGGTGTGGAATATACGCTCTCATTCCAGAAAGAAGACGGGAGATTTGAAGTAATGGAACCGACGTACTGGAAAGAGAACGGTCTTGTATTGTGGACATGCGTTCGCCATGCCATGCTGATGCAGGACAGGGCGTGGTTGAAATCAGTATGGCGCCAACTCATGAAAACAACGGATTTTATTAAGGAATTGCGCGCAAGAACCCTTGCAAACGATATTCCCTTAGACGACGGACTGATCCCCCCGGGACAGATTGACGGCGGATTGCACGGCGCCGCCGACAAGGCGGAATATACCAATGTTTACTGGAACCTCGCCGGTCTGAAAGCGATGATACAGGCGGCAGAGTGGTTGGGAGAGAAAAAAGACGCCAGGGCGCTGCAAGCCGAATACGACGATTTCTTTGCCACCTTCCAAAAGGCTGCCGAGCGGGACATGGCAACCGATTTGTTCGGCAACCGCTATCTTGCCATTCCGATGGATCCGAAACATCGTTCCCTGCCTCAGCGCGCTCAATGGGCTTTTTGCCAGAGCGTGTATCCGGGACAGATATTTTCGCAGGGCGATCCCGTAGCGACGGGAACCATGAACATGCTGCACACCACTTTGCAGGAAGGCATGGTGATGGGCACCGGCTGGGCGATAGACGGCATCTGGACTTACTTTGCCGGATTTTACGGACATGCCTGCCTGTGGATGGGCGAGGGAAAACGCGCCTGCGAATCGCTGTATGCCTTTGCCAATCATGCTTCGCCGCTGTATGCGTGGCGCGAGGAACATTCTCCGCGCGACCTGACGCCGAGCAAATACGTCGGCGACATGCCCCACAATTGGGCAAGCGCGCTGTTTGCCGGACTGACGGTTCATTTACTGGCGCTGGACAGGGGCAACGAACTGCATTTGCTGGAAGGCGTCCCTCCGGAATGGCTTCAGGCGGGAATGAAAACAAGCCTGAAGGAGATCGCCACGCCGTTCGGCAAACTGTCATTTATTTTGCAGGTAAACGCGCAGGGTACGGAAGCGGTATTGACCGTCGATGCGCTGTCCGATCCGTTGTGCCGGGGCGTATATGTACATCTGGGCGACTGGGGAACGGCAACCGGCGCTTCGAATACATCCGGCGACGCTTCACTGCTGAAACTGGATGCAAAAAAGCAGCATACCCTGACGATAACCCTAAAAGACGGTATCGCTAATTAAGGCATTCTACAAAAATAAACGATCCATTTATTCCCATACCGTCCCTGTATGGCAGGTTCTCCCCCCTCTCCATTTTGGAGAGGGGCTGGGGGTGAGGAAAAATCCCCATCTCCCGTAACAAGGGAGTTAAAGCCCTTGCTGCTCACCCCAAAAACGAAACAACCAACTGATCCATTTATTTACGGACGGTTCCTAAGCTTCGGCTTACGGACAGGACGGCATCCATACGTTAGACGCGGCGCGCCACCTCTCTACCATCGCGGTGACCGCAGGGGCAGGTCTTGCGCCTGCCCTCAATGAAAACGGCACAAGGGCGGGCGCAAGCCCCCCTACCCCTGCAAACCCTGACAGGGACTGCATCGTCGTAGAGACGTGGGAGAATACGGAAATACTGCTAATTTCAGCATCGCAATGCTGTTTTTCTACGGAGACTTAGACCCAAATAACGACAGCATCTGATTTTTTCGCCTCATCATATCTGCGCAACGTTTCCACCGGCGCTTCAAAAAAAGATTCGGCATGATTGTAGAAAATATATTTTTTTAAGATAAAAATATTACTTTTGTACGCTAAATGTTTTTAATAATAATAAAAAATGGAATACGATATAACGGAATTTATCAACCATTTTTCTCCCGACGTGAAAGAAAGGCAGGAGAAACGGAGGCAGAATCTTGACAGCCAAACAAATGTGTCGGAGCAATGGCGCAGGGAATGTGAAGCCAAATGGGCTAAATATGATTTTAACGATGCGTTGAGAAATTACACGGATTTTATTTGCAGGCAGCAAAGAGAACTGTGTGCGGAGTTTGCCCGCGTAACGCAGGTGTACATTCCCGAAAGAGATTTGGTACAACCGAAAATTGACAGGAACAGTATTCTTCATGCGCGGCGACCGCACATTTGATGCGTTGCATCATCATGCAGGTTGTACCGCGTATCCCTGTCCTTGCAATTTTTAACTGCCGGAAATTTGCCGGCACGGGCGATATTTTGTTGTAACGCGGCGACCGCAGGCGTCCATGTTGCCCTTTGCGGCGTCGGGCGCAAAAGGCATATTTAGGGTTCAGGTGTTTTTTATTTCGAAGTTCTTTCCTTTCCCGACAAATGTTCCATGTCCAAACGAAGTACGCGGGTTTTGTGAAAAGAAGCGTGTATGTAATCTTTTGACGCGGCAACGTGCTGCGGGCTGTATTTTTGCACCAGCAATTCCAGCGCTTTCATCCGTTCCGCGTCGGACAGCTCGACGGTGATGCGCCCGAATACCAGAACGCTTTCATACAGGGTGGTAAATCGTTCGGGCAGTATGTGAGTGCGCCCCGTTACGCAAAAACTCACACGATTGTTGTAACGGATGTTTTCCATTTTGAAGCCTTCGAGCGCGCAGTGAAAGTAAATGCTTTCGTCCGAAAGCGCGTAGTTGAGCGGGACGCCGTACCCATAGCCGTTGATGGAGCAAACGGACAGCAAACCGTATTCGCCGTTGCGGAGCAGTTCACGCGCTTTTTCGTTCTCCATCGTCCTGTCGCCACGGCGCATGGCAGGAAATACGGGCAATGCCTTGCGAAGTATCTGGCAGTCAAATTCAATATTCCCGTACAACTGTTTTTTGCTTGTAAAATAATGGTAGCCGCGCTTTTGATAAAACTTCCATGCGGTGGCGCTGGTAGTCAGGAAGATTTCATCGTGTCCGAGTCGCAGGGCTTCTTCTTCCATCGCACGGATCAGCGCCGAGCCTGTGCCTTTGTTCTGGTGGGCGTGGCGGGTAAAGAGCATGTCGATGAAGCTTCCGTCGCCGTGCAGACAGCCAAACCCTGCGATGATCCCCTCGCGTTCATCGACAAGGGTGTAGCACTCGGCAAAAAAATCCTCCCACGATCCCGTATCCGGACGCCATGACGCCCACGCCTCCACTTCTTCCGGAGAGTAATAAGCGCTGCCTGTCGCGCGTATGCTTGCGGCGAACAAATCAACCAACTGTCCTGTATCCTGCGGGGTGAATTTACGTATCATCTTTTGTTATTTTGCGTGACGTCCGTCCGTTGGGTCGGCAAAATGCAGCGGGACGTAATTGTCGTAGCTCATGCACGCCTGCCGTGCAAAACGGATGGCGACGTTGATAATGTCCGCTCTTTGCGCGGCGGTCATCGTTTTCAGCGTCTTTTTGCAAATGCCGTGCGCCACCAGTCCGCATATCAATCCCGCATTGAACGTATCGCCCGCGCCGACGGTACTGACGGGCTGCAAAGCCGGCACGGGGCAGGTCTCATGCACGCCGGGAAGGTGCAGCGCCACATGGTCGCCGCCGGCGGTATATACCAGCACATCGCACAGGTTGCGGATGTGTTGCCATGCTTCCGTGCTGCCGTTTGCCGAAAAGAGATGCGCGAAATCTTCCGCAGAGCCTTTCACCACGTCCGCCATCCGGAAATTTTCCGTGATGACGGGACGGTAAACATTCATCTCCGGCATGTACGACGCTCTGATGTTCGGATCGTACAGGATCAGCGCGTCCTGCCGGCGGGCATGTTCCAGAAAGGGCAACAGGCGTTTGCGCAGGGCGGGGTCTATCCCGTAGAAAGAGCCGAACAGCACAATATCATCGCGGGTGAGTTCGGGAAAAGCTATGTTTAAACGATCGGGCGGGTAGTTTTTGTAAAACTGATATTCCGCGTTGTTGTGTTCGTCGAGGAAAGCCAGCGCAAGTGCGGACGGGTAACCGGAGTAGCGGCGGATGCAGCCGGTTTGTATGCCGTTTTGCTTCAGGAACGCCTCTACCAGATTTCCTACCCTGTCCGTTCCGTATTCGCTGATGAAATGGACGTTCAGTCCCATTCGTCCCAGCGATACGGCGGTATTCAGCGCCGAACCGCCCGGTGTGGCGCTCACCGGACGCCCGTCTTTAAAGATCACGTCCAGCAGCGTTTCCCCGACGGCAAAAATCCTGCGCGCTGCCTTATGATTTGCTTCCATTACGGTACATCTCCACTATTTTGATACATTCCACCGCTTCCCTTACGTCATGCACCCGCAATATGTCCGCGCCGTTGAGCAGCGCAAGGGTGTTTACTGCGGTTGTCCCGTTCAGCGCATGATGCGCGTCGGTTTCGATGCATTTGCAGATCATTGATTTTCGCGACACGCCCGCAAGTACCGGACATTCAAAAATGTCCAGCCGATGCATCGAACGGAGCAGTTCGTAATTGTGTTCCACCGTTTTTCCGAATCCGAACCCGGGATCGACAATGATGTCCTTTACCCCCAGTGAGCGCAGGCGGAAGATCGCATCGGAGAAAAACCGGATGACCTCGCCCGACGGATCGCCGTACACCGGATTGACCTGCATGGTTGCGGGCGTACCCTGCATGTGCATCAGCACATACGGCACGTTCAGACAGGCAACCGTTTCAAACATTTTTTCGTCCATCGTTCCCGCCGAAATATCGTTGATGATGTCCACGCCGTAGTCGTTCACCATGCGGCGGGCAATATCCGCACGGTAGGTGTCCAGCGAAAGCGTCGCATCGGGGAAACGTTTCCTGATCACCCGAAGGGCGTCTTCCAGCTTTCGCTCTTCCGCAACTGCGTCTATCCCCTCCGTGCCGGGACGTGTGGAAACAGCGCCCACGTCAATAATTTCCGCGCCCTCCTCAAGTATTGCTTCGCACCTGCTCACTATCTCTTCTTCGCTGCGGTAACGCCCGCCGTCGTAAAACGAGTCGTCGGTGACGTTCAGAATACCCATCACTGCGGGCTTTTCCAGAGAGAGCAATTTGCCGCTGCAATTCAATGTGATTCGTTTACCCATGCCGACGTTTGTTTTTCGGATTTCCTGCTGCGATTAACTTTCCGTGATCAGTCCCCGTCCGATCTTCACGATTTTCCCCGCTTCAATCAGGTTTGCCGATATTTTGTCGAGCAAACCGTTGATGAAAACCGAACTTTTGGGGGTAGAGTAATACTTGGACACTTCCAGATATTCGTCAAAAGTTACCTTTATCGGGATGGACGGAAATTCGATAAATTCATTGATTGCCATGTGCATGATCAGTTTGTCCGTCAGGGCTATCCGTTCAATATCCCAGTTGTCCGTGCTTTCGTCGATCAGTTTTTCATATTCGCTGTGATTTTGAATGGAGGCGCGCAGCAAAGTGCAGGCAAATTCCCTGTCGTCGTCCGACTTGTACATCGGTAACAGTTTGATGCCCTGTTCTGCCGACATCGCCCTGATCGTTTTTACCACGATGCTTACGACCAGATCAATATCGTCGTTCCAAAAGATGCTTTGTTCTTCCATGATCTGGAAAAACAATTCGTGATCTTCCAGTTCGCCGGAAAAAAAATCGACCAGAAGTTCCCTGTCGGCTTCATAACTGCCAACCGGCGCGTCCATGTAGGCGATGTAATATTCCGCCGCCGTGAGTTTCCGGTACAGGCTTTTGATCAGTTCGGGATGATTGACCCAGCTTAATTTCCGTTCGGACAGATAGGCATTGAACGCCGCGCTGTCCTCTATTTGCCTGATCAGACGATTGTCGATAAACCGTGTGTTGGGATGAAGGTCTTCATGAGTGGGACGTATTTTGTTTTTTGCCAGATCAATACGCGACTCGGCGTAACGTTTTATCGCCGTCAGGAGCAGCAATAAATAATAATACAGGTCGTAAGCCTTTTGAATACTGAACTCCAGGTCTTTCTCCGACTTTGTCGTTGCAACGTCGGAAGAGCTGAAGCGGGCATACAAAATCTGTAAAATCTTAATGCGAAGTAACCTTCTGCTAATCATATTTCATTCAAAAACTAAAAACGGTGCAAAGATATACTTTTTCCGGAAATACAAGGTAAAATTTCAACTAAGAAATGGGAAATAAATAATGTTTGCCGGTTTTGGCGTTGAAGATGTCGCATGTTTATGGAAACACCTATGACAAAAGAGATAAAAGCAAACACACAAGAGGGATGATTATACCCTCCGCCTGGTTTGGTTTTGTGCATTAAGCCCGAAGGTAAATGTCCTCCCAATCCCGCTTCTCCTCCCCGGTCGCTTTGCTTCATTTGGGAGGCTACTCATTGCGCGCTTCGCATTCCGTTACTGTTTTTACCGTTTTCATCTTCCATTCAGGAGCGCACATGCGGGCAAATCCCTGCACACGGCGACCGTTTCGGCATTTTTTATTTTTCATTTTTCGTTTTCAATTATTTATAGGTAACTTTGCGGGCAACAAGGAAGAAATAATGACCGCTTATTCGGAACAGGACATCAAATTTCTGGCAGGGGTGGGACCCAAACGCGCCGAGTTGTTGGGCAGGGAACTCAACATCCGAACGTTCGGGGATTTATTGTATTATTTCCCCTACAAGCATGTTGACCGCACCAGGTTTTACGCCATCAGGGACATCCCCCAGACGGAGGCGCACATACAGTTCCGGGGACGTATTACGGATATGCGCAGGGAAACTTCTTCCTCTGCGGAAAACGCCTCCGCCGGCGAGCGATTGTCGGTAACGGTGGCAGACCATACGGGCAACGTCCGGCTGATCTTCTTCAAGGGGCTGAAATATCTTTTGCAAAGCCTGAAAACAGGGGGAGATTATGTGGTATTCGGCAAACCGTCGATGTTCAACGGGCAAATTAATTTTGTGCATCCGGAAATGGAGGCTGCCAACAAACACGAGGAGAGCATCTCCGCCGTGCTGCAAGCCCATTACGGCACTACCGAACGGCTCAAAAACAGCTATATCACTTCGCGGGTGATCGGCAAGCTGATGGTAAGCCTGTGGCAGGGCATGAAAACGTCCATCCCCGAATCGCTGCCCGACAACATGCTGCAACGATACAAATGGATGTCGCTGCACGACGCCCTGTTCAACATTCATTTTCCGCAAAGCGTCGTCCTGCTGCAAAAGGCGCAGCAGCGACTCAAATTCGAGGAACTGTTCCGGATACAGCTTCACCTGCTGTACCTTCGCAAGGAACGCAGCGCCGCCGTCCGCGGGTTCGACTTCCGGTCGGTAGGCGAATATTTCAACCGTTTTTATTCCCAGTACCTGCCCTTTGAACTGACGGACGCCCAGAAGCGCGTGATCCGTGAAATTCGCAAAGACATGTGCGGCGGGCAACAGATGAACCGCCTGCTGCAGGGCGACGTGGGAAGCGGGAAAACGCTGGTGGCGCTGATGGTGGCGCTGATAGCGGCGGACAACGGATACCAGTCGTGCCTGATGGCGCCCACCGAGATACTCGCCACCCAGCATTACCGCAGCATCACGCAGATGCTCGACGGAATGGGGTTGAATGTGGCTCTGCTCACCGGTTCCACCAAAAAGAAGGAACGGCGGATCATTCACGAAGGGCTCGCCGAAGGGAACATACATATCCTCATCGGTACGCACGCACTGATTGAAGACGCCGTGCAGTTTTCCCGACTTGGGCTTGCCATCATCGACGAGCAGCACCGTTTCGGGGTGGCGCAACGGGCGCGCCTGTGGGAAAAGAGCGTTTATGCGCCGCACGTGCTGGTGATGACCGCCACGCCCATCCCGCGAACACTCGCAATGACGGTGTACGGCGACCTCGACGTGTCGGTCATCGACCAGTTGCCGCCCGGACGCATCCCCGTAAAAACACTGCATTACTACGACAACCGCAGGCAGGATGTATTTGAATTTATCCGCAGGCAAATTGCGGAGGGACGGCAGATATATGTGGTATATCCCCTGATTGTGGAATCGGAAAAGATGGACTACAAAAATCTGGAGGATGGCTTTGAACAGATACGCCGGTATTTTCCCGAAAAGGACGGTTACAGCATGGTCATGGTACACGGAAGGATGCAGCCGTCGGACAAAGAGTTAGCGATGCGCCTGTTCAGGGAGGGCAAAGTGCAGATCATGGTAGCCACCACCGTGATTGAAGTGGGCGTGGACGTCCCCAACGCTTCGGTGATGGTGGTGGAAAGTTCGGAACGCTTCAGCCTGTCGCAGCTGCATCAGTTGCGCGGGCGGGTGGGGCGCGGCGCCGAACGGTCGTTCTGCATCCTGATGAGTTCTTACAAGCTGGGAGACAAATCGCGGAAACGCCTTGAAACGATGACCTCCACCACCGACGGGTTCGCCATTGCCGAAGCCGACCTGAAACTGCGCGGTCCCGGCGACATCGACGGAACGCAACAAAGCGGAGTCCCTTTCAAGCTGAACATTGCCAATCTGGCTACCGACGGACAATTGCTGATGCTGGCGCGCGACGCCGCCCGCGACGTCCTCTCGGACGACCCCCTGTTGAGCCGTCCCGAAAACGGGATGCTGAAAGCAATCGTACAGCAAAGGGAGCATGAAATAAACTGGAGCAAAATCAGTTGAGATTTTTTTTATTGCACGAGGGAATGGCACGAACGAACCTGTATCTGCCTGCGGCGACGTCCCCGACAAGCGCTCCCGCAAGGCAGGGATAAAACATCAAAATCCTGCCTTTCAGACACGGTTAATGTGCAAAAGCAAACCGCGCGGAGTACACATTAGTTAACCTTTCGCTGTCGTTCTCCGTTTTTTCCCCGCCACGATGGCGCCTCCCACAAGCAGCAGCACAATACCGACGGAGCCTGCCAGGGATATGTTTTCGCCTGTTGTGTAGAGTTGGGATTCAAATTTAAATTCAATGCGGTGCGTTCCTGCGGGTATCTCCATTGCACGCAATACGTAGTTTGCCCGTACATGAGGCGCTAATTCCCCGTCAATATACGCCTTCCAGCCCTTGCCGTAATATATTTCGGAAAATACTGCCAACTGTGGCGTTGGGGAATTGTATTCATACGTCAAATGATTGGGTTCGTAAGCGGTTAGAGTGATACGGGCGGCGGAATCGCCGGTGACGGCAAAATCTTCCAATATGTTTTCAAAGCGTTTGTCTATAATGGCTTCTTTTGTCGGATCAAATCCCGAAAGCGCTGCTATTTCTTCATCGGCATTGTTCACCCACCGTATGTTTCGCACAGTCCATGCATTGCCCAATCCTTGCCGGTTGGTTAATGGCGGTTGATCGCCGGCGTAGATCACATAACGGGTATTGAGCATGTTCAGAACAGGATATTCGGCAAACATGCCTTCAACATCTTTATCCGTCTTGGCAGACTGCAATTTCGAAATAATTCCGTTGATTTCCCTTGAAAGATGGTGATCAATTAATTCCTGATAACGTTTCATCTTTGCCCCGTGATAACCTCCGATGGATTTGTGGAAATAGGAAGTATTTGCTTCGTTGAAGGGGTTATTCAGGTTCAGTACCCTGTAGTTGAGCGTCGTATCCTTCAGGATGTAGGTGTTGGCGGCGGTCGGATATACCGGCGTGGCTGTTTCTTTGGCTGCTACAAAGTGACTGTTGTTCATGTAGCGTTTGTCCACCTGCCACAGGTCGATGGTGATCAATACGGCAAAAAGCAGGTAGGACGTTCCCGTTTTTATTTTTTTGTTCACGACAAACCACAATACGGCGGCAGACGCCAGTACGAATATCAAACTGCGCAGCGCGTCCATGCGGAGGATGTATTTGCGTGTGTCGATCAAAGCCACCGTCAGCGAATTGCGGAGCGAGTCATATTCACGTGTATTGGGCAGCAGCCAGCTCAGGTTGTCGGCAGGGGAGTTGAAGCCGAACAACGCCCCCGGCAGGAGCGTAAAAAACAGGGCAATCCCGCCGGTGATGAACAGGCTCTTTTTGATCGCCTTCTTTTTATCGACAAGGGTCAGCCGGTCGCTCAGCAGTTCCTTCACGGCAAGTATTCCCAACAGGGGGATGGTCAGTTCCGCAATCACCAAAATCATCGAAACTGTCCGGAACTTGTTGTATCCCGGAAAATAGTCAATGAACAGATCGGATATGAACATGCAGTTTTTGCCCCATGCCAGCACAATGGATACGATGGTGGCGGAAAGCAGCCACCATTTTACGCTGCCTTTCACCACAAACAAGCCGACCACAAACAGAAACACTATCACCGCGCCGATATATACGGGACCGGCGGTAAATCGCTGTTCGCCCCAGTAAAGCGGCACCTGTCCGGTTATTTGCGCGATCGTATTCCGCTGTACCCCGTTTTCTTCCAGCGCCTTATAAAACGGCGTACCGGCGCTTGCCTTGCCCCATGACGCTCCCCCCATAAAATCGGGAATGAACAGGTTCATGGTTTCGGCAATGCCGTAACTGTAATCGTTCAGGATATAGCTTTTGTCCAGTCCCTTTGTTTGGTCGCCGTCGCTGTTGCTCAATTCGGACGCTCCGCGTGTGGAATCCGGCGTGTACTCAATGGTGAGCAGCATGTTGGTAATATTGACGCAGACGGCAAGCGTCAGCGCCAGCAGCAGCATGGCGGAACCCCTGATAAACCGGCTGTATGAATTATTCTTGAACACATGTATCAACTCAAAAACCATGAATATCAGAATAATAATAGCGGCATAATAGGTAATCTGAAAATGATTGGAGCGTATTTGCAGGGCGAGCGCCAAACAGGTCAAAATAGCGCCTGCCCATATCTGTCTTCGGTGGTAAACCAGCCGGATTCCGCCGATGAGAGGCGGAACAAATGACAATGCCCGCATTTTGGTGTTGTGTCCCGCTCCGATGATGATCAAAAAATAGGTGGACAAGCCGTAAGCCAGCGCTCCGGCGATGCTCAGCCACGGATCAACTTTAAAACAGAGCAGCATGATATAGAATCCGATGAAGGCTATAAACAGGAAATGGACGGGAGCGGGAAGCCTTAACGCCAATATGCCGTGGAGATACCCTGTCCAGTTGTTGTGGTAGGCAACCGCTATCTGGTAGGTAGGCATGCCGCCGAACATGGAGTTGGTCCACAGACTTTCCTTTCCGGTGTCTTTTTTAAAATCGCCGACCTCCCTGGAGGCGCCGCTAAATTGTACTATGTCGTGTGGTTTAAGTCGTTTCCCTTCCAGTACGGGAGCGAAATAAATTACGGAAACCAGCAGAAAGACCACTATTGCTACTCCATGCGGCAGCATTTTTTTTACTATGTGCATATTTATTTATTTTATTTCTTCAAAATCAACATAATCGCCTTCATTCTTTCCAACATTCTTTTTCGAATCGGGAGCGTAATTGATGCTTATTTCACCTTCTTTTTTCCTGTTTTTTTGACGCAAACTTTCTTCCTGTACTTTTTGATGGAGGTTTTTCACGTATCCGCGAAGGAAAAAGGGAAGAATAAACCTGCTTATTATTTTACACACAAAATAGACAAGCAGGATAACAGCTATGGTTCTGAACAAGCCTATGATCATATCCGTTGCTGTTAGCGTAAACGACTTAAAGCGCGCACCGTCAGTTCATCCCTGCGGATGCTGCGGTATGCCAGATAATGAAAAATTACGGACACCACGGGAAACACAACAGGCAAATGACAGGAAACAACCCCCATTTCCCTGACGCTGCCGATAATGAACAATGTTATCCCCAACAAGCCCGCAATCAGTATGATATTGTATATGCACCACCGCATCTGCAATACCCTGTGCCGGTACAGAAAAATGATGACCGCGTTTACGGCGCAGATCAGGATACCGAATATCATCAGGGAATATTGCCGGCTGATGAAGGTGATTTTTTCCCCTTCCGTTTGAAAAAAACCGGTAAGGTCGAAGGCATAAATCTCTCCGCTCAAGCTAACCAATCCGGCAACCGGAATGAAAAACATCGGTATCAGAAAACCTAATGACGCCAACAGAAAAACGCTTTGAATTCTTTGGATCATAGCTATTTATACTATATTACTATTACTATTAAATTTTCGTAAAAATAATATTATATTCGGAAATTTAAAATTATAAATTGTCCGGGGGGTGCATTTATCTTCGGTGAGGGCTTCGCCGTTCAAATTGTCGCATGTATGGAAGATGTGCAAAAATCCCGCATGGGACGACGCTTCCCGGCGCTATAAACCCAAAATGTCCATTGGATACTTCGTCCTCATTGCCGACCTGCTCAACGGGGCGCATGTTGATAGAATCGGGGACGCTATACGTGCCATGCAAACTTGATGGTGGCGAATTTTCCATCAACATGAGTTCTATACTGCATTCGGTTGAGTTTTGAGTTTTCGTCCCCCGCACTGCGCTTCGCTTGTACGGGGTTATCAGGAGGCAACCCCTGTCGGGGTTGTGCACAGTCCTGCATAGACGCAAAACGCCGCAGGCGTTACCCTTTGATAACCCCGTATGAAATGCGGGGTACGACAGGCTAAAAAACACAAGAGTATAACCGAGTGCAGTATAGGAAGCAGGGATATAAGAGGGAAGACCATGTTCCTGATGTCGGGAAAAAGGTTTTAAGGGGATTGTTTTTGAAGATGGCAGGAGGTTATAAAAAAAGTTTTTAATGGCTGTAAAGTGGCTTAAAAAAAGATTTTTTTTGAAAGATTTTTTTGTAATTTTGCAGCGTGGTTATTTATAAAATATACGAATATGCTTAATAAAGAGTTTAAATGGTATCTGGATCATCAGGATGATTTGGTGAAAAAATACAATCATAAATTTCTGGTAATAATTGATAACAGGGTAGTTGGAGATTATGATACTTATGATGAGGCACATACGGAATCATGCAGGAAATATGATCCGGGTACATTCCTTATTCAGGAGTGTACTGAAGGAGAAGGAGCTTATACGCAGACATTTCATTCAAGAGTTCGATTTTATTAGAAATGGAAGAGATGCCATATAGCCTGACCCGTTCATACGATTGTATTACAGACAGTATAATTACCTCTGTTGAGGTGGAAAATACAGTTACCGGAAGTAAGTTGCAGACAGAAGGTATTTGGGATACGGGAGCTACAGGGTCTGTTATTACCAAATCAGCAGCCGTCTGTCTGGGATTGACTCCTGAAGGAATAGTAAAGGTAAGGGGGGTTCATGGAGTGAAAGAAGTGAATATGTATTATGTAAAAATCATACTGGACAATAAAAATATTGTACTGAAGACAAGAGTAACCGAATGTGATGAATTAAGCAGTAGCAACAGTACGGGGATGCTTATAGGGATGGATGTGATCACTCTTGGGGATTTTTCCATTACTAATTTTGGAGAGCAGACTGTCATGTCTTTTCGTGTTCCTTCTTTGGGGAAGGTTGATTTTACGGATTAACGGTTAATGGAGGAGAGAGATGGAAGAAAATAAAGTTGTTATAGAGACAAACAGATGTCAGACACCTGTTACTGAAAGGTTGCTTGCATCATTAGATGCAGAGACAAGGGCTGATTTTCTGAGTTACATCAGCGGGATACAGTATGTGAGGAACCTGATCTCTCCTGACAGGAAAAGAGCAAGGGATTTGGAGAGGGATGCAGAGGGCAAGATCATAAATGTGCTTAATTTTCCGTTTTCAATTCCCACACCTCTATTTCAAACAGTTTAGGCCATTTTTTTCCGGTGACGTAAATTTTCCCTGTTGTCCGGTCGCAGGCAATGCCGTTCAGCACGTCTATTTCGCGGTGCATGTCGGCGGCATTGAGAAGCCCTTTCATGTTGATCACGCCCTTCACTATGCCGGTTTTGGGATCAATTCGGAGAATTTCGTCCTGCCGGTACACGTTCGCCCACAACTCGCCGTTGATGTATTCCAGTTCGTTCAACAAATCCACCGGTCCGTTGTGGTTGCATACCTCCACACGGCGCACTTCCGTAAAGTATTCCCTGTCCATAAAATAAAGATGGGCGGAGCCGTCGGTCATCAACAGATGCGTGCCGTCATAGGCAAGTCCCCACCCTTCGCGCATCGGATAGCTGATTTTCCGCAACATGGCGAAATCGCTTTTCCGGTACACGAATGCCGTTTGATCCTGCCATGTGAGCTGTATCAGTTTGTCGTCCACCAGCGCCAGTCCTTCGCCGAACATGTGCGGTGGGATGTTGATTGACTGCACCGTTTCGCCCGTCTCAAGGATTACCTTTCGCAAACCCGATTCCCCCTTTAATCCCGTGCTTTCATACAAAAATCCGTCGTCGCAGAGCAAGCCCTGCGTATAGGCGCCCACGTCGTGCGGGTAAGTTTTTACCACGCGGCAGGCATACTGTTTTGGCGCTTGCGGGGCTAACAGGAGTACGTTTGCCGATACAATGTCCCGCTGTCCGTCCGGATAATGCGCTACCGCCTCAATGCGGTGCGTGCCGGTGGTTTGTCCCGCCGTATTCCATGCGAGGCTGTCGAGCGTTGTAACGCTTGCCGCATGTTTCCCGTCGATGAACCATCGCAGCGAGTCCATCTTAACATGCTCGCCTGCGGCTTTTACCGACAGGGCGAGCGTAGCGCCCAGCACCGCCCGGTCGTTGTTTCCGGGCGAAGCAATGCTCACCTGCGCCTTACGGGAAGGCTGTCGCCTGCCGGCAACCGTATTGCCTTTGGTGTTGCCGTTATTGCACGACCAGCCGGAAAAAATCAAACCATACAGAAAAAAAATCGACACAAATCTTAACATACTTTCCGATATTGAAATGCAGGCAAAAATAATCATTTTTCCCGAATGTCGGTTATTTTGGGTGCATTTACCTCCGGAGAGGAAAATTGTAGCATGCGTAAAAATCCCGCGGGGATGAAACTTGACTAACCGCAGGTGTAGCGCAGCGTAACCTGCGGATGCCGATACCGTACCTGTCCGGCAAGTCCCGCCGACACTTTATATACTGCATCCGGTTGAGTTTGCGTACCCCGCACTGCGCTTCGCTTGTACGGGGTTATCAAAAGGCGCCCCCTGTCGGGGTGGTGCACAGTCCTGCATAGACGTAAAACGCCGCAGGCGTTGCCCTTTGATAACCCCGTATGAAATGCGGGGCGGGGTACGACAGGCTAAAAAACACAAGACTGTCTAAAATCGGGGACTGCGACACGAGTTGTTATATGCTGTTTATTGATGCGTAAATTTCGGTCGGCGTTTCAAAAAGATTTGGGTAAAATGAGGCGGTATCCCAAAAAAAACCTATCTTTGCCGTTTCATTAAAAAAACGAATTTAGACCCTGTACAGATGAATTTTAAAAAGTTGAACAGCATCACGGGATGGTTAGTGTTTGCTATCGCTTCCGCCGTTTATTTGCTCACCATGGAGCCGACAGCCAGTTTCTGGGACTGCGGCGAATTTATTTCCACCGCATACCGACTGGAGGTGGGTCATCCCCCCGGAGCGCCTCTTTTCATGCTGGTGGGGCGTATCTTCACCCTGTTTGCGGGAGGCAACACGGAACTGGTAGCCCAAACGATCAACACATTTTCGGCTTTGTGCAGCGCGTTCACCATCCTGCTGCTCTTCTGGAGCATCACCCACCTTGGGCGCAAACTTGCCGGAAAAGGCGCAGAGGAGCTTACCCCCGCGGAAACCGTTTCCGTTATTGCTTCGGGCGTTGTGGGCGCTCTGGCTTACACCTTTTCGGATACGTTCTGGTTTTCGGCTGTCGAAGGAGAAGTATATGCGTTTTCATCACTGTTCACCGCGCTGGTTTTCTGGGCGATCCTCCGCTGGGAGGACGAGGCGGATCAGCGCTGCGCCGCCCGCTGGTTAGTGCTGATTGCCTACCTGATGGGGCTTTCCATAGGCGTGCACCTGTTGAACCTGCTGGCAATACCGGCTATCGGGCTGGTGTATTACCACCGGAAATACACCGTCACCGCCAGAGGGACTGTTTATGCTCTGCTGATTTCGGCTGCCATCCTGCTGGTGATCCTCTACGGCATTGTCCCCGGAGTGGTGCAGATAGCGGTGTGGTTTGAGCTGGCGCTGGTCAATTATGTCGGTCTCCCCATGAATACCGGCATCTGCGTTTACAGTGTCCTGCTGGTGGGAGGCATCCTTTTCGGCTTTTACTACTCGTTCAGGCATAAAAAAGTCATCCTGAACAGCGCCCTGCTGTTTGTAACGGTGATCATCATCGGGTACGGATCGTATGCCGCCCTGATCATCCGGTCGTCCATAGAGCCGCCGATGGATCAGAACAACCCGCAAAACCTGTTCAACCTGCAATATTACCTGAACCGCGAACAGTACGGCGACCGCCCGCTGGTGAGCGGACCCTACTACAATTCGCAGCCGGTGAACATCAAGGAAGGGAAGACGCTGTACGCCAAAAAGGGCGACCGGTACATCGAAATAGGCAAAAAGACGGAGTACGTTTACAGGGAGGGAAGCACCACCGTCTTCCCGCGCATGTTCAGCCGCGAGCCGGCGCATGTGAACGCATACAAGCAATGGGCGGGTATTCCTTCCGGTCAAGCCGAAAACAGGATACCCACCTTCGGACAGAACCTCCGCTTCTTTTTCTCCTACCAGCTGGGGTACATGTATCTGAGGTACTTCATGTGGAACTTCGCCGGCAGGCAGAATGACATTCAGGGACACGGCGATCCCCTTCACGGCAACTGGATTTCGGGGATTACCTCCCTGGACGAAGACCGGCTGGGACCGCAGGACGTGCCGGAAACCCTTCGCAACAGGGGCAGGAATGCCTACTATTTCCTGCCGCTGATACTGGGGATCATCGGTCTGGCATTTCAGTACCGGCGCGACCGGAATAACTTCATGGCAGTCCTGATGCTTTTCGTCATGACGGGTATCGCCATTGTGATCTACCTCAACCAGACTCCTTTCCAGCCCCGCGAACGCGATTACGCCTACGCAGGCTCGTTCTACGCTTTTGCAATATGGATAGGGCTGGGCGTGTTCGGACTGATCAGGGCTGTTCCGGAGAAGATGCGCAACAGCGCTTCCGCCGCAGCGGTTGCCGCCCTGCTGCTGCTGCTCGTGCCGGGCGTCATGGCAAAGGAAAACTGGGACGACCACGACCGTTCGGGACGCTACACCGCCCGCGACTTTGCCCACAACTACCTTGCCTCGTGCGACCCGAACGCCATCATCTTCACCAACGGCGACAACGACACTTTCCCCCTCTGGTATGCGCAGGAGGTGGAAGGCATGGGCAGCGACATCCGCGTGGTGAACCTCAGCTATCTGGCTGCCGACTGGTACATTGAACAAATGACGCGGAAAGCGTACGACTCCGATCCGCTGCCCTTTTCGCTGAAGCCGGAACAGTATATTTCCGGCACGCGCGACGTCCTGTACATTAACGACATGTTCGGCGGGCAACACATCGAACTGAAGGAGGCGATGGATGTGGTAGGGAGCGAAGACGTCGGGAACAAGGGCGTGATGACCGAAAACGGTCTTATCTGGTCGGGAAAAATGAGCAGCGAGTACAGGAAAAGAATCCAGAGCGACCACTGGGAAAATTTCCTTCCCGCCAAAAACTTCAAGATAACGGTGGACAGGAAAAAGGTATTGAGCAGCGGCACAGTGCAGCCGAAGGACTCCGCGCTGATTGTTCCCGAAATCAGGTGGAGCATCAAGGGGGAAAAAAGCGGCGGGAACAGCGAGCGGATTTATAAAAATTCGATGATGACCTTAGACATACTTGCCAACAACAATTGGGAGCGTCCCGTGTATTTCGCCATTACCGTTTCGTCGGAGAATTACCTGAACCTGTCGGATTATTTCCAGATGGACGGGCTGGCTTACCGCTTTGTGCCAATCAAAACGCCTTCCACACGTTACGGGGAAGTGGGGCGCATTGATGCGGACAAACTGTACGACAAAATGATGAACCGCTTCCGCTGGGGCAACGTCAGCGATTCGAGCGTGTATCTTGATGAAGTCAATATCCGCCTGTTGAGCCATTTCCGAAACAATTTCGCCCGTCTGGCGGGAAAGCTGACCCTCGAAGGGAAAAAGGACTCCGCCGTGCGCGCGCTCGACAGGGCGTTTGAAGTCATCCCCGCGTATCAGCTGCCGCTCAACTATATAGATGTTCCCTTTGTGGAAGGGTATTACCGCGCGGGAGCCATCGACAAGGGAAACGGGCTGGCAAGGGAGATGTTCGACGTAGCCCGCAAAGAACTTGGGTATTACAACAGTTTCCCTGCAAAGTTCAAGAACAGCGGGGAGTTGAGTCACGAGCAGGACTTGCGCCTTTATATAATGAACACTCTTGTCCGTGTGACACAGGAATACGGGCAAACCGAACTTGCCGCCGATTTAGAGCGGCAGTTGCGCGCCAATGCTCAGGGACTGTCGGACATAATCATGGAGTAGTATTCCGTAAAGAAAAGAAACATGCTGGAAAAAATCAACAGGATAAAGGAGGAGGTAGCGCTTTTCAAAGCCGCTACGCAGGAGGAGGCGGAAGAATTTCGCCTGAAATACCTCAGCAGGAAGGGACGTTTGAACGCCCTGTTTGAGGAGTTCAAAACCGTTGCCGGCGAACAGAAGCGGGAAACGGGGCAAAAGCTGAATGAACTGAAAATACAGTTGCTCGATACGTTTGAACGCTGCAAGGCGGAGACAGACAGCGGGCGGCTGTCCGACACGCAGGCGCGCGACCTGACGCGCCCGGGCGACGGCATGGCGGTAGGCTCGCGGCATCCCATATCCATTGTGCGCAACGAGATTTGCGACATATTCGGACGGCTGGGTTTTACCGTTGCCGAGGGACCGGAAATAGAAGACGACCGGCATGTGTTTTCGGCGTTGAACTTTCCCCCCGATCATCCGGCGCGCGACATGCAGGATACCTTTTTCATCGCCGGGGACGCCGACGCGCTGCTGCGCACGCATACCTCGTCCGTTCAGGTGCGGGTGATGGAAAGCGTGCCGCCGCCCATTCGTATGATCATGCCGGGGCGCGTGTTCCGCAACGAAGCGATCTCCTCGCGGTCGCACTGCATCTTTCATCAGGTGGAGGGCTTGTACATTGCCGAAAAGGTGTCGTTTGCCGATCTCAAGCAAACCCTTATGTTCTTCGCAAGGGAAATGTTCGGCGAAAAAACGCAGATACGCCTGCGCCCTTCGTTCTTCCCGTTCACCGAACCCTCCGCGGAGATGGACGTCTCCTGCACCTGCAACGGAAAGGGATGCAGCCTGTGCAAGCATACGGGATGGCTCGAAATAATGGGTTGCGGCATGGTGGATCCCAACGTATTGAGCAATTGCGGCATTGATCCCGAAAAATATTCGGGCTTTGCCTTCGGAATGGGCATTGAACGCATCGCTCTTTTGAAATTTGAAACCGGAGACATCCGCATGTATTTCGAGAACGACGTCCGGTTCCTGCGACAGTTTGTACCCGCATTATAAATATCCGCATGAAAGTAAAAATAGTCAATCGTTCCCGGCATCCCCTGCCGTCGTACAGCACGCTTCTGTCGGCAGGCATGGACTTGCGGGCAAATCTGGAAACGCCGCTTGTTTTATCTCCCGGCGCGCGCGCCCTTGTGCCTACCGGTCTGTACATTTCCCTGCCGCAGGGCTACGAAGCGCAAATTCGTCCCAGAAGCGGGCTGGCGCTCAAAAAAGGGATCACCCTGCTGAACACTCCCGGCACCATTGACGCCGATTACCGCGGGGAAATAGGCGTGATTGCGGTTAACCTGTCGCAGGAAGACTTTACGATCGGCGACGGCGACCGGATCGCCCAGATGGTGATTGCCCGCCACGAAACCGTGGAGTGGGAGCAGTGCGAAGAACTGGACGACACCGTTCGCGGAGCGGGAGGCTTCGGACACACCGGACGCAACTGACGGACTTCGTGCAGCATCATTCAGAAAATAAAAACCTAAAACCAAATACCAAAAAGTGATCAGATATATTTTGTCGGCAGGCCTCTGGGGATTGTGCCTCCTGTCGTGTTCCCCGACGAAGACAGTCCGCCGCAGTCCGCCGCCCGTTATATTTACCGAACAGCAGAAACTGGACTATGAACACGATTTCATCGAAGGAAACAAGTTCAAACTGATGGGCAACCTTTCCGACGCAGCCAGTCTGCTGACGCGCTGCACCGAAGTCAATCCCCGTGATGCGGCTGCGTACTTCGCCCTGTCGGAAATCTATTCGGCGCCGGCGGTGAACAACAGGGAGGAAGCGTTGAAAAATGCGCGGCTGGCGGTAAGGTTTGATCCGGAAAACATCTGGTACAACATACATCTTGCAAGCCTGTACGTGGCGGGAGAGCTGGTGGACAGCGCCATCACCGTCTTCCGCGATCTCATCCGGCTACAGCCCGACAACGTGGAATTTCAGTTCGACATTGCCACCCTGTACACGGAAACCGGTCAGTACAGAAAAGCCATTGCGGAACTCAAAAAGATAGAACGTACATACGGGCTTACCGAAGAGATCATCATTGCCCGCTACAGGGCTTATTCGCACAAGGGAAAACTGAAAGCCACCGAAAGCGTGCTTCGCGAAGGCACGGAGAAATTCCCCGGCGAATACCGTTTCTACGGTTTGCTGGCGGAACTGTACAGTTCCACAGGCATGGAACAGAAAGCGCAGGAATACTACAAGAAGTTGCTGGACATTGATCCCGAAAATGCGATGGGATACATCTCCATGATCGAATTTTACAAGGACTACGGGAATGACGAAAAGGTGCTGGAAGAGATGCGGCGCATGTATGAAATGAAAGCCATTCATCCCGATCTGAAGGTGGAACTGTACCTCTCCATTACCGCCGATACCGTCTTTGCCCGGAAATATCACCCCGAACTGGATGAAATGATAGAACAGCTTGCCGCAAGGAATCCCGACAATTTCAGGGCGCGCATGATGAATGCCGACCGCAACCTGCGCCAAAAACATTTTGAGGAGGCAAAAGACGACATGCTCTTCCTTACCGGCAGGGTGGCTACCAATGCCTTTCTGTGGGAACAGCTGCTTTACCTGCAGCACCTGTTGCAGGACGCCGAAGGCTTGCTCAAATCATCGGCGGAAGCGCTGGAGCATTTTGAAAATCACTATCTCTTCAATTTCTTTCACGGCATGGCGGCGTCCCTGCTGAAAAAATACGACGAAGCCATCGCTTCCTTCGGAAAAACGCTCGAATGTCTGAAAAGGGAAAAGGAACCCGACAGGGAAATCGAGTTGCAGGCATACGTACTGCTCGGCGAGGCGTACAACGAACAGAAACGCTACGATCAGTCCGATGCCGTGTTTGAAAGGGCGCTGCTGCTCGCGCCCAACAATGCCCTGGTGCTGAACAACTACAGTTATTACCTCTCCCTGCGCGAAGAAAAACTGGACGTTGCCGAACGGTACATCAGGCGGTGCATCGCTATGGAACCCGACAACAGCACCTATCTGGACACCTACGGCTGGGTGCTGTACAAGCTCGGACGCATCGACGAAGCCATTGTCATGATCGAAAAAGCCATGAAAAACGGCGGCAACACCAACCTCGAAATCGTGGAACACCTGTGCGAACTGCTGGTAGTGGCAGGACGCGAGGACGAAGCCCGCCATATATGCCGGTATGCCATCGAACTGAACAACGAACAGGAAAAAACCTCCGTGGAGGAGAAAATGAAAAGTTACGGAAAACAAAAGCGGGAGACTCAATAAATGAAGCGCGAAATCACCGGCGATCACCGGCTGCAACCGTTGGGCAAATTCTCCAAAACGCACGGATATTCGGGAATGATGATCCTTGCCTGCGAAGACGCCCTTGACGACGCGGCGGAAGAGTTGAAGGAACTCTTTGTGATGATAGACGGTTTGCCGGTGCCGTTTCCCGTGGAAGAACTGCTCCTGCAGGGCGGGAAAACGGCGCACGTGAAACTCGAATTTGTCTGTTCGCCGGATGATGCGGCGGAACTCACCGGCTGCGAAGTGTATGCCGACCTGCCCCGCCGGACGCGGAAAGCATCTCCGGACACGGAACAGTACGCCGGCTTTTCGGTGCGCGACATGCGGCACGGAGACGTCGGCGCGGTCGTCCGCACGGACAATTACAACGGCAATACGGTCATGCAGGTGGACAGGGACGGAAAGGAAATGCTTTTCTCGCTCTCTCCCGAACTGATTGCAGACGTCGACGAAACGAACAGGATACTGTATATTAACGCTCCGGACGGGTATTTTTAGCAAACAGGCGCACCCGCAAACGGTCGGGACACCGCGCGGTTAATTCCCCGACGGTGAGTTTCAGGACAGGATGTACCATATTGGGGATCAGTTCCGACAGGGGTTGCAGTACAAACATCCTTTGCGCCATGAGCGGATGCGGGACGGTCAGGCGGGGCGTATTTACCGTGCTGCTGCCGTACAGAACAATATCCATGTCGATGACGCGCGCCCGGTAGCCGCCTGCAACCCGCGTGCGACCCAGCGAATGTTCCATGTCCTGAAGCGCATCCAGCAGGTCGAAAACGCCGAGAGCGGTTTGCAGTTCCACCGCCTGATTGAGAAACCATACGGGATCGCTCATTCCCCACGGTTCGCTTTCGTACACCGCCGACAAACGCAGCACCTTTCCCGCACTGCTGCCCAACAGCGCAATCCCCTGCCGCAGATATGCCGCACGGTCGCCCATGTTGCCGCCCAGCATCAGATATGCCGTTTCCATCGCACAAAAATACGCCGGATCATCGGGATACGTAAATTGACCGCTGTTTTCATCTGGTTTGCACATTGATCCATTGAAGCATCTCCTCCAGCGCCGCGGGCGAAAAGGTTTGTTCAATGGTGGCGTATTCAGCCGGCAAGCCCGTTGTACATTCCTGAAACAAATGGTTCAGTCCGGAAAATTCCTTGATGGTTACCCGCCTGTTGCCTCCTTTGGTTAATGCCGCGAAGATGGCTTCCAGATTTTCTTTTGCGGGAACTTGCAAATCCTTTTCGCCGTTGAGCGCAAGGACGGGGCATTTCGTTTTTTCCAGCGCAGGTACCGGATCGTACTTTATAAAATGGATCATCCAGGGGCTTGTCATTTGCGAAAGGCTCGTCTGAATGAACTGTTCCTCGCTCATTCCCTGCGGTTTTTGATCGGGATACTCTTTCAACGCCTGTTTCAGATAGTCGGTCAGGTCGCTTTTTAACTGTTCTGTATTTGTTGATCGGACGACCATTTCAAAAGCTTTTTCGTTGAACGCTTTCAACTCTTTCCACGCCTCCATACTCATTCCCGAAGCGGTGTAAATTGCCTCCTGCTGCGACAGAAGCAGCCGGTCGCCCCGGACGCCGGTGCCGGCAAGCAGGACAATGAACGCAACGTCTTTTGAACGGCTGGCAAGCATCGGCGCAATGATTCCGCCTTCGCTGTGACCGATCAGGCCGATTTTCTTCCGGTTGATTTCTTTCCGCGTTTGCAGGTATTTCACGGCGGCTTCCGCATCTTTTGAAAAATCAAGGCTCGTAGCCGTTTTGAAATCGCCCGTGGAGGCGGCGGTTCCGCGGTCGTCAAAGCGCAGGACGGCAATTCCGTTCCGCGTCAGGCAGTCGGCTATCACAAGGAAAGGTTTGTGTCCCATGAGTTCCTCGTCGCGGTTTTGCGCACCGCTGCCGCTAATCAGTACAACGGCGGGAAACGACCCCTCTTTTTGCGGTAAAGTCAACGTTCCCGCCAAGGTTATTCCTGCTTCCGCGTTTTCAAAGGAAACTTCTTCTTCACGGTATGGATAGGGTTTCGCGGGTTCCTGCGGTCGTACCGTCTTTGCTGTCTCCACCGCTTTTTTCGACAGATTTAAAGGAAACGACTGTCCCATTTGCCTGAAAGCGCCGGCAATCACTCCGTCTTCTCCCAAAATACCTTCGTATTCGATGCCGGCGCCGGCAACCGTCATTTTCAGCGTCCGGTTTTCAAAACTCGCAGCAGTTACGGGGATGCCCGTCGCCCCCTGGTCGGGGCTGTCCATGGTGGCGCTGTAGCCGGTTGCCGTTTCGGTGACGTGGAAAACCAGACGCAGCTGGATTCCCTGAACTTTCAACACTCCGTTCCATTGTCCCGTAATGTCCTGTCCCCAAAGCGTTGCGGAAGCCAAGCCGATGAATAATACGAATACTGTCCGTTTCATTTTTACACTGGTTTTTATGATTTCCGTTTTACTTTATCCCGCAACAAGCCGCAAAGCAGAAGAATTAATTTTTGGCGCCGTTCATTATTCCGTTCTTACAATGTTGAAGGTAGTCGCCTTCTTCCCCGTGTACGCGCCTTTGCTCCGAATGGTGACGGAGGCGGTGCCGGGGTTGATGTTATTGGCATATTCAACGGTGAAGTCGCGGTCTTCGACGAGGGCGACGCCTTTGTAGAACACCTGCACGCGGGGCGACAGGCGGTCGCCGGAATAAGGCTGGTCGGCAATGGAGGAGATGTCGGCGTCGGCGAGGTTCCGTTGCTTGTGACGGTTGCGCGTCTGCCGTTCGTGAATAAGCGTTTCGTAGTATTTTGTCATCACGTTGTATTCGGTGATGAAAGCGTCGAACGTGCCCATGCCGTCAATTTCTATCAGCGCGTTGAGGCGGGTAATGAGGACGTCGATCGCAGCGTCGGCAGCTTTGCGGGCGTTCTTGACGCTGACGCCTGACACGGCGGCGGTGGCAGCGTAGGCAAGGGCATGCAGGCGCTGTACTTCGGCGTTTTGCTCCGCCAACTGGCTAACCCATGCGTTGACGCCCGCCGTGGCAACCTGCATGGCATAGTCGCCAATGAGGTGGTTGAGCAGGATGTTAAGCAGGGCTTCTTCCTCTTCGTATCCGCGGGCGCTGATGGAGGGGGTAAGCTGCGGAATTGCCAGCAACTCTTCGGATGCGATGCGTATTGCAGGGTCTGGATGGTGGAGATTGCCTTTGAGTACGTTTGACAAGCCGCGCAGGGAGTCGTCGCGCTCGGTATCGGCGGCGTGAAGGGGGTCGGTGTACGGGTTTTTGGCAATACGACCCAACGCCGTGTCTTCTACCGCCAGCGCCTGCTGCACCTCGCTCAGCTGCTGCTGTATCTGCATGGCTACGGGGTTGAACTTGATTACCATGTTAATGGTTTCTTCTACCATACTGCGATGCTCTCCGTTGAGGAGCCTCTTTCCGGAAATATGATGTAACTTCATTTTAAAATTCGTTTAAATTTGTAATTCAAAATTCAATGCACAAAGATATTAAATTTTTTTTTTCAAATAAATTTTTTCCCTTTTTTATCAAAAAAATATATGAACCGCGTATATGCAGGATTTTTTCAGGTGGATATGCGACAGACCCTGCAATGTCCCGGTATAAAATTTTCATTTTATTGGCAGAACCATGTGGTTCCGGGTGTAAAATTTTTATTTTAGGGGTAGAACCACGTGGTTCCGGGTGTAAAATTTTTATTTTAGGGGTAGAACCACGTGGTTCCGGGTGTAAAATTTTTATTTTAGGGGTAGAACCACGTGGTTCCGGGTATAAAATTTTTATTTTAGGGGTAGAACCACGTGGTTCCGGGTGTAAAGATTTTGCTGCTGTGTGTCGCTCAGGCTACCGGGGTTGCCTTGAAGGGGAAGAAACAGGTTGCCTCCGTAGAGACGCGGCGCTCCACGTCTCTACAGTGGTGCAGGCGTTTATGGGGTGGTATTGTAATCCTGTTAACGATCGTAGGGGCGGGTCTTGCACCCGCCCTTCTATCCGTTTTTGCGTCGTTTTCATTGAGGGCAGGCGCAAGGCCTGCCCCTACGGTTGCGGTGATGTACAGACGCGGCATGCCACGTCTCTACAGTGGTGCAGATAAATCACCGGAAATTAATCATTTGAAGATTTCAATGAAATATTTAACTTTTTTTAAGATCAATAAAGATAGTTAATCCTTACATTTGTCCCATTATATTTTTACAGAAATCAAATCAGAAAAAGATGAAAAGTAATCAAGTCAATCGCCGGAACTTTCTCAGGTTATCGGCAACAGCAGGAGCAGCCTTTGCGTTGAAACCTGCAGGAATACAGGCAGCGGAAGTAGCAGGCAGCGAAACGAAAATGCCGGAAAGGACACTGGGCAGAACCGGTATCAAACTTCCTTTGCTGAGCATGGGGGTGATGCGCGCAGACAACCCCGCCGTGGTCAGAGCCGCCTACAATGCGGGAATTTTCCATTTCGATACGGCTAACGGCTATCAAAACGGGAAAAATGAAGAAATGCTGGGGGAATTTTTCTCCGGAAAACCGAGAGATTCTTATATTTTGGCGACCAAAGTGAAAACGGGTACGGGAGAGAATGCCGCCGCGCAGTTCCTTGAAAAGTTTGAAACCAGCATGAAACGCCTCAAGATGGAATATGTGGATATTCTTTATTTCCATGCGCTGAGCAGTCCGGACGAAGTGAACTTCCCCGGAGTGGTGGAAACGATGGTGAAACTGAAAAAATCCGGCAGGGTCAAACATCTGGGCATATCCACCCACAGCAACGAACCGGCAGTGATCGACGCTGCCGTTGATAACGGAAATTATGACGTGGTACTGACCGCCTATAATTTCAATCAGGGACACCTTGCGGAACTCAATGCGGCGATTGACCGCGCTGCCGGGGCAGGACTGGGCGTTGTAGCCATGAAAACGATGGCGGGCGGCTATCTTGACAAGGAACGTACCAAAAAAGTAAATATCAGGGCGGCGCTGAAATGGGCATGGCAAAACCCCAACATCCACACCGCCATCCCCGGATTTACCTCGTTCGACGAACTGGAAGAATGTCTGGACTCGGTAAATCATTTGGAGATGACCCCGGAGGAGAAAAGTTTTCTGTCGGCGGTAAACTGCAAAAACGGGCTGTATTGTCAGGGCTGCAAAAGCTGTATTGCCCAGTGTACGCAGCATCTGCCCATACCCGATATGATGCGTGCATACATGTACAGTTACGGTTACAGAAGTCCCCTGCTGGCAAAGGAAACCATCCTCGCGTTGAATTTGCCTGACAACCCGTGCAAAAAATGCACTTCCTGCAACGTAGCATGTACCAAAGGATTTCAGGTTGCCGAAAAAATCAGCGACATCACGCGCTTGCAGCAGATACCCAACGATTTTTTGGTATAGCCATGAAGAAAGCAGTCATTTTATGGGCAGCGCTGGGCATGGCGCACTGTATTTCCGCGCAAACCCCGCAGGAATTAAAAACGAAGCTCCCGCGCATCAAAGGATGGAACGTGGAGGCAACCGTGGAAACGTTCGATCCCAATACTCTTTTCGAACGCATCAACGGCGCTGCCCCAAACTATCTGCTGTATGATTTCCGGGAGTTGACCGTTTTTGTTTACCGGCAGGCAAAAGGCGAAAATTATGTCACCATACAGGCATACCGCCACGCCACGCCGGAAGACGCTTTCGGCATCTATGCTTCCGAGCGTCCGCAGGAAACCGGTTTTGTCGCCATCGGAGCGGAAGGCTATCAGGAGGGAGCGATGCTGAACTTTCTGGTCAACAATTTGTATGTCAAAATAGAAAGTCCATCGTCGGATGCGGGAACAGTTGCGGCGGTCACGCAGATTGCGCAGGCTTTCGCAAGGAAAATCAATCCCAAAGCGGCATTGCCGGAGAGTTTGCAGATATTTCCTTCCGAAAACAAAATTGCTCACAGCGAACAATTTATAGCGAAAAGTTTTCTGGGACACGAATTTTTGAACCATGCCTTTACAGCAGACTATCAGGCGTCGGGCAAGAATTATCAAGTGTTTGTGATCAATGCAGGCGCTCCTGCCGAAGCCAAAGCGATACTGGAAAAATATTACCGTTTTACCGGACAGACCGATCCGCCGAAGGAAGGGCGATTGACCGTCAAAGACCGCTACAACGGCAATCTGGAATGTCAGTGGAAAGGAAAATATCTGTGGGGGATCCTCAACGACAGTCAGGCGCCTGTGAAAACGGACGAGGTACTGAAAATGATAGAAGCGGGAATAGCGCGTAAGTGACTGACGGTACATGGCATATTGGCAGATAATGATATAAGATTTTACCGAACTTTATAAATAAGAATGACAATGGTGACCTTTTCGATTCTCTCCGCCGTTGCAATAGCGATATCCGGAAGCAATCCCGCGCTGTTCCTGATTGTAGCAATGGCGATCATGTAGGACTTGCCGGAAACGAGGAATGAAAATAACGGATCGCTATTGAGAACTTCCGCGAAGCGTAGCTACCATTTCGGCAGATGTGGCTAAAGGGCGGTTGGTTTTTTCATTCGGCACAGCGAAAAGTTGTGCGAGGCAGGATTTTGCTTTAGCTTCGACCCGGCGAAACGCCACAGCCTTCAGGTTAAAGTCGTCCCAAAAAATATTGCCGTTGCCGACAATAACAATACTAAAGTCATGTCAATATTCACATAGGAACGTGAAATAAATAATGTATCATGGTTTTGATGCCGAAGGCATCGTATGTTTATAGAAAAACGATGTTGTGTTTCCATTCGACCCCGACGGGGTCGTACAACAAAGGGTACAT
>JAISRX010000117.1 GCA_031273395.1 Bacteroidales bacterium | reverse complement strand
CCGTACACCACGTTTGCCCCGTGTTTACCGTTACGTCCCATGCGCCGGTGTTGGTGGTAACGGTGAACGTTGCATTATCCGCAGTTGTGCCGTCTGCGGCAAAGGCAATGGCGGTCTGTCCTGCCGGCGTGAGGCTCAGCGTTGCGCCTGCCGCTGCCTGCGTAACGTTAATCACTATGGGCGTTGCCTCGCCTGCCTTTACCGTAACGGTTGCCGGAGTGGGTGCGGTTAAAGAGGTGTTTGCCGTTGCGCTTATGGTAAAGCCTGTTGCGGTTTTGGCTACCGTACACCACGTTTGTCCCGTGCTTGCCGTTACGTTCCACGTACTTTGATTGGTGGTTACCGCAAACGTGGCATTGCCGTCGGGCGTGCCGTTTGCATTAAATACTACCGCACTCTGCGACGGAGTAATACTCAGCGTCGGCGCAGGAGCGTCGTCTTTGTCTTTCTTGCAGGAAATCATCGCTACAGAAATGGCTGCTGTCATCAGCAGACCTGTCATTAATTTATTCATCTTTTTCATTATTATTAATTATTTATGCCCAATACGGGCGGGTTATTTATTATTTATTATTTATTATTTATTATTTATTATTTATTATTTATATCGCAGGGGCGTTGCGCGTAGGCAGGGCGCGCCCTGCCCTACAATTCATCCTTTGATTCCGGTTCCGATTCCGACGTTTTTCCGCCTCTCCGTTTCAGGGCGGCAAGGTAGCGGTCGATATTGGCGTTGAGCGTGCGCACGAAGTCGGCGTAAGCGCCTTCGCCGTGCAGCAGTATGGCTGCTTCGATGCGTTCCGCCATGTTCAGGTAGCAGCGGTCGGTTTGCCGGCGCAGGTTGAGCATCTTCAGGTCGCTTGTCCCTGCGGTCTCCCGAGTGCGTTCCAGCACCGCCGTTTCAAAGTCGCGGTTGTTGCGTTCCAGTTCGTCCGTCCATCCCTGCAGGTCTAACTGGGCGACTGCGCCGGCATATTTCCCCCTCAACTCCTGAATGAAGTTGTGAATGGCGGAGGTCTCCTCGTTGAACGGACGCGCGGCGAGGTTGCCGTAGTGGTCAAACAGGGGTTCGAGTCTTTCGGCGGCTTCCCGCCGCATCGGGTCGTAGTGGCGCGAGGCGGACTTCACGGCTTCGCCTAATCCGCGAAAGGTGCTGTCGCGCACGCCGTCTAACTGCACGATGACGGAAGTATAGCCACTTTTGGCGATTTTTTCCAGCGTCCCGTCCGCCTGCCCGTAGAGGGTAAGGAATACTGCGAAGAGCTCCTCAATATTCAGGCGCTGAGGCGAAGCCTGTTCTACAAAAGTTTTGAACTCGGTGAAGAAATTGAACCATTCTTCATTCCGCAAACGATTTAATTTAATTCTCCTGATTTTCATAAGGCATTATTATTATGGTGATTATTAATGAATTTTAACGGCTGACAGGGTGGAACGTCCGGTAGAGACGCGATGCATCGCGTCTCTGCAGCAAATGACCGACGGGCGAAAGCGTCCACAGGTCTTTTTGGGGCTTTCGCCCCCCGGAAAAAAGCGTCCACAGGGTAATTTGATGCCTTCGCCCCTTGGGCGAAGACGTCCGCAGGTCTTTTTGGGACTTTCGCCCCCCGGTCGAAAGCATCCGCAGCATTATTTGAAGGTTTCGCCCGTCGAAAACACCCTTTGCTATCGAAGCAGAGCAACAAAAAAGCCGCACATGCAAAAAACATGTAACGGCTGTATGTAAATTGAAACTTTTTGTTATTACGCGCGCAACCGATATGGTATTGGCTGTGTGTGTGTGTGTGTGTGTGTGTGTGTGTGTGTGTGTGTGTGTGTGTGTGGGTGTGTGTGTGTGTGTGTGTGTGTGTGTGTGTGTGTGTGTGTGTGTGTGTGTGTGTGTGTGTGTGTGTGTGTGTGTACAAATTTTCGAGACAGGCAAATAAAAAGTCAAAAAGTTATCAACAGTCAAACCACCGCACAGGTTTTGCACCTGCCCGAGACCGTTCAATACCTCATTTCCCTTATATAACCACTCTTTCATGAATAATTTATGCTGCTTTGCCTAAAAAAACCTGCGGTAAAAATAGACAAAAAAAATAATATGGAACGGTTTTCATCAAAGAACAACGTGTATTCGTCAAAAAAAATAGGGATACGGCAGGGGCAGTCAGGCGGTTTCCACTGTTCGGACGGGAGAGGGGGATTTTTCCTCACCCCCTGCCCCTCTCCAAAATGGAGAGGGGGGAGCGCCTGCTATACTGCATTCGGTTGGGTTTTGAGTTTTCGTACCCCGCACTGCGCTTCGCTTGTACGGGGTTATCAAAAGGCAACCCCTGTCGGGGTTGAGCACAGCCCTGCATAGACGTAAAACGCCGTAGGCGTTACCCTTTGATAACCCCGTATGAAATGCGGGGTACGACTGCGCACAGCTCTACATAGACGTAAAACGCCGCAGGCGTTACCCTTTGATAACCCCGTATGAAATGCGGGGCGGGGTACGACAGGCTAAAAAACACAAGACTATAACCGAGTGCAGTATATCACCGTCTGTTATTTGCCCTTTGCGAACTTTGCGCCTTCCTTTGCGCCCTTTGCGTTAAAAATTCAAACACAAAGAACACTAAGTTATTTATTCCGCATTCCTTATCATTAACCATTAAGCGTTAAAAGCGTTATATGAATGGCGTATGCTTAAATTTACCCGTCCATGAAAACAGCGTCCTTTCGGTTATTGCCTGTGCGCTGCCTGCCGGTTGTCGGCTTTCTTCTGCCTGTGTTTTTCGCTTCCTGCAGGAAGAAGGAACCGCCCGTGCCTCCGCACACCCGTACCGTTCTGGTATATCTCGGCAGGGACAACAACCTGTCGGATGACTTCGAGGAAAAAATCAAATATTTGCTGGAAGGCTGGAAGGGAGAAGGCAATCTGGTATTCTATCAGGACCTGCCCGACACAAACCCCCGGTTGATGGTGGCGGAATGGGACGAGAGCGGCGCACGGGCGAAAGTGATACGGGAATACGAACCGGAAAATTCTGCCGACGCCGGCGTGTTCGGACGGGTGCTGAACGAAACGCAAACGCTGTATCCGGCAGATTCATACGGGATGATCCTTTTTTCTCATGCTTCGGGGTGGCTGCCTCCGTCGACGCAGCTGTCCCCGCGTTCGATAGTGGTGGATCGCAACAGTGAAATGGAACTGATCGATTTCGCCGCAGCCATTCCCGACGGCATGTTCGACTTCATCATCTTTGAAGCATGTTTTATGGCGGGGATAGAGGTGGCATACGAACTGAAGGACAAAACGAAACATATCCTTGCCTCCTCCGCCGAGATACTTTCTCCCGGTTTTGCAGCCATCTATCGCAACAGCGCCCATCTCCTGTTCCAACCCGCAGCCGCTCTGGAAGATTTCGCCCGCGAATGGTTCCTGTGGATGGACACAAGAAGCGGCGCCTTCCGCTCCGCCACCATCAGCCTGATCCGAACCGACCGGCTGACGGATTTAAAAAACCATGTCAAACTTGCCGGGGAGCAGCAGCCGGATCTATCCGGCATACAGTATTTCGACCGCAACTCGCCGCATCTGTTCTTCGATTTTGAGGATTGCTATTCCCGCCGGCTGCCCGCCGGCAAAAGGCGTCAGGAGTTATCCGCCCTTGTCCGTCAGGCGGTGACCTACAGGGCAGCCACGCCCACCTTCATGTCCGGTCACAACGGGTTCGGCATCCACCGACATTCGGGACTGACCACCTACATCGAACAACCCGCTTTTCCGTACCTCAACAGTCAGTATCAACGGTTGAAATGGAAAAAAGAGCAAGAATGATTAATGATTGTGATCGTTGCAATATGACGCTCCAAAAAATTCGGACAGCGCGCGAAGACAAAGAACGTATTAATTTTGTTGTATGAGGAGTAAGAGAAAATTCACGATGACGATTGAAGGCGTGACAAGGATTTCTGTAGCGACTCGCACATTATTTTTCATAACGCTTCAAAAAAGGAATTAACCTGAAGCTGCGAAAGTTGGTTAAAAAAAAAATATTGCGTACTTTTGCCGAAACAATCATATATGAATATAATGTCATCAAAGGTAAAAAGCCGGTTTGCCGAACAGCCTTTACATATCTACAATAGCCTGACCCGCAGGACAGAACGGTTTGTTCCGGAAAATCCTCCTCATGTGGGGCTGTACGTGTGCGGACCGACCGTGTACGGCGATGCGCATCTGGGACATGCGCGCGCAGCCGTTACTTTCGACCTGCTGTTCCGTTACCTGTCGCATATAGGGTATAAGGTGCGCTACGTGCGGAACATCACCGATGTGGGACATCTGGTAAACGACGCGGACACGGGAGAGGACAAGATTGCAAAAACGGCGCGGCTGGAGCAGGTAGAACCCATGGAGGTGGTGCAGCACTTCACTTGTCGATACCATTATAATATGGAACAGCTGAACGTGTTGCCGCCGAGCATTGAGCCGCGTGCATCGGGACACATCATTGAGCAGATACAGCTTGTGCGGAAGATCATGGACGCCGGATACGCCTACGAAAGCAACGGTTCGGTGTATTTCAGCCTCGACAAATACGCAAAGGATCATCCCTACGGCAAACTCTCCGGACGGGTGCTGGAAGACCTTTCCTCACAGTCGCGCGAATTGGAGGGGCAGGAAGAAAAACGTTTTCCCCTTGATTTTGCATTATGGAAAAAAGCCTCCCCGGAACATATCATGCGCTGGCCCTCGCCGTGGAGCGACGGGTTTCCCGGATGGCATCTCGAATGTACCGCCATGAGCATCAAATATCTTGGAGAAACGTTCGACATACACGGCGGAGGAATGGATCTGCTCTTCCCCCACCATGAATGTGAAATAGCGCAATCGACCGCAGCGCTGGGACACGAGGCGGTACGCTACTGGATGCACAACAACATGATCACCATCAACGGGCAAAAGATGGGCAAATCGCTGGGCAACTCCATCACGCTGAACGATTTTTTCGCCGGATCGCATCCGCTGCTCGAAAAAGCCTACAGCCCGATGGCAGTGCGTTTCTTCATCATGCAGGCGCATTACAGAGGCACCGTCGATTTCAGCAATGAAGCCCTTCAAGCGTCCGAAAAGGGATTGCAGCGTTTGATGGACGGCATCGGGACGCTGGAAAAACTCTCCCCCTCAAAAGAAAGTTCGGTCGATACCGGCGATATGGAGCAAAAGTGCTATCAGGCAATGAACGACGACCTGAACACTCCCGTACTCATTGCGCATCTTTTCGACGGATTGCGTTTCATCCATCTGGTGAACGACGGAAAGGAAACCGTCTCCGAAGCCGACCTGCTCCGGCTGAAAAACCTGTACCGCCATTTTGCCGTGGACATTCTCGGTTTGAAAGCCGGGCAGTCCTCCGACTCCCAAACGGAACTGGTTGCCGGGTTGGTGAATTATGTGCTGGAAATGCGGATGCAGGCAAAAGCCAACAGGGATTTTGCCGAATCCGACCGTATTCGCGACGTACTGCTGCGCCTCGGCATCGAGGTAAAGGACAGGAAGGACGGATGTGACTGGAAAATTAAAAATTAAACCCGTTCGCCGCTGATCACCTTGCATACATTGGAATGGCTGTAATTACATTAACTACAGGATGGATAGACGATTATCATATTGCCGCGCTGAAAGGCATTATTTTTTCGTCTTTGCCTTCCGCGCAGATAGTCGATTTGTCGCATCACACGCCTCCATTCAATTCGGGCATCGCGCACGCCGCCTACATGATCAGGCACTGCTATGCCTATTATCCGGCGGGGACAGTACATCTCATATCGGTGGCAAGCGAGTTGCAGATGGACAACCCGTTTATAGCGGCATTGTATGACGGACAGTATTTTGTGGGTACCGATAACGGCATTTTCAGCCTGATTTTTACCTCCGACCCCGAAAAGATCATCCGCATCGAAAAATATACCAACGAACAGTCGCCCAACTATCCTGCCATTTCGGTATTCGCCCCTGCGGCGATTCATCTGGCGGCAGGCGGCGACATATCCGAGCTGGGCGTTCACCACCGGGACTACCAGCGCAGATGTATCATGATGGCTACCATCAACGAGTCGCAAATAACAGGCACCATCATCCATATCAATGCCTTCGGCAACGCCGTAACCAACATCACCCGCGAAGATTTCGACAGGGTAAGCAAGGGACGCTCCTTCGAAATCACCCTGCTCAGCATGCGCAACAAAATCACGCGCATCAACACATATTACCACGAAACAAGCGAAGGGGAACTGCTGGCGCTCTTCAATCTGTCCGGACTTCTGGAAGTGGCAATCAATAAGGGAAGAGCATCCGAACTGCTCGGTTTTGCCCTTCACGCAAACGTCATCGTCAAATTTCACTGACCCGCGCGAGACCGTCGGGCAGGGATTTTTTTGTAAAAAAAATAAAAATCCTTTCAAAAATAAAAGAAAAATAAAATATTATTCATAATATTGTACCCTTTTTAAATTAAACGACCTTTAATAAATTTTTCTTATGAAAGTGTACAATACCAATCAAATCAAAAACTTTACCCTGCTGGGCAACACCGGTTCGGGTAAAACGACTTTGGCGGAAGCGATGTTATTCGAAGGCAAAGTGATTGAGCGCCGGGGCGAAGTGGAAAACAAAAATACCGTGTCGGATCACAGTGATATCGAGCATGAAAACGGCAGTTCGGTATATGCTTCGGCGCTGTATGCCGAATTTAACGAAAAGAAGCTCAATTTTATCGACCCGTCCGGTTCGGACGATTTCGTGAACGGCGTGGTTGCCGCCCTTTCGGTTGCCGACACGGGCGTGATAGTGATCAATGCGCAAAACGGCATTGAAGTAGGTACGGAAATACACCACCGCTACCTCGAAAAGGCAAAAAAGGGATACGTGCTGGCAGTCAACCAGCTTGACCATGAAAAATCCAATTTCGACAGGGTGGTGGAAGAAGCCGTCGAACGCTTCGGGAAAAATGTCACCCTCATACAGTATCCCGTGAACGAAGGTACGGGCTTCGATACCTTTATAGATGTATTGCTGATGAAAAAATACAGCTACGCCGGCGGAAAGCAGGAGATCGGGGAAGTACCCGCCGACCAGAAGGAACGAGCCGAAGAACTCAGGAACCAGTTAATTGAAAAAGCAGCCGAAAACGACGAAGGACTGATGGAAATTTTCTTTGAGAAAGGTTCGCTCTCGGAAGACGAAATGCGCAAAGGAATCACCATTGGACTGATCCGGCGGGGAATTATTCCGGTGGTGTGCATCTCGGCAAAGAAAAATTACGGCGTGGCGCGCATGATGGAGTTTTTTTCGCGCGTGTTTCCCTCCCCCGACGAAATGCCCGCTCCAACGGACATTGCCGGAAACGAAGTACCGTGCAGCGCGTCGCAGCCCGCGTCGGCTTTTATCTTCAAATCGGCGGTGGAACAGCATCTCGGAGAAGTAAATTATTTCAAGGTGATGTCCGGAGAAATCACCGAAGGGATGGACATAGTGAACAACAAAACCGGCAACAAGGAACGCATTTCGCAACTGTTTGTGGTGGCGGGCAAAAATCGCCAGAAAGTGCCCAAACTCGTTGCGGGGGACATCGGTTCTACCGTCAAGCTGAAGGGAGCGCGCACGGGACACACGCTGGCAGCCCCCGGCAACAGCGTGGAATTTGCCCCCATCCCCTTTCCCGAACCAAAGTTCCGCACCGCCATCAGGGCGGTCAACGAAAACGACGACGAGAAACTGAATGAAGCCCTGCAACGGATGCACATGGAAGATCCCACCATCAGGGTGGAATATTCAAAGGAACTGAAACAGACCATTCTGTCCGGACAGGGAGAGTATCACCTGAATATCCTCAAATGGCATCTGGACAACGTTTTTAAGATTGCCGCCGAATTTATCGCACCCAAGATACCTTACCGCGAAACCATCACCAAAATCGCCCAGGCAGACTACCGCCACAAAAAACAGTCGGGCGGGGCGGGACAGTTCGGCGAAGTGCATCTGGTGATAGAGCCTTACGAAGACGGGCAACCCGATCCGGCAATGTACAAAATCAGCGGGAAGGAAATCAAGGTCTCCATTCGCGACAGGGAAGAACACGACCTCCCCTGGGGCGGCAAACTTGTGTACTACAACAGCATTGTCGGCGGAAGCATTGACGCGCGCTTCATGCCCGCCATACTGAAAGGGATCATGGAAAAGATGGAAGAAGGACCGCTCACCGGTTCATACGCCCGCGACATACGGGTCACCGTGTACGACGGGAAGATGCACCCGGTGGACTCCAATGAAATATCCTTCCGGCTGGCGGGCAGGAACGCATTCCGCGAAGCCTTCAAAAATGCGGGACCAAAGATCATGGAGCCGATCTACAATGTGGAAGTATGGGTGCCGGCCGACCGCATGGGCGACGTGATGAGCGACCTGCAAACGCGCAGGGCGATAGTGCAGGGGATGACCAGCGAAAAGGGGTTCGAGAAAATCACCGCCCGCGTGCCGCTGTCGGAAATGAACCGCTATTCCACCGCCTTGAGTTCCATCACCGGAGGACGCGCCATGTTTACCATGAAGTTTGCCGAATATGTGCAGGTGCCGGGAGACATACAGGCGGAACTCATCAAGACATTCGAAGCCGAAAACAGCGAAGAATAGCCCCGCCCCTCCTGCGGACTTTCCCGCAAAGGAAATCCCGACAACCCCCTGCCGCCTTCCCGCTTGCAGGGGGTTTTTCGTTGAAGCGGACACATTTAAATAATGCCCGTAATGTTTCTGACATGCGCCGGAAAACTCCGAAGGAGTTAAATATGAATAACCAGCGGTGAAGCGAAGCGACCGGTGGGTGATGAAGCGAAGACACATCAACCCCGACAGGGGTTGAATATCGGATCGGTTCAACCCCTGTCGGGGTTGCAGGAACCGGGGCAGCGTCTGTCCCCCAATCGCTTCGCTTCATTGGGGGTTATTCACATTGAAGACCTCCGGTCTTCGCCCTGCGAACGCCCCCTCCTCCGTGCAGAGTCCCCCCCTTCGCCTCACAACTCGATTTTCAGCGTCAGCTTGCAGTTGCGTCCCGGCATGGGATAGTTCAGCACCACGTCGTAGTACTGGTTGAGCGCGTTGTTGATCTCCGCCGATATTTTCCCCTTCACTTTCCCGAATTTCAGTTCCCTGCCCGCCGTCAAATCATGGGTGTACCACGGCTGTTCACGGTTTGCAGGGATGTTGGACGAGTTGTGGTAGCGTTCGCCCACGTAGATAAAGCTGTAGTTCAGCTCCCACGATTTGCGGCGCACCCCCGCAATCACCGACCCGTTATGGCGCGGGATGTAGGCAATCTGTCCGCCGTAGGAACCCGACTGCGGAGCGTTGTCCGACGGGTTGCTGAAATCCTGCGCCCGCTGGAAGGTGTATTTCACGCCGGAAGCCACCGTAAAATGCGCCGGAAGCCGCCAGTTTATCTTCCCCGAAACGTCCACGCCCCTGATTTCCACACTGCCGATGTTCATCATCATCCAGCGGTACTGCCCGTTGCCCTTGGGGACGGCGATAATCTTGTCCGTAACCCTGTTGAAATAGGCGTCCGCCTGAAAATCGACCCCCGCAACAACCCCCTTTTCGCGCTCAAGCGCATATTGCACCCCCGCATTGTACTGCACCGTCTGTTCGGGACGAAGCGAAATGTTGCCGATGTCCGTATAATAAAGGTCGTTGAAAGTAGGCATGCGGAAAATGCGCTTGTAAAACGCCCGCAAATACAGCGGCGAAAGCTGTCTCTTCCCCGCAAATGGACGGAAGGACACAAAAACGGCGGGGGTGAACTTCCGCAGGTCGGCGGGCTTCCCGGAAGGAGACGGACTGCCGCGCCTCCCCGTCCTTTCAGACACAAAAGTCCCCAGCAGGCTCCCCTGAGCCTTGAGGCGCTTCCGCTCGAAGGCGGCAGCCAGCGCAACAAGGACGCTGCTGCGGCGGGGATACGCAAAATCCTGCAACGTCGCCTCAAGGCTGTTCCGCTGGTAATCGGAGGACAGGCTGACGTCCAGACAGGGAAGCAGCGCATATTTCCCGGCAAGGGAAACATAGAGTTCGCGCTGCCAAAAACGGTTGTCGATGTACATTAAAGTAGTGTCGGGATTGAGGTAGCGCATCCCGTCAAGGGCATACTTCGCGTTCGCCAGCATTTCGAGCCGCCCGGAAAGCTGTTTCCCGAAGCTGCCCTGCACGAAAAAATTCCTGTCCCACTGCCGCTGCGAGCGTTTCCACACATTATTGACAATAGCGCCGGGGATTCCCTTCTCGGAACTGTAAAAATAGGCTTTGGCGTGCCATTTCCCCTGCGGGAGGTACCCGTTCAGCCCCCCTTCCACCCGCGCGGAGTGGATGTCGCCGTTTTGCCGCACGGCGGTGGTATCCCACGCCATGCTGCCGTCGCGAAGCACCTTCCGGTAACGGAAACGGTATTTGCCGGAAGCCCGGATATACTCCGCCGAAAGCGAAGCGCTCGTCCTGCCGGTCACCTTCCGCTCCACAAGCAGCGAAGGATCGGCAAGTCCGAAGGAACCGGTGCGGAAAAGCGCCTTTACGTTGGTTTTTTTCGACCCCGGAAAGTTCGGGCGGCGCGTGCGCAGGTAAATAGCCCCCGAAGAAGCAAAATCCCTTGCCGGCTGGAGGATTTCGCTCTTCTGACCGTTGTACAGCGATATCTCCTCCACGTTGTCCATCGAGAATTTCCCCAGGTCCACCTGCCCGTTCTGTGCGTTGCCCAGCTGGATGCCGTCGTAGAACACCCCCGTGTGGTGCGTGCCCATGCTGCGGACGTCCACAGTCTTCAAACCGCCCACCCCGCCGTAGTCCTTTATCTGTACGCCTGAGAAATAACGGATGGCGTCCGCCACGGAAAACGCGCTCAGCGTCTCCAGCTGCCTGCCGGAGAGCCGCTGCGAAGGAATGGTTTCGCGGTAGCGGTTGCCCGACACCACCACCTCCTCAATATGCCGCACACTGTCCCCCGCGCTCTGCCCGAACGCGCGGCAGCAGCCCGAAAGCGCCATGCCCGCAAAAAAAATCCTGCAAAAAAACATCATCCCGTCAAGTATGGAAAACTTCAAAAACGCGGTTCCGCTGCGCCCTCCCGCGCCGCATCGCAACCACGCGGCAAAGGTAATATCCTTTTCCCGATTTTAAAACCGGCAAACGGATTTTAAAGGCGGAAAACGCCGCAGGAAGCGCCCGCATGCGCGAAAAACCCTCCCCGCTTCACGGCACAAAGGCGCTCATAATTTCGCCGAAGGGACCCTTCGCCCCGCGCCTGTTTTGCCAGCGCATGCAGAAGTAAACGGTCTTTCCGCGCTCGCTCTCTCTGAACTCGAAGACGTGCGGCGAGCGGGTGGCAAACTCCGACCGCATCAGATCCTCCGTATCCGCCGGCGGTTCGTCCCGTATTGCCCAGCGTATCTCCACCCCCTGCACGCCGTAGGGTTTCCCGCGCCGCTGGCTGCCCTTGTCGCGGAAGTACAGGATCAGCCGCCGGATGGTACCGCTGTCCGCCTTGTACTCCGGGCAGGTCGACGGGTCGGGCAGCGGCGACGCAACGGCGTCCTTTACGGGAAGCTCCATCGAAAACAGGTCTGCCGCGCTCACCAGCACATTCCGCACGAGGCGTCCCTGTACAAACCGGCGCAGTTTCGGTTCCAGCGCGTCGCGCGCGGACTGCCGCGCCTTGATGGACACGACAGTCCGCGTCGCCGGGTTTTCCGACAGGGCAAACGCCGCCTCAAAAGCGAGCAGTTCCGGTTCCCACTCCGCCAGTTCCGCATCCCCGATCCCCCAGTCAAACGCCCGTTTCTTCGCCGTGTCATACAAAACCCGAACCTGAGCGGCAAACTTTTCATTACTGCGATAAAGATAATCCTTGTGCATCACTTCTTATTTTTATAATTATTACCGTCTATATTCCAACATTTTAATTCCCTTTCGGGGAAACTTATTTAGACTCATTCAAGATTCTAAAAAAGTTTCGGGGAACTCCCCCACGCCTTCGGGGAACTCCCCCACGCTTTCGGGGAACTCCCCCACGCCTTCGGGGAACTCCCCCACGCTTTCGGGGAACTCCCCCACGCCTTCGGGGAACTCCCCCACGCCTTCGGGGAACTCCCCCACGCCTTCGGGGAACTCCCCCATGCCTTCGGGGAACTCCCCCATGCTTTCGGGGAACTCCCCCATTACTTCGGGGAACTGATTTCATCTTTTTGGAAAGTCCTTTTACCTTTCCGGAAAATCCCTTTATTTTTGCGGGAAGTTATCTGTCCTTTTGGGAAAATCCTCTGATCAATTTGGAAAATCCTCTGATTTTTTCAGGAAATTCCCTGACTGTTTTAGTAAATTCTTTGATTCATTTAATAAATCCATTTGTTTTTCAGGGGACTCCCCTACTCTATCGGTAAGTTCCTCCGGTTATTTTCGGCAAACTTATAAAATTTTTACGTACTCCCAAAAATATTTTTTAAATTCCGCAAAATTTTTTATATATTTCGTAAATTTTTCTCATACTTCTTTTGAGATTTTCGGGCATTCTTTGAGATTTTCTCATAACTCCGTCAATATTTAGTGGAGTTTTTTGAGTTTTCCGCAAAATCCCACCGGCATATTTGAATATTTCTCAAAAAAACAGTGAAAACTTCGTTAAATAATGAAAATTTAACAACTTATCATTGTATCGTTTGGAGGTTAAATTGTCCTTGCAGGACGACATGTCCATCACAGCAGGCGGAGTGGGGCGCAGTTCCGCCTCCGGAAGAGGTATCCCTCCGATTCTGCAAGTCCCGCACGGACGACACTTTATTAACCGTAGATGGAACGAAGCGGAATCTGCGGAAACGGAAACGCAATCTCCTCACTCTCCGGGTAGCGCTGGGACGGCGCTTTGTATGTATCGCACCGGAAAGAGGCGTCCCTGTTATTTATCCCTCTTCTGAAAAAAAAATATTGAAATTATTTCGTTTTATTTTGTTTTTATTATTTATGATTGTATCTTTGCGGCGATAATCATAGAATATATTTTGAACGTCTTAACAGTTACATTTGAATGACACGAGACAATCATCTTGATCGACTGAAATCCGGTGAAATATGGGATTTCATAGTAATCGGCGGCGGAGCAACCGGATTGGGCGTGGCGGTAGATGCTGCGGCACGAGGTTTTAAAACGGCTCTTTTGGAACAGTCGGACTTTGCCAAAGCCACCTCCTGCAGGAGTACCAAACTGGTACACGGCGGCGTCCGCTATTTGCAAAAAGGCGACGTATCGCTGGTGCGGGAAGCCTTGCGGGAACGTGGAAGACTGCGGAGAAACGCTCCGCATTTGGTGAAGGATCAGCGGTTTATCATTGCGAACTACCGGTGGTGGGAGAAGCCGTTTTACACGATCGGCTTGACATTTTACGACCTGCTGTCCGGAAAATTGGGTTTGGGACGTTCTTTACCCTTGAGCAGAAAAAAAGTGATCAACGCCGTGCCTCGGATCATTCGGAAAAAGCTGCGCGGAGGGGTGGTTTACCACGACGGACAGTTTGACGACGCGCGACTGGCTGTCAACCTGATGCAAACGGCAGCCGAAAAAGGAGCGGTTACGGTAAATTATGTAAAAATGACGCGCCTGTTAAAAAGCAACGGAAGCGTAACCGGAGTGGAAGCGCGAAACGAAATAAACGGAGCATGTTTTGAATTGCAAGGGCGTTGTATTGTCAACGCTACCGGCATATTTGTGGATGAGATCATCCGTATGGACAACCGGGATGAAGCGCCGCTTGTGCGCCCGAGTCAGGGTATCCATCTGGTGGTAAAAGGTTCGTTTCTCGGCGGGAACGACGCCATTATGGTACCCAAAACCAGCGACGGGCGCGTCCTGTTCGGCGTACCCTGGCACAACCGCGTCATTTTGGGTACCACCGATACGCCGGTGAAAGATTTTGTGCTGGAGCCGCGACCGCTGGAGGAAGAAATTGATTTTGTGCTGCGTACCTCTGCTCAATACCTGACAAATCCGCCTGAACGGAAAGATGTTCTTTGCGTTTTTGCCGGACTTCGACCTTTGGCAGCCACAAAAAGAAATGCCGACGAAAAGAAAACGAAAGAAATATCCCGAAGTCACAAGCTCATTGCTTCCCCGTCGGGTTTGATCACCATTACGGGCGGTAAATGGACTACCTACCGGCAAATGGCGCAGGAAACGGTTGATCTGGGAATCAAAATAGCGGGGTTGCCCAAAAAAAAATGCGTCACCAAAGAAATGAAGATACACGGCTACAGGGAAACGTCCGACAGGAGCAACTGTCTTTACGTCTATGGCAGCGACGGGGACAAAATTCTCGCTTTGCAGGCGGAAAAACCGGAATATGCCGAAAAACTGCATCCCGATCTTGATTTCACCGTTGCTCAGGTATTGTGGGCTGTGCGGCAGGAAATGGCAATGACGCCGGACGACGTACTGGCGCGCCGCATCAGGGCACTGTACCTCGACGCGCGCGCCGCCATGGAAATTGCTCCGAAAGTAGCCGCTATCATGGCGAAGGAAATGAATAAAGACGAAGCATGGATAAAAGCCCAAACGGAAGAATTTATCGCTTTGGCGAAAGGATACATATTATAAACGGACAGCGGACAATGAATATTTTAACATAAATTTAACGGTTTCGTCACGTCGGATTAATATGAACGGATTAATTTTGTAACGTATTTGAATTGAATAATTGATGTAGCATGAAAAATCTGTTAGCCCCGCCTCCCCACAGGGAGCAGTTGCCGGAAAAGGATATCGACAGGACATATACGCGCCTGCGGTGGCAAGTCTTTATCGGCGTCTTTATCGGTTATGCCGCCTATTATTTAGTGCGGAAAAACTTGTCGCTGGCTGCGCCCGGAATGATCGAAGACGGTCTGCTCGACAAGGCAAGCGCAGGTATTGCCGGGTCTGCCATTTCTATTGCATACGCCTTCAGCAAATTCATCATGGGCAGCGTATCCGACCGCAGCGATGCGCGCAAATTTCTGGTTTCGGGTCTTGTGCTGTCGGCTTTGCTGATGATCGGCGTGGGGTTCCTGCCTTTCAGCACGGTGAACCTTACCCGCAACGTCGTGGTACTTTTCATCTTCATGCTGCTGGTCGGCTGGCTGTCCGGCATGGGATGGCCCCCGTGCGGACGGGTGATGGCGCACTGGTTTTCGCAAAACGAGCGAAGTTTTAAAATGTCGCTGTGGAACACTTCGCACACCATCGGCAGCGGATCGCTGGGTTTGCTGGCAATTGCCGGAGTGCTTGTTTTCACCTCTCTGGGCGTGGAACAGACATGGCGGTCGGCTTTCATTGTCCCAAGCATCGCGGCGCTGCTGATTGCCGGCATTTGCTGGTGGCTGATCCGCGACACGCCACAATCCTGCGGCTTGCCTCCCGTGGACAGGTACCGCAACGATTTTTCCGGATACAAAAGCGCAAAAGGCGAAGAAATTAAAATCCCGTTCAAACGGCTTTTTGTGGATTATGTCTTCAAAAACAAAATACTCTGGCTCATTGCTTTTGCCAACGCTTTTGTTTATCTGATACGTTACGGCGTCAGCGACTGGGCGCCTGTTTATTTGCAGGAAATGAACATCATGAACAAGGAACAGAGCAGTCTTGCCTTTTCGCTGCACAACTACGCGGGTATTCCCGGTACGATCATCTGCGGATGGATTTCCGCAAAATTCTTCAAGGGACGGTGCGCACCTGCCAACGTGATATACATGATTTTAGTGCTGGCGGGCATTTTGCTTTACTGGCAGGCAATGCCGGCGGCGACGTGGATTGCGAACCACTTCGGCGGAAATCCGGTAACGGTGTGCCATACCATTGTATATGTGTCGCTCTGCGAAATAGGCTTTTGCATCTACGGTCCCGTTGCCCTGATAGGGGTGCAGGCATTGAATCTCGTGCCGAAGAATGCCGCAGGAACAGCAGCAGGGTTTGTCGGTCTGTTCGGCTATCTGGTGGGCGATGCAGTGCTGGCGAAAATACTCATGGGGCGTATTTCTCAATCGTTCGGATGGAACATTGCCTTCTGGATGTTTATCGCGGCAAGCATCATCGGAGCATTGTTATGCGCCACAACATGGAAAAAAGAACAAAATAAATAAAACAGAGATATGAAACGGACGAACAAACTGAAAATTCTCCTGACGTTCCTGCTGGCGGGAACGGTGACAGCGACGGAAGCGCAGACTTACCGTCCCGTTAAGGGCTGGACTGCCGAAACAAACGATAAAATCGAAAGTTTCCTCAATTCCACGCTCGCGATGACGGTACGCAAAGTGGCAGTGTTCGACGGCGACGGTACGGTTTTCGGACAGGCGCCGCATTATCTTGCCGATGAAGCGTTGTATGCCTATGCCGACGAAACCTACAAAGGGCGTACCGACAAAAAGGCGAAGGAAAAACTCGCCATTTTGGATGCAATGGTCAAAAACGGCGACAATGTAGGCAAGCGTTATGTGGAAGACCGGGTACATTTCCTTTCGGGAATGACCGTTGAGGAGATCGAGATGATGGGATACAACTGCTATTACAAGTCCTATCGGGGAAAAATGTACCCCGAAATGAAGGAACTGATCGCCAATTTGAAGAGTTACGGCTTTGAAGTATGGATACTTACCGCATCGCCCGAATTGCTGTACCAGAAATTCCTGTCCGACGAACTGGGTATTCCCGTTACGCGGGTGGTGGGCGCCAAATGTGTGGTGGAACACGGCAGAACCATCGACGAGATTGTTTTTCCGATACCGCAGGACGACGGGAAAGCCGCTTCCATCGAAACGTTCATCAAAGCCCGTCCGCTTGTGGTGGGCGGCAACAGCAGAGGCGACATGGACATGATCCACCTTTCGTGCGGACTGAAAATAGTGGTCAATCCGGACGACAGCACGGTACGCGGCGCGGAAGACGGAGCCATGAGCGGGCATACCGTCAAATCGTACTGGGAAAAGGAAGGCGCGTTGATTGTTCACTGCAATGACGTGCCTGACCCGAACGTCCGTTTCCACACCACCGAATGGAAAATACGCACCAATAAATCCAATCCGAAACCATCACCTTAAAAACCAGATAAACATGAAGCAGTTGGTTTTTCTTTTAGGTTTTGCAGCGTTTGCCGGTTGTTGCGGCAACGGCGGCGATCTGTCGCCGGAAGCGCGGAAAGTGCAGCAATACATGCCCGCTCACGCGGTCGTTGCCCACAGGGGAACTGTTTACTGGGCGCCCGAATTAACGGAAGCTGCCTTTCGCTGGGCGCGCAATACGGGGGCAGATTATCTGGAACTCGACGTTCGTTATTCAAAGGATACGGTACTTGTCATCATGCACGACGCCACTTTTAACCGCACTACCGACGCGGCGCTCAAATTTGCCGGCAGAGAAAAAGACCCGGTGGAATCGTTCACTTTCGAGGAGATCATGCAGTTGAGCGCCGGAACGAAGTTCAACGAAAAAAATCCCGACCGGGCGCGTGAAAGTTTTGCAGGTCAGGAAGTACTGACCATGGAAGACGTTTTCCGCATAGCCGAAGGAAAACGCATCAAACGCGACGCCGAAGGGAAACGGATTTTTCACCGCAGTCAAACGGGCGAATACTTTTTTGAATATGAAGACGATCCGGCGGACAACGGCAACCGTCCGGGCGTGTACATCGAAACTAAAGCTCCCGAAACTTATCCCCGTCTTGAACGGCGGATATACGAACTGCTGACCCGCATCGGCTGGAACATTGCGGAGGACAACGCCACAAGCGAAAAAGAGCCGTTCCATGCGGACGGAAAAGTTAACGTGGGGAACACGCGCGGAAAGATACTTCTCCAGACGTTTTCGCGCGAGGGAATGACGGCTTTCCGGCAGGTATTCAAAGGTAAAGTGTTGTGCAGTTTCCTGACGGGCGGCAAAAACGATTTCTCCACGGAAGCCTCCTGCGATGAGATCATTGCCTTTGCCAAGTCCGCCGGCGCGCAGTTCATCGGTTCCAATCTGGGCAACGACGGGAAGGACGGCATGTCGCCGATGTTTTCGCAGCGACTGCACGACGCAGGGTTGAAAGCCAACGTATATTCCTTTGATACCGATGAACAGATGGAAAAATACTGGAACGGGGGACAGCCGCTCACCGACGGCATGATCACCAACCGCACCGACCTTACGCTGGATTTTTACCGTGCCAAGGGAGTCCGCGCTACCGGAAAAATCGGCGAAACGCCGGAAGAAATATTAACCATGTTGGGATATTGATCGTATTTCCGAAAAAAAATACTAATTTTGCGTACGATACATTCAGGTAAAATATGTAAAATGAGTAAGAAAGCAACATCGAGCAGTGTTAATCGCCAGCCGGTATTCATTGCCAATCCCATATATGATACCGTATTCAAAAATTTGATGGAAAACGAACGGGTAGCCAAGTTTTTTATCAGCACGCTGCTGGATGAAACCATTGAGGAGGTCAAGATGCGTCCGCAGGAAGTGACCGTCAGGCAACCCGGTGCAAGGAATCGCCGCAAGGCGGAAAAATCCGTCAGTCCGGCTTTGGAACTTTTGGAAATGACAGTGTTGCACTACGATTTTATCGCCACCATACGGACAGGGTCGGGCGAATACAAAAAAACGCTGATAGAAGTGCAGAAAGCGCAGGATGAACACGACGTCATGCGTTTCCGCAGGTATTTGGCAAAACAGTATGCGAGCAAAGACGAGATAGAAATCATGGACGGAGTGAAGACCCAAGAGGCATTGCCCATTGTTACCATTTACATGTTGGGATTTAAACTTCCGGAAGTGGATGCGGTAGCTCTTCGTGTAAAACGCGATTATTGGGATTTGATCAACCGGTGTGCGATTCAGGCAAAGAGTACGTTTGTGGAAAGCATTACCCACGACAGTTTTATCGTTCAGATACCGAGAATAGGGGGCAAAACGCGGACAAAACTGGAACGGCTGTTGAGTTTGTTTGAACAGGACAATTTTGTGGATACGCAGCAGATCATCAAGACGTATCATCATCCTGTCAGCGATGAGATGGTTGGAGAGATGCTTGCCATACTGGAATATACGGGCGCTGATCCCGTACAGCGGAAAATCATTGAAAGCGAACAGGAATTGCTGCGAGTGCTTGATGTGATGTCCCGAAAGCAGGAATATGAGTTGAAGAAGCAGTTAATGGACAGGGAACTCGTTGCCGCACTTGAACGCGAACGCGCCGAAAAGGAAGCTCTTTTGTCCGAATTGGCAGCTGTAAAAGCCCAATTATCCGATAAAAATAATTCGCGTAATTCGTAATTTATTATTCAATAACCTTGTCTGTTTTTCTCATATATGATCATGCTGAACTCCCGACAGGACATACTTCGACGTGACATTTTCAGAGAGAGAGAGTAGATCAGGCAGTTACGCAATTTACGCGCGCATATATACTGCACTCGGTTATAGTCTTGTGTTTTTTAGCCTGTCGTACCCCGCATTTCATACGGGGTTATCAAAGGGTAACGCCTGCGGCGTTTTACGTCTATGCAGAGCTGTGCACAACCCCGACAGGGGTTGCCTTTTGATAACCCCGTACAAGCGAAGCGCAGTGCGGGGTACGAAAACTCAAAACTCAACCGAATGCAGTA
>JAISRX010000114.1 GCA_031273395.1 Bacteroidales bacterium | reverse complement strand
TGTCCTCATGCGAATATATAGCATCATATTTACATTTTTATTACCTTTGCAGGCTTAAATTTTAAATCATTTTTAATACATGAAAATTGCATATATATTTCCCGGACAAGGCGCCCAGTACGCCGGAATGGGAAAAGAAATGTACGATGGTTCGCCGCAGGCGCGCAAAATGTTTGACAGAGCCGACGAAATACTCGGTTTCCGCATCACCGAAGTCATGTTCTCGGGAACGGAAGAAGACTTGAAACAGACAAAGGCGACACAGCCGGCGGTATTCCTTCATTCGGTCATCATGGCGACCATGCTGGGCGACCGGTTCCGCCCGGATATGGTGGCGGGACATTCGCTGGGCGAATTTTCGGCGCTGGTAGCCGCCAAGGCGCTCTCCTTTGAAGACGGATTGAAGCTGGTGTCCCGACGCGCCCGGGCAATGCAAAAAGCCTGCGAAGCCGAACCATCCGCCATGGCTGCCGTGCTGGGGCTGGACGAGGCAAAGGTGGAAGAAATCTGCAAAACGGTAACGGGCGTGGCTGTGCCGGCAAACTACAATTGCCCCGAACAGCTGGTCATATCGGGAAGCGTTGCCGCAGTAGAGGAAGCGTGCGAAAAACTGAAAGCCGCCGGAGCCAAACGCGCCATACGCCTGCAGGTAGGCGGCGCTTTCCATTCTCCGCTGATGGAATCGGCGCGCGTGGCGCTGGAAGAGGCGATCAACGAAACGGAGTTTTCCTACCCAGTATGCCCCATTTACCAGAACGTGACCGCCGGAGCAGTGACCGATCCCGCCCTGATACAGGCAAATCTGGTGGCGCAGCTCACCGCGCCGGTACGCTGGACACAATCGGTGATCAACATGGTTGCCGACGGAGCCACCGACTTTATCGAAATAGGTCCCGGAAAGGTACTGCAAGGGCTGGTCAAAAAGACCCACCCCAACGTCAATGCCGGAAGCGCCGAAATAAGCTATTGATATATGAAAGTACTCAAGTTTGGCGGCTCGTCGATGTGCGACGCCCGTTCGGTAGGGCTGGTGCGGCAAATCATAGAAGCGCAGGGGGCGCCCTGCATTGTGGTGGTGTCGGCATTTGAAGGAATGACGCACCGCCTGCTGGCGCTGGCGCAACAGGCAGTGCAGCGCGACGAACAATACAAAAGCGATATCCGGTCGATTGCCAAGCTGCATTTCGATGTGGTAAACACTTTGGTGACGGGAAGCCGCCGAACGACAGTACTTGCCGAAGTGCAACGCCTGCTGGGCGAATACGAAGACCTCCTCTACGGGCTGTATCTCCTGCAGGATTTGACCCCGAAAACCAACGCGCGAATACTGAGCGTCGGCGTGCGCCTGTCGGCGTTTGTGCTGAGCCACATCGTAGCCGGGGCGCGGTACTGCGACACGAGCGAAATCATCCGTACCGGCGCGGGATATCTCAACGCCACCATCGACTTTGAAGAAAGCAACCGCCGCATCGCCGAAAAATTTGCAGGACTTGATCACATCGCCATCCTTCCGGGATACATGGCAGGCAACCGCAACGGCTCCATCACCAATCTGGGACAGCGCGGGGCAGACTATGCGGCGGCGGTGATCGCCGCCGCCACCGGCGCGTCCGAACTCACCCTGTGGATGAACGTGGACGGTTTCATGACCGCCGACCCGGAAATCATCCCAAAGGCGCAACCCATCGAAACGCTCACCTACGCCGAAGCCATCGAACTCTCGCACTTCGGCGCCACCGTCATCTTTTCGCCCACCATCCGTCCCGTTTACGAAAGGAACATCCCCATCAACATCAGGAACACCTACAACCCCGACGCCAAGGGAACGCTGATCAGCAACACCGCCGAGGCGGAAAACGACCGGCTGCTTATCAAGGGAATTTCCTCCATCGAGAAAATATCCCTCATCTCCGTGCAGGGAACCGGGCTTATCGGGCTGACCAACGTAACCGCGCGGTTTTTCAAGGTACTCTCCGACCACAAGATCAACATCATCATGGTAACGCAAGCCTCTTCGGAATACTCCATCACCATTGCCGTACTGCCCGAAGAAGCAAAAACGGCAACGGAGGCGCTCAACCGCGAATTTTACCCCAACAGCGACGTTGCCGGAGAAATCAAAATGCAGGTGGAAACCGACCTTTCCGTCGTCGCCATCGTGGGAGAACGCATGCGCAACACGCCGGGCATCTCCGCTACCCTCTTCCGGTCGCTCGCCCGCAACGGCGTCAGCGTCATCACCACCGCGCAGGGATCCTCCGAACTGAACATATCCGTCGTGATCAGGCACAGCAACCTACGGAAAGCGCTGAACGCCATTCACGAAGGATTTTTCCTCTCCAACTACAAGGAACTGCATCTCTTTCTGGTGGGAGTGGGCAACGTGGGCAAAAGCCTGCTGGAGCAGATACAGCGACAGCGAGAGATACTCATGAACGATCTCCGCCTGAAAATCAACCTGGTGGGCGTTGCCAACTCACGCAGGATGTACATCGCCCCCGAAGGCATCGAGCCGGCAAACTCTTTTCAAGTCCTCGAAAAAAAGGGCAAAGCATACGACATGCGCCGGTTTATCGAACGCATCTTTGAACTGAACATGCGCAACAGCGTATTCATCGACTGCACGGGCAACGAGGAGGTGGCGGCAGCCTACGGGACGCTCTTCGAGCATTACATCTCGGTGGTAACGGCAAACAAGATAGCCTGCTCGTCGGGATACAGCCTCTACAAGTCGCTGAAAGAGAGTTCAAAGGAACACGGGGTACGCTTCATGTTCGAGACAAACGTGGGCGCAGGGCTGCCGGTGATCAATACCATCAACGACCTGATACGCAGCGGTGACCGCATCCTGAAAATCGAAGCGGTGCTTTCCGGAACGCTCAACTTCATCTTCAACGTGCTGGACGAGCACATTCCCATCAGCCAAGCCATCCGACTTGCCAAGGAAAAGGGATTTTCCGAACCCGATCCGCGCCTCGACCTCAGCGGAGCCGACGTGGTGCGCAAACTCACCATTCTGGCGCGCGAATCGGGCTATCCCATCGAAAGGGAGGATGTGGCGATACTGCCTTTTCTGCCCGACGACTGTTTCGAGGGTTCGCAGGAAGAATTTTGGAAAAAAATAGAAGCGCTCGACGCGGAATTTGAAACCAAACGCAGGGAACTTGCACGACAGGACAAAAAATGGCGCTTCATTGCCGTCCTCGACAACGGCAAACCCTCCGTCGGACTGCAAAGCGTGGACAGCAAACACCCTTCCTACGAACTGGAAGGCAGCAACAACATCATCATGCTCACCACAGCCCGCTACTTCGAGCAGCCCATGATCATCAAGGGATACGGCGCCGGTGCGGAAGTAACCGCAGCCGGCGTGTTCGCGGACGTCATCAGGGTAGCCAACGTCTGAAAAACAATGGAAAATTACCGGTTTTGTGTTGCCGATGGCGTACATAAAGCCGTACCCCTGCACAGCATAGCCGTCAGGCTAAGAACGATAACCACCTGTAACCAAGCCGTAAGCCCCGCGGGGGAGGGAGTGCAAAATATCCGGTTTAACGTTCAAAAGTAATGATATTTTTGCCCCAATTCCAATTATATAAAGTCCAATATATACTGCACTCGGTTATAGTCTTGTGTTTTTTAGCCTGTCGTACCCCGCATTTCATACGGGGTTATCAAAGGGTAACGCCTACGGCGTTTTGCGTCTATGCAGGGCTGTGCACAACCCCGACAGGGGTTGCCTCTTGATAACCCCGTACAAGCGAAGCGCAGTGCGGGGGACGAAAACTCAAAACTCAACCGAATGCAGTA
>JAISRX010000097.1 GCA_031273395.1 Bacteroidales bacterium | reverse complement strand
TTCAGTCCTGCCTTTTTCTCCCTTTGGTCGAAGAGCGTTAGTTCAGGCAGAAGTATCTCGCTGTATATCCCGCAGGTCTCCGACCTGCGGTTATGAAAATCAAGCCCTTCGGGCTTAATAATGCTGCCGCAGACACGGCATGCCACATCTCTACAATGTCGCGGCGGCGGATTCAATCATTGAAAATATAAACAGATGAAAACCCCGCATGTTTTTCCCTGTCCTGCCGCCGTTTCAAAAAAGATCCGGGTTCAGGAAAGAAATTTTGTCCCGTATTGAAAAATAAATACTATCTTCACAGCGTTTTTTCAATGTTAAATTTAAAATCAAATCAATGAAAAGTATATTATTTTCAATAGTTCTGGCGGCTGTCTGCATGAATGTGACGGCTCAGAAAAACAATACGCTGTCGTCAAAAGAAAAAAAGGAAGGCTGGACGCTTTTGTTTGACGGCAAGAATTTTGACGGCTGGCGCAAGTGCAATTCCGGCGAGATGGCTGCCAACTGGACGGTGAGCGAGGAAGCGATGAAAGTGTCCAAAGGCGCGCAGGCTGGGCGCGGACAGGGCGGGGACATCCTGTACGGAACAAAGAAGTACAAAAACTTTGAGCTGTCCATTGACTGGAAAATAGAGCAAGGCGGCAATTCCGGTATTTTCTACTACATTGTGGAATATCCCGGCAAACCTATTTATTATGCAGCGCCCGAAATTCAGGTGCTGGACAACTGGTATGCGGGCGACAACAAACTTGCCAACCATCTTGCCGGTTCGCTGTACGACATGATCCCCGCCCTGCCTCAGAATGCGAAACCTGCCGGCGAATGGAACACCATTACGGTGCGTGTGGAAAACGGCAAAGCCACCCACACGCAGAACGGCGTAAAAGTGGTGGAATATGAACTGTGGACGCCCGAATGGAAAGAACTGGTAGCCAAAAGCAAATTCAAGGACTGGCCCGGATTTGTCGACGGACCGGCGCGGGAAGGCTACGTGGGATTGCAGGATCATGGCTATGACTGCTGGTTTCGCAACATCAAGATCAGAGAGTTGTAATGGACGGGAACATTCTGGTTGCCCGTGACATCGAAAAACAGTACGGCGACGTCAAAGTGCTTGACCGTGTGGGCATGGAAGTGCCGCAGGGGAGCATTTACGGGCTGCTGGGACCAAACGGTGCGGGCAAAACCACGCTTATCCGCATTGCCAACCGGATTATTGCACCCGATAGCGGCGAGTTGCAGTTCAAGGGAAGACGGCTGCAACCTTCCGATATTGAGCAGATAGGCTATCTTCCCGAAGAACGCGGCCTGTACCGGAAAATGAAGGTGGGCGAACAGGCGCTTTACATGGCGCGGTTAAAAGGGATGAGCAGAGCCGCAGCCATGCAGCAAATCAATTACTGGTTCGAACGGTTTGACGTCCGCAGCTGGTGGAACCGCAAGGTGGAAGAACTGTCCAAAGGCATGCAGCAAAAGCTGCAATTCATCATCAGCGTGCTGCATCAACCCGCCCTGCTCATTCTCGACGAACCTTTCAGCGGGTTCGATCCCATCAATGCCGACATGCTGAAGCAGGAAATATTCCGGCTGAGGGAAGAAGGCGCCACCATTATCCTGTCCACGCACAACATGGCGTCGGTGGAGGAAATGTGCGATCACATATCGCTGATCCATCAATCGCGGTGCATCCTGCAGGGCAATGTGGCGCAAATACGGCAGCAATACAAATCCGGCGAGTTTGAACTGGGATTTGAAGGCGACCGTACCCTTCTGGAAGACGTGTTATCCGCCCACGGTTGCGAAATCCGGCAGTCGGGGCAACGCGGCAAAGTCATCATCCACGCGCCGGAAAAAACAGGCAACAAGTTGCTTTCATTAGCCATATCCTGCGTTAAGGTGACCTCATTCACCGAGTTGACGCCCGGCATGAACGATATTTTTATCCGCAAGGTGAAAGAAAATGTACAAAGTTGATCCCGAATGAAGAAAACCCTGATCATCATACGACGCGAATTTCTGACCCGCGTCCGAAAAAAAAGTTTTCTCATCATGACCCTGCTGGGTCCCGTACTGTTTGCAGGCATGATACTGGCTCCCGTCTGGCTGGCTTCCGTGGAGGATGATGGGGTGAAACGCATTGCCGTGCTTGACAGTTCGCAACTGTTCATTCACAAAATTCCCGAAACGGCAACATACAGGTTCACCTATGTAGCGGACGTCAAACCGGAAGATTTCAAGAAAAACCTGTCGCAAACCGAGTTCTTCGGTATCCTGTACATTCCGCCGTATATTGCCTATGTACCTTCGGGCGCCGAATTTTTTTCGTACCGGCAGCCGCCTGCAAGTCTCATCATGCACGCCGCCAATGCCATAGAAAAAGAAATTGAGAACGAAAAACTGAAAGCGCATCACATTGAAAATCTGGATGACATCCTTCGATCGGTGAGAACCCGTATCGACATCCGCACCTTTCAACTGTCGGACGGCGGCGGAGAAAAGGAACACCACAGAGGATTAAACACAGGAGTGGCTTATGCCTCCGCCTTCCTGATCTACCTGTTTGTGCTGCTGTTCGGTTCGCAGGTGATGCGGGGCGTTATCGAAGAAAAAACCAGCCGTATTGTGGAGGTGATCATTTCCTCCGTAAAACCGTTTCAACTGATGATGGGAAAGGTCATCGGAGTGGCTTTGACGGGACTGACACAATTTGCGATATGGGTAGCGTTCACGCTGCTGCTGGTGGCGACGGCGCAGCATGTTTTTCTTCCCGATACCGTTCAAATGGCATTGCAACAGGGTGGCGAGGCGATCGGTTCGTCCGGCGGCATGCAAAATTCGGAAATCGCCGGTAAAACGGGAGAGATTTTCGCCATGTTGCGCTCCATTAACTTCGGCGTACTGCTCGGCTGTTTCCTGTTCTTTTTCATCGGCGGTTTTTTGCTGTATGCCTCCCTGTTTGCCGCCATCGGTTCTGCCGTAGATACCGAAGCCGACACCCAGCAGTTTGTCCTGCCCGTCACCATACCGCTGATTATTGCACTGATGTCGATGTTCACCGCCCTGCAAGACCCGGACGGAATGATGGCTTTCTGGTTTTCCATGATCCCGTTTACCTCTCCCATCGTCATGATGGCGCGAATCCCCTTTGGCGTGCCATACGGGGAAGTACTCCTGTCAATGGTGTTGCTGGTAGCCGCTTTCACGGGCGCTATATGGCTGTCGGCAAAGATTTATCGCACGGGCATCCTGATGTACGGCAAAAAACCGACCTATGCGGAATTGTGGAAATGGATAAAGTATAAAAACAAATAGAAATTTGATGAGAGCGACCGTAGATTCAAAACAGGGCAAACACGCGGCTTTGTCTTTCGTCCGGCTGCGACGGTTTGAAAGGCGAAGTACTTGCCGGAGGTAAATGCACCCTGTTATACTGCATTCGATTGAGTTTTGAGTTTTCGTACCCCGCACTGCGCTTCGCTTGTACGGGGTTATCAAAAGGCAACCCCTGTCGGGGTTGCGCACAGCCCGGCATAGGCGTAAAACGCCGCAGGCGTTACCC
>JAISRX010000096.1 GCA_031273395.1 Bacteroidales bacterium | reverse complement strand
TTCAGTCCTGCCTTTTTCTCCCTTTGGTCGAAGAGCGTTAGTTCAGGCAGAAGTATCTCGCTGTATATCCCGCAGGTCTCCGACCTGCGGTTATGAAAATCAAGCCCTTCGGGCTTAATGCTGCCGCAGAGACACAGCATGCCACATCTCTACAATGTCGCGGCGGAGGATTCAATCATTGAAAATATAAACAGATGAAAACACGATTACCTTCGGTGAGAAAAGTTGCCGATTTAAAAGAACGCCGCAGGTGTTCCACCCGCTACGGGGTTGGGGATGGAGTCTAATGCCGGTTTCTATTGATATGCAAGTCCTGCGGACTGGAAGTTTTGAAAATTCAGACCCCGTCTTTGTACACCCCACCCTGCGGGGAATTGTCATGAGGCGATCAATCTGCTATTGATATTTTTCCCCTGCGGGGAATTGTCCATTGAGATGTTTGACATAAGGAAACGACGCCTTTCAGCATAATGTAATGCCGATGGGATTTTTGTCGTACACCCCATATCCGAAGCTGAGGTTTTCCTCTGCTTTTCCAACCCTGTCAGAGTCGGATGACAGATTGAAGCGCTACCGTCATCAGGAAAAAAAGAAAAAATATTATTTTTTTTAGGATAATTAACAAATTGTTCTATTGTACTTTACAAAAAGAAGATGAAAAAAACCAAACTTTTTTTTCATCCATTTGTTGCATTTCGATTTTTTATGATTATATTTGCCCCGATTTTGAAAATTTTGCTTCGAGGTGAGAAGCAAAAGAAAGCAAAACGTTTTTTTTTAATAGAAAATGAAGATTTTTTCTCATATATTGTCCGCCAAAAGGCTGTCCGAAGATACAAAAAATTGTTCGGTAGCTGTTGCTGTGTCCCTTGATCAGCATGGGTTACAACAGTTTGGCACGATATTTGCAGAGAGAGAGAGAGAGAGAGAGAGAGAGAGAGAGAGAGAGAGAGAGAGAGAGAGAGAGAGAGAGAGAGAGAGAGAGAGCATAATATATGCGCATATAACATTTTTTTCAAAATTTACAAGCCGTCATACGTTTTTTTTTGCGTATGCCGGTTTTTTTGTGTCCTGCCGCAAAAAAAGCGCGACCCCGTGTATTTTTTGTTTCACCCCTTAAATACGGACGCCTATGGTTAGATGAGAAAGAAAAACGTTCCTGCCGGTTATTTCCGGTAATCACAATAAATTTATCAATCAAAATCAATTAAATAATAAATTAAATTAAAGTTAATATGAAGACGAATATCAGTCAATTAATCAAACGAAACACGACAAATATGATATGGTGCGTGTTTTCAACAGCAATATGTTTTTTTGCCGTTTCCTGTGAAGATCAGGGCGGCACGCAGAAGGGTTCCCCTTATGACCCGTCCAAGCCGATTGTACTGGAATCATTTGAACCCGATTCGGGCGGTTTGGCGACCAAAGTTTTTATCAACGGACAAAATTTCGGTACCGATCCATCCATGATAAAAGTGTATTATAACAAGGCGCGTGCCGCCGTGGTAGGCTCCGACGGCGAACATCTGTACGTGGTGACGCCGCGGCAACCGGGCGATACCTGCGATATTACCGTTGCGGTAGGCGACGGAGCGCATGTACTGGGAAAAGACTCGGTAGTGTTCGACCGGCAGTTCAGGTACCGTACTTCCGTAACCGTAACCACCATAGCCGGACGAAAAGGAGCAAGGGAGTTAGTCGGGGGAACGCTGACGGCAGCTACTTTTGACCAGCCTTCCACACTTTGCACGGACGCCGAAGGAAATATTTTCATGTCGCACTGGCGCGTCCCCTACGGTTTTGTGATGATCAGCGAAAAAAGAAATCTGGTGCAGGTGCTGTACACAGGCGATCCATTGGGCGTTCCTACTGCCGATGCGGAGGGGAAAGTGATCATGGCGCCTACGGACAGTGGCGACGGTTACTATTCGTTTGACCCTGATGCGCAATGGGCGCCAAAACGCAGACTCATACTGCATCCTACGGCGACTGAACAGGCGGCGGGAAAGAAAGATTTCACCATCAACTACAAACATGCCATGGCTGCCAATAAACTGGACGGTCACATTTATACCCGCTCTCATAACGGACAGCTGGTCAGGTTCGATCCTGTTACGCGAGCGGGAGAACAGGTGGCTGAAGGACTGCTTCCGAGTAACGACTCATACCTGACATTTCATCCCGTGCAGCACAACCTTCTGTTGATTACCTATCCGGGGCAACATGCCATCTATACCTACGATCTGGATACGAAGGAACATAACCTGTTTGCCGGCATACGTAGCGATGCGGGATGGCAGGACGGAGAGAGATTGAATGCGCGGTTCAACACCCCCTCGCAGGTAATAGTGGATCAGGACGGTTCCATCATGATTGCCGACTACGGTAACCACTGTATTCGCAAGATTGACCCCGACGGCATAGTGACCACCGTAATCGGGAAAGGCGGAAAAGCGGACTGGGTGGACGGCAATCCGGACGACGCCATGTTTAACAATCCGAAAGGCGTTGCCATCGACAGGGACTACAATATTTACGTTGCCGATTTCAGTAACAACTGTGTCCGCAAATTAGCCATTGAATAATTCAATTTAAACAACATTAATAATAATAATGCGATGATAAAATTTTGTAAAATTTTTATAGCAATCATTTGCTTCTGCTGCCTGTGTCCGCTGTTGGCACAGGCACAGCAAACCGTTAACATAGAGGGGACGGTGTATGACGAACACGGCGAAAGCCTTCCGGGCGCCAGCGTCTTCCTGAAGAATGCCGTCGGCGTCGGCACCACTACCGATGTCAACGGACGGTTCAAGATTAAAGCCTCCCGCGGCGAGGTGATCGTGATCTCTTTCATCGGGTACAACAATTTTGAGCACCTTGTGGACAGGGACGAAAGCGATCTGAAAATCACAATGGAAGTTTCGGCTACCGCTATGGAAGAAGTAGTGGTGACCGGTATGGGCAGCCAGCGGAAGATCAGCATCGTGGGCGCTGTTACCTCGGTGAATGTCACCGAGATACAGACCCCCGCCACCTCCCTTGCCAACATGGTGGGCGGGCGCGTACCGGGCATCATTTCCATGCAAACCAGCGGCGAACCGGGCAAAAACATCTCGGAATTTTGGGTGCGCGGCATCGGCACTTTCGGCGCCAGCCAATCGGCATTAGTACTGATTGACGGTCTGGAAGGCGACCTGAACTCGATTGACCCTGCGGACATTGAGGCGTTTGCCATCCTGAAGGACGCTTCCGCCACGGCGGTGTACGGCGTGCGCGGCGCCAACGGGGTGGTGCTGGTCACCACCAAACGCGGACAGTCGGGGAAATTAAAGATCACTGCCAGGGCGAACTTCACCCTGTCGTACCTCACGCGCATGCCCGAATACCTCCATGCCTACGATTATGCGCGGTTGGTCAATGAAGCCTATGCAGTGCGCGACAATCAGCCGAAATATACCGATCTGGAAATGAAACTGATTCAATACGGAGTGGATCAGGACCTGTACCCCGATGTGGACTGGCAGAAGGAAATCATGAAAAGGCGGGGTTTCCAGCAAACTTATTATGTGAGCGGACAGGGCGGCGGAGAGATGGCGCGTTACTTCATCAGTCTGGGACTTTCCAACGAAGAAGCCGCATACAAAACGGATCCGTCAAGTCCCTACGGAAAGGGCGTAGGCTACAATACCTATACTTTCCGCACCAATCTGGACATCAACCTCACCAAATCGACCACCATCTATTTCGGTACCGATTCGTATTTGACGCTGCAAAAACAGCCCGGCTTCGCCAATACGGACAATCTGTGGGCGGCGCAGTCGCAACTGACGCCCCTGCTCATTCCCACCATGTATTCCAATGGACAGATACCCGCATGGGACGCAGACGTTGCCTACTCGCCCTACGTGATGCTTAACCACACCGGCACGTCGTCCGACCAGACCTATACCGGCAAGATGACCATGGCGGTGACACAGGATTTTTCCGATCTGGTGGAAGGGCTGAAACTGAAAGTGCAGGGCGCTTACGACAACAAATCGTATTTCACCGAAGTGCGTTATGTGCGCCCCGAAATGTATGCCGCCACAGGACGGAGTGTCAACGGGGAACTGCTGACGGTGAAAAGAGCGGACAGGGCAACGGCGCAATATGGCTACTCACAGCGGCAATACCGGAAATACCATCTGGAAAGCACGCTCACCTATGAAAAAACCATTCAGAGCAACCACAGGGTCACCGGGCTGGTGTATTATTACATGAGCGACCAGAAGGACACCTATGACATTAACAATTCCGGCATCAATTCCAGTATGGCAGCCATTCCCAAGAGGTATCAGGGGATATCCAGCCGCCTCACCTACGGGTTCAGGGATACCTACATGGTGGACGTCAATTTCGGCTACACCGGTTCGGAAAACTTCCAGCCGGGCAAGCAGTTCGGCTTCTTCCCCTCTGTTGCCGGCGGATGGGTACCTACCAACTACGAGTGGGTAAAGGAAACCCTTCCGTGGCTGAACTTCTTCAAGATCAGGGGTTCTTACGGATCGGTGGGTAGCGACCGCATCTCAGACTGGCGATTTCCTTACCTGACCCTTGTCACGGAAAATGCCGGCGTTAGCTGGGCAAGCGGACTGTCCGGCATTACCGAATCATCCATCGGAGCGGATAACCTCATGTGGGAAAAATCCCTGAAATCGGATATCGGCTTTGAAGGACGTCTGCTGGACGAACGCCTGTCGTTTGTGGTGGACTTCTTCAACGACCAGCGCGACGGCATTTTCCAGCAACGCCGGTCGATTCCCGACTATTCCGGTTTGCTTGCCATGCCCTACGGCAATGTGGGCGCCATGAGGAGTTACGGCTCCGACGGCAACATCGCCTTCACGCAGGAAGTCGCCAGGGACTGGAATGTTACCCTCCGCGCCAATTATACCTATTCGCACAACGAGGTGCAGAATTGGGAACAGACGCCGCAAAAGTATCCGTACCAGATTTATAACGGCTATCCCAACGACGCCGTGCGCGGCTACATTGCAACGGGCTTGTTCCGCGACGAGCAGGACGTCACCAGCAGCCCCGTGCAGACCTTCGGCGGCGTGAAGGTGATGCCGGGCGACATCAAGTACAAGGATGTGAACGGCGACGGGGTGATTGATACCGACGACCGCGTGGCGCTGTCCAATCCCGTCTTCCCGCGCCTGATGTACGGCTTCGGGGGTGAAGTGAAATACAAAGACCTCACGCTGGGCGTCCTGTTCAAGGGGACGGGCAACACCGACTTCTACCACGTGGGGCAAAGGGTAACGCAATCATCCGTCACCTATACCAACGGGATGGGCTACGTGCCTTTCCACGGCGGAGAAACGGGCAACGTGCTGACCATTGTCGCAGATCAGGCAAACCGCTGGACGCCGGCGTCCTATTCTGGCGATCCCGCTACGGAAAACCCCAATGCACGGTTTCCGCGCCTGACCTTCGGATACAATGCCAACAATTCGCAATTGTCCACCTGGTGGAAAGGCAACAACCGCTACCTCCGCCTGCAGGAAATTACCCTGAATTATCATCTGCGTCAGGATTTCCTGCAAAAAGTCCATATCTCGTCCATGGATTTGCAACTGGTGGGTTCCAACCTCTATGCATGGGATCGGGTGGATTTGTGGGATCCCGAACAGGCAGCCCTGAACGGAAGAGCCTATCCCATCCCCATGCGAATCACTTTCCAGATGTATCTTAATTTTTAAAAATGTATCCAATGAAAAATTCAGTAAAAAATATCATAGTATTGTTCATGACTGTTTCAGCCGTATCTCTTTCTTCGTGCGACTTTTTGAACGTGAGCGATTATTTTGAAGAAACGATGAAATACGACTCCGTGTTCCATAACAAACGCAACGTGGAACGCTATCTGTGGGCTACGGCGAATTATTTCCCCGACGAGGGAAACATATTCGAATTCAGTTATACGCCGGGTACCTTTGCCACCGATGAAGCCTTTTCGCTGACCAACGATTATCCCGGCATCAGTTATGCCATGGGCGAGGTAACGCCCACCGCGGGGAGCATGCATACGTGGAGAAACCTGTATGTCATTATCCGCAAGGCAAACACCATAGTTGCACGCATGGACGAGGCAGTTGACCTGACAGCCATAGACAAAATGGAACTGTTGGGCTATACCTATTTCCTGCGTGCGTATGCCTATTACCATCTGCTGATGAAATACGGACCGGTGGTGATTCTCGGCGACGATGTGCTGGAAAACAACGAAGAAGCGGCATATTACGACATGCCCAGAGCCACTTACGATGAGTCGGCGGAATACGTCTGCACGGAATTGGAAAAGGCGGCGCAATACCTGCCCCAGAAGGAGATGATCTCCCTCAACGATTTCGGGCGTCCCTCGCGCGAAGCGGCATGGGGACTGATTGCCAGAGTGCGTCTGATCCATGCCAGCCCCCTGTACAACGGGAAAACGGCTGCGCATACCTATTTCGGCAACTGGAAGCGTTCTGTGGACGACAAACATTATGTCGCTCAGGAACACGATGAAAGAAGATGGGCATTGGCAGCCCTTGCCGCCAAACGGGTCATCGAGACGGACAAGTTTTCGCTGCATACGGTAGCGCGCATGCCGGACACCAGACCCCTGCCCGTCAACGTGTCCGATCCCGATTTCCACAATAATTTTCCCAACGGCGCCGAAGGTATTGACCCGTTCCGGTCATACTCCGACATGTTCACCGGCGAAGCGCTTTCCGTGCGCAATCCGGAATTTGTGTGGGGACGCATGTCGGCGGCGGTGACCGCTTCTACCCGCTTTTCCTTCCCGGTTGCCGCTATGGGCGGATGGAACTGTGCAGGGGTCACCCAGAAAATAGTGGATGCATACGAAATGGAAGACGGAAGAACCACCGCCGATCCAAGCAGCGACTATCCCTATTCCGCAAGCGGATTCATGGGCGGATCGGGCAGAACATTTTCGGGATACCAGCTGAAAAACTCGGTATCCAACATGTATGTCAACCGCGAAATGAGGTTTTATGCCAGCATCGGGTTCAGCGAATGTTACTGGCCCTGCAACTCCGTATCGGGCAGCAACACCGCAGGAATGAAAGAAATGACGCTTACCTATTATCTGACCGGTAATGCGGGAAAACAAACCAACAACAACAACCCGCTCAACTATCCCATCACCGGATATGTGATAAAGAAATACATACATGTGGACGATGCATGGGGCGGCGACGGCGCACAACGGATCGACAAGCCCTTCCCGATCGTCCGTTACGCTGAAATCCTCCTGTCGTATGCCGAAGCGCTGAACAACCTCACCACCACCCACACCATCACCGATGAGGAGGGAGAAGTGCATACACTGTTCAGGGATCCGGCAGAAATCAAAAAGTATTTCAATCAGGTGCGCTACAGGGCGGGGCTGCCCGGCTTAACCCCCGAAGAACTGGCTTCTGCCGATGCGGTGCAAAAACGCATCGAACACGAACGCATGGTGGAATTTCTCTTTGAAGACCGGCGTTATTTCGACGTCCGCCGCTGGGGTATTTATGAGACTTCGGAAAAGGAACCGATCACGGGAATGAACACCGAAGCCGACAGAACAGGCGGATACTACAATGTGATGCCGGTCAATCATTCGCGGGCAAGAAACAGGATGATCGATAAAAAACTCGTGCTGTTTCCCCTGCTGTTGGACGAAGTAAGAAAAGCCTCCAAACTGGATCAAAATCCCGGATGGCAGCAATAATTAACCGTAAAAACATAAAAAACATGAAAATCAATAAAATCATTTTGTCCCTTGCATCCCTTGCAGTGGTCTGTTTTGTCTCCTGCAGCAAAAACGATGTGTATGACAGGGAAATGTACAAGTACGTGATCTATTTGCTGAGCGAAAAAGATCACACCTATACCGAAGCGTACAGCCTCAACAGCGAGGATACGGTCAGGTATTTTTCCGTAGGCTGCGGCGGTTCCACGCCCAATGAGGAGGAAGTAACCGTTGTGCTGGAACCGGACACGGAATTGTTGGGACAGTACAACAAGTCCAATTTCGACATCGACACGGCTTCCTTTGCCGTGATATTGCCGCAGAGCAGGTACGAGATCGCCTCCTATACGGTGGTGATCCCCGCTCATTCGACGGATCAATATGCTAAAGTGCCTGTAAAGGTGCGTCCCGAAGGTTTATCGCCCGATACCATCTACTTTATTCCCATCGCCATCAAAAGCGTGTCGAAGTACGAGGTACATCCCGATAAATACAACCTTTTGTACCGCGTGACCATCGAAAACGATTATGCCGAGCAAAAGAACGTCACTTTCTATTACCAGAGAGGCACTATACAGGGGACGTCTGCTACTGCGCCAAGATCGCTGAGCGGTACAAAAACGGTGCAGCCGCTCACAAAAAATCAGGTAAGGATGTTTGCCGGCGATGCGATGCAAGCCGCCACAAGCACGGTGGCGGATATTAAAAAACATTCGATCATTGTAGAGATAGCCGAAGACAACACCCTTACCGTGAAACCCTACGGGAGCATAGAAGTGGAGTTGATTCCGCAGGCAAACTATAATATTTATACCGTTACGGAAGGCATATCCGGTAAGGACGAATATTGGTTTTACCTGTCGTACCGTTACAGAACCTTAACCAAACCCGCCGAAGGCGGCAATCCTGCCGAATACAGCGAATGGTACACGGTGAGGGAATCCCTTCAAAGAATGGAAACGGAATAATTCATCACTAAAATGTGATAACAATGAATGTAAAATTAAAATTTAAGAAAATGAAAGCAATATTTTTGAACGGCAGCATCTGTCTTTTCCTTTGCGGCTTGCTCCTGTCGGGATGCGGTTGCGAAATCGACGAAGCTGTTGTGGAAAGGACAATTTATGTAGATGTAAAGAAAGCGGATCTCTTTTACGGCGACCGGGTGCAAATCACGGTAAGCCCTACCGAAGGAACGTTTGAATGGACAAGCGACGACCCGACGGTGGCGACGGTGGCAAACGGACTGGTGGAAGCGGTCGGCGTAGGAACCGCCAACATTGTGGTGAGTATGGACGGGATCAGGAAATCCATTCCCGTTACCGTTACCATTCCCGTGGCGGATAACGTGATTGCCCGCTCGGGAAAAGAACGGGTACAGCTGGACGTCCAAATCAAATCGGACAGAATCAAATCCATCAACGTTTCGTGGAATCAAAACGGCGCGCTCGAAACGAGGACGCTTGCCATTGATCACCAAAGCGGCGTCTTCCCTATCTATGCGGATGGTCTGACGGAAGGAAGTTACACTTTCACCGTGACGTGTTTCGATAAATTTGATAATGAAGCCGTACCGATTGAAATTACAGGCTATGCCTTCGGCGACGTCTTTCAGGCTACGCTCCAAAATAGAAATATCAAGTCGGCATATCCGCGCAGCGACGGAAACACCATCATCAACTGGGATGATGCGGCAAGTACGGTTGCTTACTGTGAATTGCAATATACGAGCGCCGCCGGAAGGCAAACAAGGCAAATACCTGCCGGTGAAATCACCACTACGCTCGGCGATTACGTGTCCGGCTTGGAGTATGCCACCTTTTTCCGTCCCGAAGCAACAGCTGTAGATCTGTTTTCCGTGCCGTTTGCAAGTCAGAAGGTGGACGAACGTTTTAAAGGTCCGCATACCCTGTCCGCCGCCGCGCCTTATTCATTGGAAGCGCGGAATTTTGATTACGGCGGTCCCGGCTTTGCGTACTACGACGGGACTCCCGCCAATCAGGGCAACACTACCTACAGGCTTGACAATGGCGATGTGTACAACGAGGTGGATATAGAAAGCGGCGGCAACATAGGATACGGCACTGCCGGCGAGTGGGTGGTATATACCGTGGATGTGCAGGATGACGGCAAATATGCGGTAGATATGGAGCTGGCAGGAACCGGAGCCGGAAAGTACTATTTTGAACTGGACGGACAAGTTCTGGCAAGCTGCAACACTCTGAGTACCGACGGTTGGGGTACCTGGAGATGGCTTTACGAGCATTTTACCGAGTTATTGCCGGAGCAACCGGTATTGAGTTTGACGGCAGGGACGCACAAAATCAAGTTTTATATTGAAACGGCGGGATTCAATTTCAGGACTTTTAAATTTACCTATAAGGAACCCCTCTAACCCCGTTGCCATATTTTTTGCAGACGAAAAGAAAAGCGCCGAATTTCGGCGCTTTTTTAATGAGAAGGGGATATCATCGAAGGGGATTCCGTTCCCGTGCCGCAGACAAATGTACATATATGAATAACGCATGGGAAGCGAGATCAACAGGCTGTCATACCTTATACTGACATACAAACGATGTCCGATAGAAACAGGAATTTTTTACAGGCAAGCGCAAAATTTCTCTGCGGTGAGCGCAAAAATTCTATACGGTAAGCGCAAAAACTTTCTGCGGTAAGCGCAAAAACTTTATGCGGTGAGCGCAGAAACTCTATGCGGTAAGAGCAAAAACTCTATGCGGTAAGAGCAAAAACTTTATGCGGTAAGCGCAAAAACTCTCTGCGGTGAGCGCAAAAACGGCTAAATCTTTTTTTGAGGTGCAATCAAAGAGAATTACAAGAAGACGCACGGCTGCGCGTCTCTACTTTCCGACAAAAGCAGTTTACAGTGAAAAACCCCGACAGGGGTTGCCTTTTGATAACCCCGTACCAGACATGCCGCAGGCATGGCGCAGTGCGGGGTGATGCGAATACCTCCGTCTCTCCGAAACCCCGTATGGGGTTTCCCTCTACCGATG
>JAISRX010000031.1 GCA_031273395.1 Bacteroidales bacterium | reverse complement strand
CCCGCATTTCATACGGGGTTATCAAAGGGTAACGCCTGCGGCGTTTTACGTCTATGCAGGGCTGTGCACAACCCCGACAGGGGTTGCCTTTTGATAACCCCGTACAAGCGAAGCGCAGTGCGGGGCACGAAACGAAAACTCAAAACTCAACCGAATGAAGTATAATTCTGCTCCCTCTGTTTGGTGTAGTAAGCTATGCCGAACAGAGGAGATTTTTCGTACTCCTCTCAAAGGATTGAGCGGGGCGCATTTGCCGCGGAACTTATTTTATCCGCACTACCGTGACGCCGGAGCCTCCCTGTTGCAAATCTTCATCGTCGAAAGAGGCTACTGCCGGCGAGTTGGTCAGATATTCGCGGATCATCTGCCGCAGGATACCGTTTCCCTTGCCGTGCAGAATACGTACCTCGCCGATGTTGAACATGGAGGCTTCGTCCACCAGATCTTCCACTTCGGGGATTGCCTCTTCGGTGCGCATTCCGCGCACGTCGATGAAGGATTTGAAATGCAAACGCCGTTCGCCCGCGTTGTAAACCTGTATTGCCGGCGTGCTGCGGACAGCCTGTTTTTTGTATTCGGCGTTCGATACCTTTATCAGCCGGTTTGCCGGCAAGGTACTCAGCAGTTGTCCGAAAGCTACCGTAACGTTTTTTCTGCCGATCTCCATCACCTCTCCAACGGCGTCCTGTCCCTCTATGCGAACCCGGTCGCCTTTGCGGATGTTCTCCCCTTCCGGTTTTTCCCGCGCCGGAAGGGAAACGGAAACAGGTTGCTCCGCTTCCCTTTCCGCCCGTCGCTGTTCGCGCTCCTTCAGTTTGGCTATCTTCCGGAGGATGCGTTCTTCTTCTTCGCCGGCGAACTGCTGCGCCTGTTCCTTGAACTGTTCCAGTTTCCGGCGGGCGGTTTTGGTGGTTTCCTTTTCCGCCTGACTCTCCCGTATGTCGCGAATGGTATTCTCAATGGTTTTATTGACGGTGGAAAGCAGTTCCTGCGCCTCCCTGCGCGCATTGTCAATGATGGTTTTTCGTTCCTGACTTGTTTTTTCCAGTTCTGACAACTGTTTTGCCGAAAGTTCGCCCAGTCGTTTCTCGTGTTTGCGGACGTCTTCGCGCTTGCGTTCCCAGTAACGCCTGTCGCGTTCTATTTCATGCAGGTGTTTTTCAAGGTCGATGTGCTGTCGTCCGGCTTTATCGGCAGCTTCGGCAAGGACGTCTTCCGGAATTCCCGTTTTGCGGGCAATTTCAAAAGCAAACGAGCTTCCCGTTTTGCCTGTTTCCATGCGGAAAAACGGTTGCATCCGCCGGTTGTCGAACAGCATGGCGCCATTGACCATCCCTTCGGCAGACGACGCATAATGCTTCAGGTTTCCGTAGTGCGTGGTGACAACTCCCCACACGCCCTTTGCGTTGAGGTTGGCAAGGATAGCTTCGGCAATAGCGCCGCCGATGACGGGATCCGTTCCCGCGCCAAATTCGTCGATCAAAATCATGGTGCGCGGGTTTGCCCTGCGAATGAACTGCTTCATGTTCATCAGGTGGGAACTGTAGGTACTCAAGTCATTGTCAATGGACTGTTCGTCGCCGATGTCGATACAGATGGCGTCGAAGAAGCCCATTTCCGAGTTTTCGGACATGGGCGCCAGCAAGCCGCACTGGAACATGTACTGCACCAGCCCCACCGTTTTCAGGCATACGCTTTTTCCGCCCGCGTTGGGACCGGAAATCAGGAGTATCCGGTGTTCGGGCGTCAGGAAAATGTCCAGCGGCGTTACTTCGCGGTGTTCCTTTTTGAAATTGACATACATCACCGGATGCACCACCCGTTTCCAGTCGAAGGACTGTTGCGGGCGAAATACAGGTTTTACGGCGTTTTGTCGAAGCGCCAGCAGGGCTTTGGCACGGATGAAATCCATGTCAGCCAGAAAGTCGAACGAGAGGAACAGCCCGTCGATGTTCGGGCGCAACCGGTCGGCAAAGGCGGTCAGGATACGGACGATTTCGCGCTGTTCGGCAAACGACAGTTCGCGGATGGCATTACCGGCGGCAACCACCTCTGTCGGCTCAATATACGAGGTTCGTCCCGTTGCCGATTCGTCGTGTACAATGCCGCTGATTTTGCGCTTGAAGGATGCATTGACCGGTATCACGGCGCGTCCTTCGCGAATGGCGGGCGTTACTCCCGCTTCCACCAGTCCGTCGGCTTGCGCCTGTTTGATAATACGCTGCATGGCGCGCGCCACGGAGGTCTGTTTTTCGGCTATCTCGCGACGGATGTCCGCCAGTGCGGGCGAGGCGTGATCGCGGATACGCCCGTTGTGGTCGAGTATCCTGTCGACATCTTTGATCAACTCCGGGAAAAAGTCCACATTGCATGTCAACCGGCACAATAAGGGATACTGTTCGTCCCTGTTGCGGAAGAATGTCAGCACTTCGCGGATGGATTCCAGCGATTTTTTCAGTGCAAACACATCTTCCGTATTGGGAAACGTCCCCGGCACGGCAATATATCCAAGCATGGGGGTAACGTCGAAAAAATCCTGTGCGGGAAACCCGTCTTCCATCAGGCAAATTTGCCGGAACTCCTCCGTCTGTCCCGTCTTCAGGTCAATTTCATCAAACGAGGCAAGAAAGGAAAGCTCGTCCACTTTCCGGATACCCAGAGGAGAAATGCAGCCTTCCCTTAACCATTCGCGAATGTACGGGAAATTGATTTTCTCTTCAAAATTGTCGGGATAAATCATTTGAACAAGTGATAATTCATACAATTACACGGCGAAGGTAAGCAATAAATCGTATATTCCGGCAAAAAAATGCGGTTATTTTTTTTTGAGACGCTATCCGTACCAAATGGTAATATGCAGGCAGAAAATACCCCCGTCTCATGCGGGACTTTTGCTCATGCAACAATTTGAACGGCGAAACCCGCATCGAAGGTAAGGAGTTATCCATCAATAAACAGATCATTTATTGACATAAACGCGTCATCCGGGATTGTAATCTTACCCGTTGTGTACAGGGGATTCCCCTCCTCTGGAGGGGGCAGGGGGTGGTTC
>JAISRX010000213.1 GCA_031273395.1 Bacteroidales bacterium | reverse complement strand
AGGCGTTACCCTTTGATAACCCCGTATGAAATGCGGGGCGGGATACGACAGGCTAAAAAACACAAGACTATAACCGAGTGCAGTATAAAATTGTTTTTGCAAGTACAAAATTACAACTTTCGGGCGACTTAACAATAGTCGCCCTTTTGCGTGCGGAATAATTTAGTCGGTCAGTAGTGTAATAAAATATACGACGGAGGTACCACCGCCACCATTCAGGGAACGCCGACTTTAAACGGCATTGTAACGGGCGATGAGCTTGCGGTGACGCTCGTAAACGGCACGCCGACCTTCGACAGCAGGGACGTGGCGAACCATATTCCCGTTCATTTTACCGATTTCTCACTCGACGGCGCGCAGGCAGGCAACATTTACCCGTATGCCTTAGCTTGTGGAAAGGACAGCATCCATACCCTCCCATTCCTGTAATTTACAGAAACACTTCAACAAGCGGTTGACCATTCCCTGCAATTTGCAGGAACACTTCACCAAGCGGTTGACCATCTCCTGCAATTTGCAGGAACACTTCAACAAGCGGTTGATCATCCCCTGCAATTTGCAGGAACACTTCAACAAGCAGTTGACTATCCCCTGCAATTTGCAGGAACACTTCAACAAGCGGTTGACCATCCCCTGCAATTTGCAGGAACACTTCAACAAGCGGTTGACTATCCCCTGCAATTTGCAGGAACACTTCACCAAGCGGTTGATCATCCCCTGCAATTTGCAGGAACACTTCACCAAGCGGTTGACCATCCCCTGCAATTTGCAAGGGCAAATTCAGCAAAAAAACATAATGAATGAGAGCATCATATTGATCTCCCGAAGCGGGTGTCGTCCCTGTGCGGGACATGAAACAACATTTAATGAAGTCAGTAGCGCCTCAAAAAGATGTAGCCTTTTTTTTCGGCATGTTTGCTATTTAATCAAAATATTGTATTTTTGTGCTGTTAATTTTCGAATCAGGTTTATGGAAACATCTGTTTTATATCATAAAGTTTATGGCGTCGCGGGGATAGTCCTTGCGTTTGGGTTTTCGGCTTGCCGGCAGGCAAATGTCGATACGTCGCCGGAAAAATCAAATATTCAATACATGGTAGATAAATTTGCGGACATACAAGTCATCCGCTACGAAGTGAAAGGGTTCGACGAGCTGGACCTCCGCCGGAAAACATTGTTGTATTACCTTTCGCAGGCGGCGATAGAGGGACGCGACATTATTTTTGATCAGAATTGTCGCTACAATTTGTCCGTTCGCCGGACGCTCGAAGCGATATACGAGCATTATCAGGGCGACAAAACAACCGCCGACTGGCAGGAATTTCTGATATACCTCAAGCGGGTATGGTTCTCCAACGGTATTCATCATCACTACGGCGAAGAAAAATTCCTTCCCGGATTTTCACAGGCATTTTTTGCGGACGCCGTAAAAAATGTGGCGTCGAAACTGCCGTTGAAGGAAGGACAGTCCGCCGGGCAGTTGCTGGAGGAATTAACGCCGGTTATTTTCGATCCCGCCGTTCTGTCTAAAAAAGTCAACCAGACGCAAGGCGAAGACTTGTTGCTCACCTCGGCAAACAATTATTACAGCGGTGTAACTCAGGCGGAAGCCGAAGCATTTTACGAAAAAATGCGTCGTCCGGACGACGAACAGCCGGCGTCCTACGGATTGAACAGCCGGTTGATCAAAGAAAACGGCGAACTGAAGGAGTTGGTGTGGAAAACAGGCGGGCTTTATTCGCCGGCAATCGAGAAAATCGTTTACTGGTTGGAAAAGGCATCTGCCGTTGCCGAAAACGAACAGCAAAAAGCGGTGATCGACAAGCTCGTCGACTATTACCGGTCGGGCGATTTGCAGGAATACGACCGCTACTCCATTCTGTGGGTGAAAGACGTCCATTCGCGGATTGACTTTGTGAACGGCTTTACGGAAACCTACGGCGACCCGCTCGGATTGAAAGCAAGTTGGGAGGCGGTAGTGAACTTCAAGGACGTCGAAGCCAGCAAAAGGACGGAAAGCATCAGCAGGAACGCACAGTGGTTTGAAGACCGTTCGCCCGTTGACCGGCGTTTCAAAAAGGAACAGGTGAAAGGGATCACGGCAAAAGTCATCACTGCCGCGATGCTGGGTGGCGACTGTTATCCGGCTACGCCCATCGGCATCAACCTGCCCAACTCAAACTGGATACGGAAAGAACACGGTTCAAAGTCGGTCACCATCGAAAACATCACGGAGGCTTACGACAAATCGTCGCAGGGATCCGGCTTCGGCGAAGAATTTTACTGGAGCGACGCCGAGCGCGACCTGATACGGCAATACGGCTTCCTGACAAGCAACCTGCACACCGATCTGCATGAATGTCTGGGACACGGTTCGGGCAAACTGTTGCCCGGCGTTTCGCCCGATGCGCTGAAAGCTTACGGGGCTACCATCGAAGAGGCGCGCGCCGACCTGTTCGGGCTGTACTACATTGCCGACCCGAAATTGACGGAACTGGGGCTGCTGCCCGACAATGAAGCATACAAAGCCGAATATTACCGCTTCATGTGCAACGGCTTGATGACGCAACTCACCCGCATCGAACCCGGCAAGCAGATAGAGGAAGCGCACATGCGCAACCGCGCGCTGATTGCCCGATGGGCATACGAACAGGGACAAAGCGAAAAAGTGGTCGAAATGCGGCAACGCGACGGCAAAACGTTTGTGGTGATCAACGATTATCCACGGTTACGCAGCCTGTTCGGGAAATTGCTTGCCGAAATACAGCGGATCAAATCCGAAGGCGATGCGGAAGCCGCAGGAACACTGGTGGAAAAGTACGGCGTACAGGTGGATGCGGAACTGCACGGGGAAATACTGGAACGGTACAAAAAACTGGACATTGCTCCCTACAAAGGTTTTGTAAATCCCGTGTACCGGCTTGTTTCCGACGACAAGGGCGACGTTGTGGACATACAGCCGGATTATACCGAAGACTACGCTGCACAAATGATGCGTTACAGCAAGGAACATTCGTGGCTGTAGCCGGTTTTGTCCGAATGATGACCGGCACGCATCCGGCAACGGAGATGCTGGTACGGTGGATTGGCGGTGGATTGGGCTGGATATTGGGAGGTCCGTCGGGAGGAGTATTCGGATTTATTGCCGGCGCGGTGATCGACAATCTTTATGCCGGCGCAAGGGACAAAGCAACCGACAAAACCGCGCCGGATGATTTTGCCGTTTCCCTGCTGACATTGATTGCAGCCGTCACAACGGCAGAGGGGCAACCGCAGCAAGCGGAACAAAATTATGTCAGGCATTTCCTGCGGCAAAATTTCGGCGAAAAGGAAGCTAAAAAAGCCTTTATTGTCCTGTGCGGGTTGCAGGAACGCCGTGATCCCGTCGAAAACGCCTGCAAACGGGTATATCGTTATCTGGACTATCCCGCGCGGCAGCAACTGGTTCGGTTTCTTTTCGACCTTGCCGGCGTCCATCGACCCGCCGGTCGATCCAAACAGGATTTGCTTCATGCCATTTCCTCCTGTTTGGGTGTTAACATAAGAGAACGAATGGACATTCCGTTTCCCGAAAACGCCATCGACGCAGCCTATGCCCTTCTGGAAATCGACAGGAACGCTACCGTGCCGGAAATCAGGAAAGCATACCGGCACATGGCGCTGAAATATCATCCGGACAAGGTGGCATACCTTGGAGATGACGCGAAAACAGAAGCCAACGGGAAATTTCAGCAATTAAACAGCGTGTATGAACTCATCAAAAAGGAACGGAATTTTTCATGATCGTTTCATTCATTTATTGATAAGGCTATGATTACTTTAAGAGCAGTAGAGCCCGAAGATTTGTCGCTCATGTACCTTTGGGAAAACGACCGGACGGTGTGGCAGGCAAGCAATACGCTTGTTCCGTTTTCCCGATACCAGTTGCGGCGGTATATTGAATCGGATCCCAGCGACATCCATGCACACCGTCAACTCAGAATGATGATAGACCTGCACGGCACAACGCCGTTGCGGACGGTAGGCGCTGTTGACCTGTTTGATTTCGATCCGATCCACGAACGGGCAGGCTTGGGCATCCTGATTGCATCGGAGGACGACCGCCGGCAGGGATTTGCCTCCGAAGCCATCCGGCTGATGATCGAATACGGCAGGAATGTGTTGTTTTTGCACCAGATATACTGTAAAATAGCGGCAAGCAACACCGCAAGCATCCGGCTGTTTGAAAGAGCGGGGTTCAAGAACGCCGGTCGTAAAAAAGACTGGCTGAAAACCTCCGGCGGATGGGAAGATGAATTGTTCCTGCAACTGATCATCGAAGAAAACAGGGGCTGATTTGTTGAGCCGCTGTGTTTGCTGCGTGTTCCGAGCGGTAAAGTTAACATAGTGACGTAACAGGAAAAATACGTCATCGGAAGGTGCGAAGGAGACTGTCTGATGAGTAGGAGTATATCCATCGCAATGACGGAACAGGAAAAAATCCGTCATTGTTTCCTGCTTCATATCTTGCAGTGCCAATGACGGTACGTCGCCGCAGAGCGGCGGAATGTCGCGGCTCTACCGCAGGGGCGTTGCGCGCAACCTCCCTGCGGCGGTTAATAAAATGTTGTCCCTGCGGGGATTTGCAGTAGCCATATTCCGACTTTGAACAGCAAGAATAATACGGGGAAATAAAAATATTTTAAAAAATCCATTTTCATATCTCAATAATTTGTTGTTATTTTGCTATGCGTAATTTTTAAAATCCGTGAGTTATGAATGAAGAAGTTCAATTGTACTTAGATGATGCTGTCGATAAAATGGAAAAGGCGTTGAAACATTTATCGGCAGAATTGGTGAAACTTCGTGCCGGCAAAGCCAATCCGCTGATGCTGGAAGGTATTTTTGTCAATTATTACGGCGCGCAAACGCCATTGCAGCAGGTTGCCAGCATAAACACGCCCGATGCGCGCAGTATCGTTATCCAGCCGTGGGAAAAGAAAACCATTGACGCCATCGAGAAGGCGATCTTTGCCGCCAATATCGGTCTTACCCCCAGCAACAACGGGGAAACCGTGCGCCTGACCATTCCCCCGTTAACCGAAGAAGGACGAAGGAAACTGGTGAAACAGGTGAAAACCGAAGGTGAAAACACCAAGGTGAGCATCCGGAATGCCCGCCGGGAAGTCATCGACGAGTTCAAAAAAATGCAGAAAAACGGTCTTCCCGAAGATATGGAAAAAGACGCCGAAGACACGGCGCAAAAGTTGACCGACAAATATTACAAAAAAGTAGATGAGATCATGGCGAAAAAGGAAGAAGAAATCATGACCGTGTAATAAATTATTTACCACCTCCATATAAATTGTGCGATTCATGTCAGAATATTACCAGAGCATTGCCTTGAGTATCCTCCTTTCAGTCCTGTTGCTGTTGGCAATCATACAGCATTTTCAACGCCGCAAAATGATCAGGTATCACCACCGGTTGCTGTCGAAAATCAATCATGACTGCGACGACCTGAACCTGCTGATTGACGAACTGAAGCTGCTTTCCGAAAAAAGGCGTCAACTGACGGAAGATAATCTCGCAACGGAAAAGAGCAATTCGGTGAAAGACCGGTTGCTGTCGATCATTTCGCATGATTTGCGCAGCCCCATGTCTTCCTTGCAGGCGCTGTTGAATCTGTTCAACACCAACAGCATCGCGAGTAAAGATTTGATCGAGTTTTTCGGGAAGTTGCTTTTTCGGGTGGAAAATACCACCGCAATGCTCGAAAACCTGCTGCACTGGTCACAGTTCCAACTTGGCGGCATCGAACCGATTTACTGCAAAACGAACATACAGGAAGTCATTGACGACAGCATCAATTTCTACCGGATGCAAGCCGAGCAGAAGCGCATCGTGATAGAACGTCCGACCGACATCCCCCTGATGGTGCAAGCCGACGTGGAAATGCTGAAAATCATTTTGCGCAACCTGCTTTCCAACGCGCTGAAATTTACCTGCGAAGGCGGCGCCATCACCGTCAATACCTCGCAGGAGGACGATTATGCGGTGGTGTCGGTCAAAGACACGGGAGTGGGGATCAGTCAGGAAAACCAGAAAAAAATGTTTTCCATGTCCAGTTTCACCACCATGGGAACGGGCAAGGAAAAAGGCGCCGGACTGGGATTGCTGCTCTGCAAGGATTTTGTAGAGCATAACCGGGGGAAATTGTGGTTAGACAGCAGGGAAGGCGCCGGCAGCACCTTTTATTTCAGTATTCCGCTGGCGGAAACAAAGGAAAAACAAAAAACTTCGTGCAACATTGCCTGACTTCACGGTTTTTGCGGGAAAAACCGCTTGAGGGACTGCCATGCAGCCGGCAACGGATACCGGCATATTGAATACTTGCAGGGAACCTGCACTCATACGTACAATTTTACCGGACTTTACATCCGTCGCCGGATATTCACTGTCTGTTTGTACCGGATATGCCCGCCGGTTGCCGTTATTTCATGCCGTCCGCTTTCAGGTATCGTCCGGTATGTGATTTTTTGCAGGCGGCAATGGTTTCCGGCGTTCCTTCGCACACAACGCTGCCGCCGGCTTTACCGCCTTCCGGTCCCAGGTCGATCACCCAGTCGGCATGTTTGACGACGTCCGGATTGTGTTCGATCACCAATACGCTGTGTCCGTCTTCTATCAACATGTTCATGGCGTCCAGCAATTTTCGGATGTCGTGGAAATGCAGTCCCGTGGTAGGTTCATCGAATATGAAAAGCGTGGAGCGTTGCCTGTTGTCGTGGGCGATGAACGACGCCAGCTTGATGCGCTGGCTTTCCCCGCCGCTGAGCGTGCTGGACGACTGTCCCAGTTTTACGTATCCCAACCCTACCTTGGACAGGGGTTTCACCCTTTCCACAATCTTTTTTTCGGTAGCCGACTTTTTGTTGCCGAAAAATTCTATCGCATCGTCCACTGTCATTTCCAGCACGTCATACACGTTTTTTCCCCGGTAGGTCACTTCCAGCACGTCGTCCTTGAACTTCCTGCCGTGGCACGTTTCACATTTCAGTTTCACATCCGCCATGAATTGCATCTCTACCGTTATTTCGCCTTCGCCCTGACATTCTTCGCAGCGTCCGCCCGCTACGTTGCAGGAGAAATAGGCGGGTTTCATGTCGTTGTGTTTTGCCTGCGGCTGTTCCGAAAACAGTTTGCGGATTTCGTCATACGCCTTGCAGTAGGTGACCGGATTGGAACGGGATGAGCGTCCGATGGGTTTTTGATCGACAAATTCGACGAACGAGAGTTTTTTCACGTCGCCGGTGAGTTGGTCGAACGATCCTGCCCGTTCTTCGCTCATGCCGTTGATCTGGCGGTTCAGGGCGGCATAGAGTATGTCGCGTACCAGCGTCGATTTGCCCGACCCGCTGACTCCCGTCACCACGCACAGGATGTTCAGGGGAAAACGGACGGTGATATTTTTCAGATTATTGGCGCGCGCGCCGGATATTTGCAGGTAATTGTTCCACTTGCGGCGCTGTTCGGGCAGGGCTATTTTTTCGCGTCCCGACAGATAGGCGGCGGTGAGGCTTTTGTCCGATTTTTCCAGTTCACGGCAAGTGCCTTCAAAGACAATTTCGCCGCCCAGCCGTCCTGCCAAAGGACCGATGTCCACAATACGGTCTGCCGCCCGCATCATTTTTTCGTCATGCTCCACCACCAGCACCGTGTTGCCCAGTTCCTTCAACTGTTTCAGCACTTCGATCAGCTGCGCGGTGTCGCGCGGATGCAGCCCGATGCTCGGCTCGTCGAGGATGTAGAGTGACCCCACCAGACTGCTTCCCAGCGAGGTGGACAGGTTGATGCGTTGCGCTTCCCCTCCGGACAGGGTGGACGACTGCCGGTTCAGCGTGAGGTAGCTTAACCCTACCTGATTGAGGTAGGTCAGCCGGTGGATGATTTCCGTCAGGATGCGTCCCGCCACCTGTTGCTCGTACTCGCTCAGCCGGATGTTGACAAACCACTTGTGCAGCTCGTCTATCGGGAGTATTACAAGTTCGGCGATGGTTTTTCCGTTCACTTTCACGAAGGACGCTTCCTTTCGCAGCCGCCCGCCCTTACATTCGGGACAGACGGTTTTTCCGGTGTAGCGGGCAGCCATCACGCGGTACTGTATTTTGTACTTGTTCTGGTCAATGAATTTGAAGAACCCGTTGATGCCTTCAAACCCGCGTGTCCCGTTCCACAGGATGCCGATCTGCTTTTCGGACAGTTCGCCGTAAGGTTTGTGGATGGGAAATCCGATCTTGTCCGCCGCGTAGATCAGTTTTTCCTTCCATGCGCTCATGCTTTCGCCTTTCCAGCAGGCTACGGCGTCTTCATAGACGGACAGGTTCCTGTCCGGCACCACCAGATCCTCGTCGATGCCGATTATTTTTCCGTAGCCGTCGCATTTCGGACACGCTCCGTACGGGCTGTTGAAACTGAAAAGGTGTTCGTTGGGTTCCTCGAAGAGTATCCCGTCACATTCAAAACGGATGGAAAACTCTTTCGGTTCTGGGCTGTTGATTACCCGGACGGCGCAACGTCCGTCGCCTTCGTTGAAAGCCGTCTGCACGGAATCCGCATAACGCGCCGACGAATCCTCGTCGTGTGCGATGCATACCCTGTCCACCACGGGATATACCCTGTCCGCAGCCTTCCATTTCACGGTTGCCGGAACCTCTTCCAGCCGTTTTACTTCGCCGTTGATTTCAATGCGGCTGCTTCCCTGCGCAAGCAACGCCTCACGGTATGCGGCAAAACCGGCTTTTTGATGTTCGCCGAGCGGATACAGTATCAGCGCATAAGCGCCATCGGGGAGCGACAGGAGATAATTCACCGCGTCGGTCACCGAATTTTTCCGGACAATTTCCTTCGACACGGGCGAATAGGTGACGCCTATCCGGGCAAACAGCAGTTTCATGTAATCGTATATTTCCGTGGACGTCCCTACGGTGGAGCGCGGATTGCGCGTGTTCACCTTCTGTTCGATGGCAATGGCGGGAGGGATGCCCCGTATGAAATCGACTTCCGGCTTTTGGATGCGTCCCAGAAACTGGCGTGCATAAGAGGAGAGGCTTTCCACATAACGACGCTGTCCTTCGGCATAAATGGTGTCGTATGCCAGCGACGACTTGCCCGAACCGCTGAGTCCGGTGAAGACAATCAATTGTTCGCGGGGAATGGTAATATCAATGTTTTTCAGATTGTTTACCCTTGCTCCCTTAATGATAATTGCGTTTTCCTGTTTCACGTTGAGGTATTAAAAACGGTAAAATAATTATTTTCTTTTTGTTTTGAAGAAGTCGCTCAGCAGTCCGGCGCATGTTGTTTCGAGCATACCGGAGGTCACCGAGGTAGCCGGATGCAATACAGGCAGGGGACAGAGCGAAAATCCCCGTCGGGGATCGGTTGCCCCGTACACTACCCGCGCTATTTGCGACCAGTAGAGCGCTCCCGCGCACATCAGGCAAGGCTCCAGCGTTACGTAAAGGGTACATTCCCGGAGGTATTTCCCGCCCAGACAGGCGGCGGCAGCCGTTATTGCCTGCATTTCGGCATGCGCCGTTGCGTCGGTCAGCGTTTCGGCGAGGTTGTGCGCCCGTGCAATGATCCTGTCCCCCGCAACAATCACCGCACCCACCGGCACTTCGTCCTTTGCCAGCGCCGCACGGGCTTCCTTGAGCGCTTCGCGCATCCAACGTTCGTCCTGTTCCATAAAAAAACGAGGTCAGGCAAAAATAACGGTTTCGCCCTGTTTTCTCCCGTTTTTGCGTTCGGGATCGGGGTTTTCCTCACCACCGGCGCAAACGGTCACAGTCGCCGGCGCATCGAAAGCGGAATATCTTTTCCGCGCTGTTTCAATAAATTCCATATCCAATTTCTGATTGTATTAATGCGCAAATGTACATGAAATTTCCGGAACAACGCGCAGTCATGACAAAATAAACGGAACAGCCGCGCCCGAAACATCCCGCCGGGTGGATGACAATACGGTTCGGTGGTAGAGACGCGGCGCGCCATGTCTCTACGGAAGCATGGGCGTTCGCAGGGACGGGTCTTGTATCCGCCCTTGTGTCGTCTTTTGATAAAAAAAATTGCATTGTATGATAAAAAAAATAATTTTGCGACTAAATAAATTCAGATGATATGAGAGTCATGAAAAATATCAATAAACAAAAAACAAGTCAAAGTATAGTAATTAAATATATTGATAGATTAACAACACAGTATTTATTTCCTTTTATAGATTATGAAAGAAATAAATCAACAGATTTTTTCACATCGTATAGTTGCGAAGAAAAAAAATCAACAGATTTTTTTATATCGCATAGTTGCGAAGAAAAAAAATCAACTGATTTTTTTATGTCGCATAGTTGCAAGGAGAAAAAGTCAACCGATTTTTTTATGTCACATAATTTTGATGAAAAAAAATCAACTGATTTTTTTATTTCGTATATTTGTGAAGAAAAAAAATCAACCGGTGTTTTCTTTAAAAAAAAGTTGAAAGGAAAAAAAATACGGTATGACTGTTTCACCGGTGGTTTTCAAACAGGGTACAACAAAAGAAATTATATCAAAACAGGATGAATTAATTTAAAATAAATGGTGACATGAGAAAAATTATTGTTCTCAGGTTCGTAAACTTACCCAATGCGGCACATTTTGATTACTGCAGGAAAGTTTCCCGGGAGCTTGCGGCGGCAGGTATAGAAGTAAAAACCGCACTGTCGGCGCTCATTCCCGTTTTCGACGGCTGGCTTGAAGAAGAAGACGCACAGATGCGATATGTGCGCAAAAGCGCGCTGACCGTCAAAATTGCCGATTCCAGACGCCGTGTCGGTTATTTGCTGTCGGCAATATCGGCGCAGATCAGGAACGCTTTGTACAGTCCCGACCCGCCGGTGAGAGATGCGGCGCGCAGGCTGAAAATCATGCTGAAGAGCTACGGAAATGTGTCCCGCAAGCCCTATAACGAAGAAGCGGGCGATGTGCAGGCGATTATCGAACAGATCGACGGCGATTATGCGGCGGATGCTGCTCTTGTGGGGCTTGACGCACGTTTTGCGGCATTGAAATCCGCCGGCACGGCGTTCGTTGCGCTGCTCGAACAGCGCGATACCGACCGGCTTAAAAAACCCGACCACACCTTTCAGGCAGTGCGCCGCGGTATCGAAGCGGCGTATCGCGACATCGCAGCCATCGTCAATTCCGGCGCCGCCCTCAATCTCTCGCCGGAGTACGGCGCTTTTATGGATACCCTCAACCCGGAAATCGAGCGGCTGAACCTTCAGTTCCATCGCGCCCGTCGCGACATGTCGGCAGCGCAGCCGGCGCCCATTCCCCCGCAAGCATACACCGGAGCGCCCGTAACCCCTGTGCCGGAGGTACGCTATGTTACCGCAAAAGGCGCTGTGGCGCTCAAACTTGGTCGCGATTACAACATCGCCTACAGGAATAATGTCAACGCGGGGAATGCCGAATGTACGTTCCGCGGGAAAGGCTCCTATCGCGGCAGCGTCACCGTGACATTTGCTATTGTGCGGTGACGTTGAATTGACACAAAAAAACAGGAAAAAATTTGCAGTTAAAAGATATATATCTAATTTTGCAGTCGTATTTTTAATAATGAAACACCATCTTAATAAAAACAATGAGAACAAAATCAAACAGTAAAAATCAGCGTTCCGCATACGCCCGGACAGGAATATTTTTATTATCCGTCCTTTTCTCTTTCCAGGGCTTGTTCGCCCAAAACAGTTTATCGGCTGACTTTCCGAAAGGATATACTCCAGAAGAAGTGGGGAAACGCCTGGCATACCATTTTACGGACGACAGGCATGACCTCTACGGAGGCAGATGGATTCACTATGCCGAAGTATGCACCTGGAACGGAGCGCTCCGGTATGCCGCGGTAACAAAAGACCGGAAACTCGTCAAACTTTTGCAGGACAAATTCGAGCCTTTCTTTTCTACGGAAAAGAAGTTGCTGCCCATCATGAACCATGTTGATCTGAACATGTTCGGAAGCCTCGCGCTGGAACTTTATCAAATAACGAAAGACAAGCGCTACCTCGATTTGGGACTGGCTTATGCCGATACCCAGTGGGAAGCGCCGGAGAATGCCAAACCGGAGGAAAAAGCCTGGGCGGAGAAGGGATATACCTGGCAAACCCGCCTGTGGATTGACGACATGTACATGATTACCATCCTCCAGACCCAAGCC